>JBOHTC010000250.1:0-16628 GCA_050733495.1 Gemmatimonadaceae bacterium | reverse complement strand
CGCTCCTCGAGCGCTGGATCGGGCATGTTCTTCCCGATCAGGTAAGTCCAGTCGATGTCGACGAACTCGCTGTTGCGCCACATCCCGATTCCCACCTGCCGATCGAGGTCGAGCTCGTACTTGGCCGCGGCGGAAAGACTCTGCAGGGCCTGCTTGGCTCGGTCGCGGAATTCTCTGGCCAGCGGGAGAATGAGGAACCCGCAGCCCGTCCCAGCCGACGCCATTCGGTAGGGAAGCTCGAACCGATTTCCGCGCACGGCTTCGAGCGCGAGCCGCACCTGCTGCTTCAGCGCGCGCACCTCGTGCCTGTCCAGACGCCCCATCTCGGAAAGAATCTCGTACCAATCCGTATCGGCGTAGTCGCTCTCCTGGGTGATGATGTTCGTCGCCAGGCTGTCCAGCACGAACGAGAACTCGCACGCTGTCGGTCCGCCGCGCGCGCGCGCCGCGCGCTCGAATCGCTCGTCGGGCTGCGACATATAATCCTCGAGCAGGTATTGGCCAATGAGCGCTGCCTCGCTCACGGCCGCTGCCTGCGGATCCCAATTGATCAGGATGTCGCGCCTGAATCCGAAATAATCGTGCAGCTCTGCCGGCGTCACGAAATGATTCGCGATCTGGAAGTAGTCGACGTCGCGAAGAATATGAACGAAGCCGCCCTTCTTGTTCTTCTTGAAGCGCGCCGCCCGAAAAGCGCGCGACTTTGCCGGCACGCGATAGACGATCACGCTCACAAGCAGCTCGGGCTCCTTTGGCGTGACGAGCACGCGATGGCCGTAGTTGTTGACGAGAGAAAGCCCCATGTAGCTATCGAGGAGATCGCGGGTACGCTGGATCTGCTTCGCTCCGCGGCGGAGGACATGGTTCACGACCCATTTCTCCAGATCACCCAGTCTCGATGCGACCTTCTGCTCGCGCTCCATCAGCAGGAAGATGAATCCGATCTCGTCCATCATGACGATCTGATGGGCGAGATCAACTTCGTCGGGGGAAACGACTGGAAGCTGGGTGGTTGAGAACGAGAACGCTCTCAGAAATACGTTGGCGTTCTGCTGGGCGACGAAATCCTGCAGGAGAGTGGAAGGCCCGGCGCTACTCTCTTTCACGCGCGGTCGTCGCGAATTCCGGGTGATCCATGCCGAGTAGTTAGCAGGGAACCCCAAATCCCCGCAAGGCTCGGCTACGGGCCGCAAGCACCGGCTAGAGGCGCTTCGGCCTCCATTCCCAAGCCAGCAACAATGCGGCTCCCACGACCGCCGTGAGAACGCAGAACATGTAGACCACGCGCACGGTGACGAGGCCGTACAGCGGGTTTGTCCCGGAGAAGGGCAGAAAAGGGCGGATGTCCGTGTACATCACCCCGTCGATCAGCACGTGAAGGAGGCCACCGAAGATCCCGCTCGGCACCGCGACCCACAATCGGTACTCGGCGGCGAGCGCTTCGCCCACGACGTCTCGCGGACGGGCAAGCCACACGCCGACGCGCGACACGATGAGTCCGGAGAGGAGTCCAATGAGCCCGGCAATCACGAAGGTGTGCATCTCGCGATGCACCGGGTACTGCCTCCGCAGGTGGAAGAAGCCCGACTCGATGTCGATCACCACCTGCGCCAGCGAATACGCCGCCATCGAGAACTGCTGCGGCGCTGCCGCCTTTACGAGAAGGCCCGGGCCGAGGTGAAAGGGAGTTGCCGGCATACAACCCCCAATTTACCCGGAGCGGCTAGAAATCCAGCCCGTGCAGGTACTCGAAGTCCGTGCGTGCGCTTGCGAGCTCGTCACGACCGTGCTCCTGCTCGACGTAGGTGGGTTTCTTGTCAAGATCGGGAACGGCAGCCAGGAATTTCCTGAAGTCGAATGTGCCGGTGCCGAGCTCAGTATCGCTGGAACGATCCGGCAAGGCATCCTTGAGGTGGAACGCCCAGTAGCGGTCCTTGTACTGCGAGAGGTACTGCATCGGATCACCGCCACCAAGAATCATGTTTCCGACATCGAGCTGGAGTCTGACGACTGAGGGATCAAGACGCTTGATGAAGACGTCGTAGGGTATCTGTCCGTCGATCGGCTTCATGTGCTCGGACTCGTTGTGGAACGCGAGCCAGACACCCGCTCGACGCGCCGTCGCTCCAGCCGTGTTGAAGTGATCCGCCCACTCCTTCCAGTCGTCGAGAGTCAAGCCGAGATCGGCGCCCAGGCTCGGGACGATGAGATACTGGTGTCCGAGATATTTCGCTGTGTCCAGGCTTCGGTCCCATCCAATCAGGATCGTCTCGGGCGAGATGTGAGCTGACGGCGCGCGCAAACCTTCGTTGGCGAGAGCGGTGCGGAGCTGTTGCGGGCTTCGCCCAAAATTTCCGAACGACCAGAGCACCTCCACATCCTTGTACCCAATCGCGCTCACGGCGGCGAGAGTTTTGTCGGGATCGGCGGCCATCGCTTTTCGCACCGAGTAAAGCTCGAGTCCGATGCGGTCGAGTTTTCGAGCCGCGAACGCCTGGCGTGAAGAAGCGGCAATGCCCAGTCCTGCGGCAGTGATCGATTGAACGAAGTCTCGTCGGTTCATGTCGGTCTCAGTTGTGGGAAACAATTTGAGTTCGGACCAATTAGCACCGGAGCGACGGCATTCGACGCAATGGTGGAGGCCCGTTCCGTCACCCGAAAGTGGCTCCGGGCGCGATTGTCGGCAATGCTCCAGGCGAATTAGCCGGAGCGTCGAATGGGTCTTGCGCGCCGTTCGTGCTTCTGCCAAGTATTGCGCGCCAATGGCCAAGCGAGAACTATGACGGACGACCACGTCGGGTCCCGCCGTGCGGGGTGGGTGACTCTCGTTCTGCGTGACGTCCATTTCTGGGTTCCGGTTGCGGTGCTCGCTGCTGGGCTCCTGGTCCTGCGCTGGATTTCTTGAGCACGATCCCGGACGAGACTTCGCCCGCGGCAGCCGCGCTGCGCCCACTTGACCCTGGTCGCCTTCGCACGCTGCAAAGCGCAGGAATGCTTTGCGGACTTACCGCGGGTGCGTGGCTTGGCGCCGCCGAGGCGCCCACCAAGCTCGTCTCGCTCGGCCTTTCGCCGGTGGTGATCTCGCTCAGCATGGTGATCGGCGTATTCCTGGCGCGGTGGACGCTGCCCGCTTTGATCCAGGGGACCTCGTACATCGCGGCCGATCTGCGACAAGCTCCGCACCTCATTGTGTGGGCCGTGCTCGCGGGCTGCCTGTGGGCGGTCGCAAACACCCTCACAATATTCGCCGTCCGAAACGTCGGGCTCAGCATTGCGTTTCCGCTCTGGAACAGCAACAGCCTGCTCGGCATCGTCTGGGGAATTCTTTTTTTCCAGGAATTGCGGGGGGCCGACTGGCGTCGCTGGGCAGGCGTTCTTGGTGGCGCGCTGCTGATGTTCGCCGGCGCTACGGCGCTGGCGCTCGCATCGGCAGCGCAGGTCCCATCGCGCGACGCAATGCGCGGAGTGGTAGCGGCGCTCACTGCCGGCGTGTTGTGGGGAACGATGTACATCCCGTATCGAAAAGCCTATCTCACGGGAATGAGCCCGCTTTCGTTCATCACGTTTTTCACCGTCGGCGAGCTCGGCATGATGACCGCTCTTGCCCTGGTTTATTCGGGAGGCACTGCGCCTCTTTGGAGCCAGCTGTCCGGCGCACGACACGTCCTGTTCTGGCTCCTCGCCGGTGGATTCGTCTGGGTCGTCGGAGATCTGTTCCAGCAATATGCAGTCAAATACGCGGGAATCACGCGCGGCATTCCACTCTCGAACACCAATCAGCTCTGGGGTTTGCTGTGGGGCATTCTCGTATTCGGAGAGCTCCGCGACGCGCCGCACGCCGTGCTCGCGCAGGTAATCGGCGGCTCCATCGTGATGGCAGTCGGCGCTGGAGTGATCGCTCTCTCATCGGTTAGCCGGCAGGAGCACGCGCACTGGCAGGACGCGGCTCTGCGCGAAGGCGACCGCTACGGAGTAGATCCGGAGTACACTCGCTCGCGAATTGCCGGTGAGGATGCGGGGAGCGCCGTTAGGTGGCGAAGCTGGATCGATTGGACAGTGGTGGGCGTTGCGACGGTGATCATCCTCGGCTTTGCGATCGTTGCTCGTCCGCCTGAGATCGCGCTCCGTTGGGGCTGGGGCCTCGCTCTCGTGCTAGCGACGTTGGGAATGTTGATCGTGGCAGGAATGTCGCTCTGGAGGAAGACCCGCTTCAACTGAGTCGACGGGCCTACTCGTCCCCGTAATCGAGATCCTGGGGCCGCACCTGGCAGTGCTCGCCACAACCGAAACGATATCGATTGCGCGCGAACCATCTGTAGAAGAGATCGACAAGCGGGCGCACGAAGGGGATGCTGAACAGCCACGAAATCAATCTGCCTTTCGGCAGAATCTTGAGGAGCTCCTCGAGCGCGGCGGCGGCCTGCCACGTTTTTCCGTCGCTCGTGCGCACGACCTGAACGGATTCGACGTATGCTCGTGGTGGAATCCAGGGAAAGCGCTGCCGGATTCCCGGTGCCTGCGACGGGATAATCTCGAGGTCGTGGTGCCGGTCCCACCTGGTCAGCATCCTGACCATCTTGCCGCACACCTTGCAGTGACCGTCATAGATGACCGTATAGCGGCGGCCCCGCTCCCCGATGGTTGGAGCGACAGGCTCGTGCTTCTCTTCTCCGGCAACCGTGAATCGGACTACTGGAACGGTCACGCCGACGCTTCCATGGCCGGAGATTGCGCGCCGGGCGCGTCGATCGCGATCTGAATCGGGTGCGTGAGGGTCTGATGCACGCCGCACAGGCCGGCAGCTCGCACTGCCCGTGGCCAAAGCTCGGGAGAGAGGCTTGGCCACGCGAGCCTGACCTTCATCGACCCGACGCGGTGCTGCCCTTCCACGAATTTCCAGCTCACGCCGATCTTTAGATCGTCCGCGATGAGATTCTTGTTAGATGCCCAGCTCTGAAGCACCGAGAAAGTGCACATGCCGAGCGCGCTTGCCAGCATGTGAAAAGGCGAATACTGGAAGTCAGCGCTCGGTGCCTCGATCGTCAACTGGCTCGCAGTCGCTTCGATCGAGAGGGATTCCTCCCCCGTGAGAGTGATCTTCATTTCTTCGCCCCTCTTTTCGCGGCGGACGGCTGCTGCTGGGTGAGGCAGTGAATCGTCCCTAGTCCCCAGACCAGATCCACCGCGTGTATACCGATTACCGTGTAGCGCGGAAAGGCTTCAGCAATTCCGTTCAGCGCCACGCGGTCTGCCGGGTCGTTGAAAGTAGGTACAAGAACGACGCCATTGGCGACATAGAAATTGGCGTAGCTCGCCGGCAATCGTTCTCCATTCATGATTACCGCGCGCGGGAATGGAATGTTCACGATCCGCAACCGATGCTTTTCCCCGGCGAGCTGGAGCCGGCGGAGATTATCCGCTGAGCGGGCGTGGTTCTCGTCGGACGGATCCTGCTCGTAAGCGACGATAACTGTGTCGCGCGAGCTGAAGCGCGCGATGTCGTCCACGTGGCCGTGGGTATCGTCACCGGCCGCGCCCTCCCCCAGCCAGATCGTGTCGCTCACTCCCAGATATTCGGCGAACACCTGCTCGTATTCGCCTGAAGTCATCCCGGGATTCCGGATCTGAGTGTTGGTGAGCAGCCACTCTTCGGTAACCAGCATGAGTCCGGCGCCATTGACCTCGATGCCGCCGCCCTCGAGCACGAGCCGCTCGCCGTTGTCGGGACGCTTCGGTATTACGCGCGCCAGACCGCTGATGCGCTCGATCTCAGCGCCAATTAGAGCGTCTTGCCCAAAGTTGTCGTACTTCGCCCAACCGTTGAAGCCCCAGTTGACGAGGTCGACGACTCCGTCCGCCCGCAACACGCCGGTGGGCGCGGAGTCGCGAAGCCAAACGCGGTCGCTCCGGACGAGGTGAATCCGAAATCGGCCAGGGTTCACTCCGTGCGCTCCGAGAAGAGTGCGCGCGTTCTCGGCGACCGCTTCGTCGTGGCAGAGAATCTCGACGTGATCGTACTCGCTAAGCGCACGTACGATCTCGGCGTACACCCATGGAATCGGCGCGAGCTTTCCGGGCCAGTCCGGCTCGTGGTGCGGCCACGCAATCCACGTCGCGTCGTGCTTCTCCCACTCGGCCGGCATTCTCCGCCGAAGGGAGAGCGCCATAGACAAAGCGCCGCTCCCCCTGGGAACGGCGCTCTTCCGCATCTTTGGCACTAACGCGCGACGGGGACCATGCGGTCGCCGGCGCCCCGGGGAAAAATCGATTTTGGAATCATGACGTGGACGCCGACGTTGCCATCCACCAGCTCCGTGATGTCGACGTCGCACGCGACGCTCGTGAGCATATACGCGTCGTCGTGGGACAGTCCGTGCACCGTCATCAGAAAATCGACGGCCTGTCGTACGGCGATCTTCGTCGCCTGCACGAGATCCTTGTCCATTCCCATCATGATCCAGTGCGTGGGAGTCTCGGCGCGCGGCCACGGGAAGTGGATGTCCTTTCGCACGATGACTCTGAACCTTCCGCGCAGCGATGTCTCGAGCGCGGTGATGTCAACCTCGCCGTTGCCCTGACCTGCGTGTCCGTCGCCGATCTCGAGAAGTGCGCCGGGAGTATGGATGGGAATGTAGAGAGTGGTGCCCGCGACGAGCTCCTTGTTGTCGAGATTGCCAGCGTAGATGTCGGGGGGCGCACTGCTTACTCTTCCCCTCGACGCGGGAGGAGCGACTCCAATGCTGCCGAAGAACGGGTGCAGCGGGATATCGACTCCAGGCGCAAAATGCGCGACCATGCGCGCGGCGTCGAGCGGGATGATGCGCGTCTTGGAGTATGGAAAATCCTCCGGCAGAAAGCCCCGATTCACGCCAAAGCCGTTGTAGGCGTAGGGAATCGCGAGATCGATCTTTTCGATCCGCACCTCCAGGACATCGCCCGAGTCAGCGCCATCGACGTAGACCGGACCAGTCAGGATGTGTCCGCCAGGACCCTTGTTGGTGACGGTGCTGGTAATAGCGCGCAGCGACTGCTCGACATCCCCGGGTTTCACACCCGCTGCCTCGAGCCGCGCGGGCGTTGATGTGATCAGCGTTCCGACAATTATCTCGTCGCCGGAGCGGATGTGCATTACCGGCGTGGCGGCCGCGTCGTAGTACCCCCACGCGACAGTCGTCGGCGTGGGCATCAGGGTATGAACCGCGGGAGACGTTTGCGCATCGGCGCACAAAGAAAGGCCGGTGAGCATGCCCGTAATAAAGGACGCCCAGCCAAAGCTGCCGGCGTTCGCAGACACCGAAGTGAGAGCCCCGAGTGCGATGCGGCGCATCAGCCGATGTACCGATGCAGGATCGGAGCGTACGCGTCGATCCTGCGATCGCGGAGAAACGGCCAGTTGCGGCGCGTGCTCTCGATCAGCGATGTCTCGCACTTCGTTACGAGCACTGCCGGTTCCGTTCCCGCTTCGGCGAGAATCCGTCCGAACGGATCGCAGATAAACGAGTGTCCGAAGAATTCAATTCCAGCGGTTCCTGGCTCGTCTTCGTGTCCTACGCGATTTGGGGCGGCGACGTACACGCCGTTCGCAATAGCATGAGCACGCTGCGCTGTGCGCCACGCGTCAACCTGCGCCTCGCCGAACTCTTTTTTCTCCGACGGATGCCAGCCAATCGCCGTCGGATAAAAAAGGATGTCAGCGCCGAGCAGGCTGGTGATGCGAGCCGCCTCGGGGTACCACTGGTCCCAGCAAATGAGGACACCGACGTTCGCGTAGCGGGTCTTCCAGACGCGGAACCCGCTTTCGCCCTTGTGATCGCCGTCATCGGCGACGTGGGAGTCACCGGGTGTGAAATAAAACTTTTCGTTGAAGAGCGGATCGTCGGGAATGTGCATCTTGCGATAGGCGCCGAGGAGCGTGCCGTCGGCGTCGATGATCGCGGCGGAATTTCTGTAAACGCCAGCCGCTTGTCGCTCGAAGATCGGGACGATGACGACGACCGCGAGATCCCGCGCCACTTTCTGCATGCGCGCGACAGTCGGGCCCGGGATCGGCTCCGCCAGATCGAAGCGCTCGTGCTTCTGGGATTTGCAGAAGTACGGTGCGTTGAACAGCTCCTGGAGGCAGACGATCTGCGCCCCGCGTTCGGCCGCTTCGCGCACGCGTGCTATCGCGTTGTCGACATTGGCGTCGACGTCGGCAGTGACTGCTTCCTGTACGATTCCTACTGTGAACGAGGGCGAAGTCGACATTGATGAAAGGTTAACGCGTTCGTCGTGCACAGGAAGTGGCCGGCTGATTGCGTTAGGTTAACACATCCGCGAGGTCGAGACATGGAGCGAGACGAAGCCAGCCCAACGACAGTTCCCGACGTCACGCCGACCAGCACCGTCAACGAGAAACGTCGGTTGCGGCGGAGTACCGGACTGAACACGGCGTTTCGCGCGATCAAGGCGCAGCACTCAGCAAATCGGTCGAGCATGGAGATACTCGCCGACAGAATGATCGGCATCGCGAGCTCGACCCCTTTTCTGGTAATTCACGGACTGGCGTTCATCGCATGGATCCTGTGGAACATTCCGGGGATCCCCCTGCCGCGGTTCGATCCGTATCCGTACGGGATGCTGACGACGATCGTCTCGCTCGAGGCGATCTTCCTGTCGATCTTCGTGTTGATGACTCAGAGCCGCGAGTCGAAGATCGGCGAGCTGCGTGAGGAGCTGACGCTCCAGGTGAATCTTCGAATCGAGGAGGAGGTCACGAAGACGCTCCACCTCGTCGCCGGACTTTACTCACGGCTCGGCCTCGTGATGGCGGACGACCCCGAGCTCAAGGCGATGCTGGAGCCGCTCGATCCGAAGCGGATCGAAGCCGATCTCAGCGAGCAGATCCACGCGTCCATCCCGCGATTCACGATGAAGAAGAGGAAGGCCGGTCAGCCGACCGTTTAGGTGGGATGCGGGATGCGGTGGGCGGGAAGCGACGCCGGCTGCCCCCCGCTTCAGCTGCCGCCCTTCTGAACGAGCTGCCTGAGCACGTACTGAAGTATTCCGCCGTGCCGGTAGTAGCTCATTTCCTCGGGCGTATCGATCCGCGCCACCGCGCTGAAGGTCTTCTCCTTTCCATCGGCAGAGCGTGCGCGCACCGTCACGACCGTGCGCGCCTTCATCTCCTCGGAGATGCCCTCGATGTCGAATGTCTCGAATCCGGTGAGTCCGTGGGTAGTGCGCGTCTCTCCGTTCATGAACTCGAGTGGCAGCACTCCCATGCCGACGAGATTGGAGCGATGAATTCGCTCGAACGATTCCGCGATAACCGCGCGCGCTCCGAGGAGAAGCGTACCCTTAGCGGCCCAGTCGCGCGATGAGCCTGTGCCATATTCCTTGCCGGCGATGATCACGAGCGGGACGCCGTTCTTCCGGTATTCCATCGCCCCGTCGTAGATCGTGACGGCTTTTTCTCCCTGCTTAAGCGCCGTCCATCCGCCCTCTGTGCCGGGTGCCAGCTCGTTCCGGAGTCGAATGTTGGCGAAGGTGCCACGCATCATCACCTCGTGATTTCCCCTTCGTGACCCGTAGGAGTTGAAATCCGCGGTCTTGACCCCATGCTCGATGAGCCATTTGCCCGCCGGACTCGCGGCGGGAATCGATCCGGCCGGCGAGATGTGGTCGGTCGTAATCGAGTCACCGAACATCGCGAGCGCGCGCGCTCCTTCGATTGCGTGGACGCCCGGCGGCGCGAGCTTCATCCCTTCGAAGAAGGGCGGATTCTTGACGTAGGTCGAATCAGGATCCCACGAGTAGAGATCGCCTTCCGGCTCTGGCAGGCTCCGCCAGTTATCGTCGCCGTGAAACACGTTCGAGTACTGCGCCTTGAACATCTCGGCCTTCACCGAGCGGAGGATTTCATCCTCGACTTCCTTTGGCGCCGGCCAGATGTCGCGCAGAAAGACCGGGCCACTCTTTCCAACACCGATTGGCTCGCTGTTGAAATCGATGTCCATCCTGCCGGCGAGCGCGTAGGCGACGACCAGCGGGGGCGACGCCAGATAGTTGAAGCGAGTGAGCGGGTTGATGCGTCCCTCGAAGTTTCTGTTTCCCGAGAGCACCGCCGCTGCAACGAGCTTGTTGGCTTCGATGGCGTCCGCGATCGGCTGGGGCAGAGGCCCGGAGTTGCCGATGCACGTGGTGCACCCAAATCCGACGACGTTGAACCGGAGCTTCTCCAGCGCGTCCATCACTTTGGCGGCGCGGAAGTAATCCGTCACCACCTTGGATCCTGGGGCGAGACTGGTCTTCACCCACGGTTTGGTCGAGAGACCCCTCGCGACGGCGTTCCGCGCAAGGAGTCCGGCGGCGAGCATCACGCTCGGATTGGACGTGTTCGTGCAGCTCGTGATCGCCGCAATGACGACCGAGCCGTGGCGGATCGAGAACTTCTCGCCGTTCATCTCGACGGGCACGGGTGTCTGCTCGCCGATCTGCTCGTCCGGATCCGTCGCGACAACCGACGGCGAGAGCTGCGGCGACGCGGCCACCTGCATCGCTTGCCTTGCTGCCGCCACCGCGGCGACGGTCCCCGTGCGATCGAGATCGGCAACGAGCGCCTCCTTGAACATCTTCTTTGCGAGCTTGAGCGGAACTCTGTCCTGCGGGCGTTTCGGTCCAGCGAGACTTGGCTCTATGGTGCGAAGATCGAGCTCCAGGGAATCGGTGAAGATCGGATCGGCGGTCTCGTCGGTGCGGAAAATCCCCTGCGCCTTGCAGTACGCCTCGACGAGCTGCACCTGCGCCTCGTCGCGGCCGGTAAATCTGAGGTACTTGATCGTCTCGGCGTCGATGGGGAAGAATCCCATCGTCGCGCCGTACTCTGGCGACATGTTTCCGATCGTTGCGCGATCCGCCAATGACAGACTGGAGAGTCCGGCGCCGAAAAACTCCACGAACTTTCCGACGACCTTCTTCTTGCGCAGCATCTCGGTGACGGTGAGCACGAGATCCGTCGCTGTGGCGCCGGGTGGGAGCTTGCCGTGCAGCTTGAACCCAACGACTTCGGGAATCAGCATCGACACCGGCTGTCCCAACATCGCCGCCTCTGCCTCGATTCCACCGACGCCCCAGCCAAGCACGCCCAAGCCGTTGATCATGGTGGTGTGGGAGTCGGTGCCGACGAGCGAGTCTGGATATGCGTAAGTCTGTTTCCCGACCACCTCGGTGAAGACGCCTTGGGCCAGATACTCGAGGTTGATCTGGTGCACAATACCGGTGTCCGGCGGCACCACGCGAAAATTATGAAGCGCTTTCTGTCCCCATCTGAGGAATGCGTACCGCTCCTGATTGCGGCGGAACTCGAAATCCGCGTTGATGAGAAGCGCGGCTTCGGATCCGTACTCGTCGACCTGAACCGAATGATCTATGACGAGATCGACGGGCTGAAGCGGATTGATCAATCGCGGATCACCGCCGAGCCTAGCGAGCGCATCGCGCATGGCGGCGAGATCGACCACTGCGGGAACGCCCGTGAAATCCTGGAGGAGCACTCGCGCTGTGCGGAACGCGATCTCCTTTTCGATTTTGCCTTTCACATCCCAAGTCGCAAGTGCGCGGATGTCGTCGGCTTTCACGAACTTGCCGTCTTCGTTTCTGAGGAGATTTTCGAGGAGGATCTTGAGGCTGACGGGGAGTCTGTCTGCGTTCCCGTTCGCGAGCTTCGAGAGGGAGTCCAGCCGAAAGATCGTGTACTGCCGACCCGCAACGTCCAGCGTTGATCGGCTACCGAAGGTATTCGGGTGTGTCATTGTATTTTTTCCGAACTTGGCCGCGTCTTGCGCTGGCCAGTGGTGCGCGGAGCCACTGCCGCGCTCATCGAGTCGCGACAGGCTAACAGAAATCTAACACAATCCTCGGGGCATTCCTTGCTCCATCGCGCCGGGCTCCTGAATTCTGGCCACCGAGACGGAAGTTTCATCCGGATGAGGCGGATGGGAGCTGATTTGACGGATCGCTCCTCTTGGCGTGAGAGCGCGTCTGCGCGGGCCGCATTTTTGGGAACTGCCGCTCGGGCTGGCCTCTAACGCCACGCGGGACTCTCTATTGCTGGACGCTGAGGCCGCACGCAGACGCCTCAATGCACATAACCGCCAAGAGGCGCTCTCAATGCAAACAACAAAAAATCACAGCCCCGGCGCAAGGAGCCATAGCGCCACTACGGTCGATCCGTTTAATCCGGCAAAATCCGCCTCATCCGGATGAAACTTCGTCTCGGTAGCCAGAAGTCAGGAGCCCGGCGCGATGGACCTCAGGAGCCGCGCGATGAGACACGCTCGCGGGACGAGACCGTTATCCGGCCTTTTCCGTGGTCTCGCTCGTCGGATCTACAGTCGTCCTGCCCCCGCGACGATGGCCTCGCTCGAGTCGGGTGGCCTCGATGGCATAAGTCGGGCAGTGGTGCACGAAATCGCCATCCGCGGGAGACCACTCCACTATCGGTGTCACTGGATACGCTTTCCTGCGTCCGTCCATCGCCATCAGGTTCGGCGCAAGGGCTACGCACAGCTCGCAGCCGATGCATTTCTCGGGATCTACGACAATCTCGGTTGCACGTCTTGGGAAAACACCGGTCCCACTCTCGCAGCACTCCTCGAAATGCTGGAGCGCATCCATCGCCGCCGTGTATCCGGCCTCCAGCACCTGGTTGGTCTCCGAGAAGCTGAACCACCCGATGTGGTTGACCTTCGGCCGAATGAGAATCATCGGCGGCTTGGTCCACTGCTCGAATGGAACGAGCTGTAGCGCGTGCATCATCGTCGTGGCGGCCCGCATATAGATCGACGTGAATCCGGCGGTTGCGATGTCGTTTTCGGGCTCGAGGTCACTCGACCCAGTGTCGACCGCAATCACGACATCCATTCCTCTTCCGGCTATCGTGACAGGAAGATTGTCGAGCACGCCACCGTCCACGCATAATCGTCCGCCGACGTATCCCGGCGGGTAGAATCCCGGCAACGCACACGAGGCATACACTGCGTCGATCAGGCTCACATCGCGTAGGCCGTGGAGACCCCATACCACCTGAGAGCCGCGCTGGATGTCGACGGTGTTCACCAGCACGCGTCGCTTCAGCTTTTGAAAGCTCGGTTGCTGCACCACTCCTTCGACCACGTTGCGCAGCGGTTCCTCGAGATAGATCGATGGTGACTTCGTCCGCTCCAGCAGCATTCCCATGCGATTGATCCGGAATAGATCCCGGCGCTTCAGATTGCGCGCCCGATCCTCCATTTCCCTAACGGGCATATCGTTGCCGTACGCCGCGGCGATCAGAGCTCCAATGCTCGTTCCCGCTACCACCATCGGGTCGATCTTGAGCTCCTTGAGTGCTCGGATCACCCCGATGTGCGCGAATCCCTTGAGACCACCGCCGCCGAGCACCAGCGCGATTTTGCGCGCGCGTTTCGGCTTTGGTGGTGATACTCGCTTCGGTCGGCTGGGTGTTGCTCGTGCCATGCTCAGGTCAGGTGCGGGAGAGTATAATGTACTGACAACATCACACCCACAGAAAAAGGAACCATGACCCGTCCCACCGTGCTCCTGGCGACGCTCGTGCTCGTTTGCGCCACCAGCTCTTATGCACAGGCAGACCGCGGCGTCAGCCGGATAACTTCGCAGGAGATCGACGCGCACCTGCGCTTTCTCTCGTCGGATTTGCTCGAGGGACGCGCGCCGGCGACGCGCGGCGGTCAGCTGACGGAGCAGTACATCGCTTCCGAGCTCGAATCGTTCGGTGTCAGACCGGCCGTCGGCGACTCCTCCTACTTTCAGCGCGTACCAATCGATGTCGTGAAGTCTGATCCTGCAACGATCAGGGTCACCGCGTCAGGCAAGGCCACTGCGAATCTCCGCTCGACCGAGGACGTCGTCGTATTTCCCGGCTCCGCCATCGCTACGAGCGCAGCCCAGGGCGAGCTCATTTTCGTCGGCTACGGCGTGAGTGCACCGGAGTACAAGTGGGATGACTTCAAGGGGACCGACGTCCGCGGAAAAATCCTCCTTGTTCTCGTCAACGACCCGCCTGCCACCGCCGGCGAACCGAATCTGTTCGGCGGAAAAGCAATGACGTACTACGGACGCTGGACGTACAAGTTCGAGGAGGCCGAACGGAGAGGCGCTGCCGGAATGCTCATCGTGCACACTACGGAGCGAGCCGGCTACCCCTGGCACGTCGTGGTCAACTCGAACTCGACCGAGCAGCGGCTGTTGCCGCGCGATCCGTCTCTGCCGCCGCCAATCGGAGTTCGCGGCTGGATCACCGACAGCGCGGCGACAGCGCTCCTCGCGCAGGCGGGGCTCAAGATGGCGCAGCTCCGCAAGCAGGCCGAGTCGCGCAATTTCCGCCCGGTGCCGACGGGAATCATCATCGACGCGTCGATGAAGAACAGCCTGCAGCACATGTCCGCCAACAACATCGTCGGAGTAGTAACCGGAAGCGATCCGAAGCTCCGCGACCAGTACGTCGTCTACAGTGCGCACTGGGATCACTTCGGCATTGGCCCTGTGGTCAACGGCGATTCCATCTACAACGGTGCCGCCGACAACGGTTCCGGAGTCGCTTCGGTGCTTACGATTGCACACGCCGCCGCCGAAGGTGTAAAGCCGCGCCGCTCGCAGCTTTTCGTCTTCGTCACCGCGGAAGAAGCGGGACTGCTCGGCTCCGAATATTTTGCCGAGCATCCGCCGGTTCCCGCGCCGAACATCATCGCCGGCCTCAACATGGACGTGGTGCCGCTCAACGGACGCGTCCGCGATCTGAATGTCACTGGCGACAACAAGAGCTCTCTCGGACCTTCACTCGCGCAGATGCTAAAATCGGAAGGCGTCCGGATTTCTCCCGACGCACATCCAGAGCAGGGCCACTTCTACCGCTCGGACCATTTCTCCTTTGCGAAGGTTGGAATCCCGTCGGTTTCCATCGGAGGTGGAGACGACTACGTGGGACGTCCAGCTGGCTGGGGACTGCAGCAATCGGAAGACTATACCGCGCACCGCTACCACCAACCTTCCGACGAATACCGGAGCGATTTCGATCTCAGAGGCGCCGTGCAGCTCGCGGACATTGTCTACCGGTTCGGTTTGCAGCTCGCTAACGCCGATACCGTGCCCACCTGGAACGCCGACGCTGAATTCAAGGGCCTTCGCGATTCGTCGCGAAAGGACCAGTGAGCCCGGGAAGAATCGAGTGGACGTGAACTCCGGAAGACCGCGCGCCGGCGACCCGCTGCTCGCGTTCAGAGAGGAGTTTCCGATCCTGGAGAAGACGCGCTACCTCGTCTCCAACTCCCTCGGGCCCATGCCGCGCACCGTTCCGGGGAAGCTCGCCGAATACGCGCGCGATTGGGGCGAGCTTGGCGTCAAGGCGTGGACTGACGGTTGGTGGGAGCGGCCCGTCGACGTCGGCAACGAGATCGCCCCGCTCATCAACGCCGGTCCCGGCGAAGTGGTGATGATGCCCAATGTTACTATCGCGCAGACCGCGGTGCTGTCCTCCGTCGATTTCCCGAAGGGACGTGACACGATAGTGATGACGGAGCTCGATTTTCCATCGGTGCGCTACGCTTACGCCGAGATGGCCGAGAGGTTTGGCGCCAGGGTCGTGGTCGTTCGATCTGATGACGGACTCACCATCGATACAGCGAAGCTCCTCGAAGCCATCGACGAGCGCACGCGGCTCGTCGCGGTGTCGCACGTCCTCTTCCGCAGCGCCTACGTGATGGATGCCGATGCAATCTGCCGTCGCGCTCACGAAATGGGTGCGCTCGTCTCGCTCGACTCCTTTCACGGAGTCGGAATCATTCCGGTGGACGTCAAGCGGAGCGGTGCGGATTTTCTGACCGGCGGCGTCCTCAAGTGGCTCTGCGGCGGTCCCGGCGCATGCTTCCTCTACGTGAGCCACGCTGTGCGCGACTCTCTCAAGCCTGCGCTAACCGGATGGCAGGCGCACTCGAGACCGTTCGCGTTCGAGGAATCGATGGAGTACACGACAGGCGCCTTCCGTTGGCTCAATGGCACACCGGTGATTCCGGCGCTCTACGCCGCGGCCGAAGGTCCCCGGATCCTTCGTCGCGCCGGCATCGACGCCATCAGAGAGAAAAGCGTCCGTCTGACGTCGCTGTTAATCTCGCTCGCGGAGTCCCGAGGTTACGAAGTCAAAGCTCCGCGTGACCCAAAACGGAGAGGTGGAACCGTGGCAGTGAACGTGCCTCATGGCTACGAGGTCACTCAGCATCTACTTTCCAGGAACATCCTTGTCGACTATCGCGTCGGCGCTGGTATCAGGATTGCCCCTCACTTCTTTACGAAGGACGAGGAGCTCGAGGAAGCCGTGCACGAAATCGATGGGGCTCTCGAGAGTGGCAGTTGGCAGCGGTACTCCGAAAAAGTTGCGGTCGTCACCTGAGCCGTGATCCTTCGGATGTTACTACCTTGAACAATGCTGTGTCTAAAGAGTACAATAGACTTATACTCGACTCCTCGGAGGGTGCGTCGTCATGCCAACACCTTTTTTGAGTTCTGAAGAGTACGACGAGAGAGCACATCAGCTGTATAACGAAGGACAGTATGACGAAGCTCTGGACGTACTC
>JBOHTC010000249.1:0-1150 GCA_050733495.1 Gemmatimonadaceae bacterium | reverse complement strand
CGAGTGTAGCGCCGAAGAGGACACCCCTCTCCAACCACGCGCAACAATGCCTAAGAAACGCGCACCAAGGATGCTAGAGATCGATTCGCTCGCGACTCAAAACTTCCAACCCTTGAGCGTCGTGATCGCTTTGTCCAGCGCGCTCTGCTGGTCCGGACGCTCGGCCCTCGTGCGCAGATCCTCATAAGTGACTATGGCCAGATCTACGGCATCGTAATCGTGCTCGGCGCCGGCGAGAGCGGCGGCGTTGTCGGCGAGATTTGCCTTCGCGAGATCGTCCGAAGGAAAACGCTGCGAGACCTGCCGCCAGCGCGAAACACGCTCGCGCGGATTCGATTCGGCGAGCGCCCACAGATGCCACGCCGCACGGTTTTCGGGATCAGCGGCGATCGCGCGCGACGCGAGATCGCCGACGACCTCAGGGCCAGCTCCGATCAGCCAGTAGTGGTTCGCGAGCGCGACGATCGCCCGGGCGTCATCGGGCCGCTCTGCGACCGCACGCTCGAGATCGGGGAGCGGGTCGCGAAGGTCCTCGTCCGCAGTCGGGTGTTGTGTGTCCGTCATCGTTTCGTGGAACGGGAATGGCCAGAGTGAGTAAGCTTACGCGCGCGGCCCGCTCGACGCTATTCGCTGTGCTGCAAACGCCGGGACAGATCTCGTGGCATAAGAGCAAGAGCAGTTGTCTGTGTCGCTACACCACGAGACCTGTCAAGACTTAGCCGCAGTTGCAGTTTGCCCGCAGTCCGTAGTCCGCAGCCTCTAGTTCGCATCTCGCAGTTAGTTCCCCAATCCGCAATCAGTCAGCAGTTCTGAATAGCAGTTGGTCCGCACTCCTCGATCAGTCCGCAATCATCAATGCCCTCACTCCGCACCCTCAATTCCCGCTGGACATTACGCCCTGTCCATCTTACCATTCATGTGTTGCTGGACATTTGCAACGGCCGATAGTACCATTCTTGCACGAGCGCAGCTGTGCCAGGCGCGCCATTCCAAACAGAATAAGGTTCCGGATTTCGCGTGAGTTCTGTCCGCGGTCCCCGTGAGCCATTCGAGCAGCACTTTTCTTCTCAGCCACACCACAACTGCATGAGCGAACCACGCCGACGTCCTTTTCGTCGCGGCCGGCGCAGCCGTCCGTCCGGCAATCAAC
>JBOHTC010000248.1:0-11283 GCA_050733495.1 Gemmatimonadaceae bacterium | reverse complement strand
GTCCCGGGGTTGTAACAGCGTTTCAGCCGAACTCGTTGTGCCGAGCTTTTTAAAGACGGACATAGCGACTCAGTGAATTGACTTAGGTTGACTGATTGGCCGGATATCAGCCGTGCAACCGCTAATGATCCTATCTGGCAACCCGAAGTTCGGATATGTCGTTTTCATATCACCGCGATGTCGATTCCCTATCAATTCAGCGAGCGTGTCCAGCGAGTGTCCAGCAAGCGGCAAAGCGGACACTTCCCTTCGAAAGTGCCCGCTTTGGTAAGTCGCTGCAATTACAAATGTTAAAACAGCTCCCGAGGAGGGACTCGAACCCCCGACCCGGTGATTAACAGTCACCTGCTCTACCACCTGAGCTACTCGGGAATAGCTCCGAAAATTAGCCGCTGGCGTGCCCGTAATCAACCGATCCCAGTTCGGCCATCACCGGCGACACTCCGAAGTTTTTTCTTTTCGCTATGTTCTTCTCATGGCCTCAAAACGAAACGGCACCAAGCGTCAAACCGCGCTCGTCACTGGAGGCTCCGGTGGGATTGGACTCGAGCTCGCCAGAGTTCTCGCACGCAACGGATTCGATCTCGTATTGGTCGCGCGAAAACGGGACACCCTCGAGGCCGCCGCCGGACAGCTCGAGGGAACGTTCGATGTGAAAGCGCACGTCTTTGCTTCCGATCTCCGCCTCCCCGAAGCGCCGCAGACGATCTTCGATTTCCTTCTCAACGAAGACATCCAGATCGACGCCCTCATCAACAACGCCGGCTTCGGACTCGGCGGCGAATTCGCAGAGACGGAACTTAGACGCGAGCTCGACATGATCCAGGTGAACATCTCGGCGCTCACACATCTCACAAAACTCTTCATCCCTGGTATGATCAAGCGTCGAACCGGCCGAGTGCTCAACGTCGCGTCGACGGCCGCGTTCCAGCCTGGACCGCTCATGGCGGTTTACTACGCTACGAAAGCCTACGTGCTAAGCTTTTCCGAGGCGCTGGCTGAGGAGCTCCGCAACACTGGAGTGACCGTCACCGCACTATGTCCCGGGCCGACGCAGACAGAATTTGCCGATGTCGCGCAGCTCACCAGCTCGCGGCTCTTCACCACATTTGGTGTTGCCGATGCGGCCGACGTCGCCCGCTACGGCTTCGATGCGATGATGCACGGCAAGCGCCTCGCAATTCCTGGAATCCGAAACAAGATCGTCGCGCAAGCCAATCGCTTTGCTCCGCGGGCCCTCAGCGCCAAGTTCGCCCGCCTTGCGCAGGAGACGCGCTAAGCGGCGGACGGCTCGATTAAAGTGCGAGCTGGTGCCGCATCGATTCTGATTCGCCCAACATCAGTCGCGCCGAAAGATCGCTCGCCGGGTCGCGACGCTCGAGAAGAGGAGCGAGCCACCGGCCGGTGTGCGACTCCGGCACGCGCGCGATTTCTTCGGGCCTTCCCATGGCGACCAGTCGCCCACCACCGATCCCGCCTTCGGGGCCGAGATCGATAATCCAGTCCGCGAGCTTGATCACGTCGAGATTGTGCTCGATAAGAACCAGGGTATGACCTTGCTCCAACAAACGATCGAACACCTTGGCGAGCTTTCTGATGTCTTCGAGATGGAGTCCGGTTGTCGGCTCGTCCATCACGTACATCTTTCGTCCGGATTTTTTTCCTGCAAGCGCTAGCTCGCGCGCGATCTTGATTCGCTGCGCTTCTCCGCCCGAAAGAGTTGTCGCCGGTTGTCCCAGTCTGAGATAGCCGAGCCCGACCTGTTGTAGCTGCCACAGCGCCTGACCCAGCTTTTCTTCGCGCGGAAAGAATCGAATCGCCTGGTCGACGGTGAGATTCAACACCTCGAAGATGTTTTTCCCGCGCACCGTCACATCCAGCACTTCTGGTTTGTACCGCTTGCCGCCGCACTCCTCGCAAGGGACGTACACGTCGGCCACGAAAACCATCTCGACCTCGAGCGCACCCGCGCCCTCGCATCCCGGACAGCGTCCACCCTCGACGTTGAAGCTGAATGTGCCAGCCGTGTATTTCCGTTGGCGCGCGAGCGGGGTATCGGCAAAGATGCACCGAATCTCGTCGAACGCCTTGACGTAAGTCACGGGATTCGAGCGCGGCGATTTCCCGATCGGACTCTGATCGATCATCACCACATCTTCGAGTGCGTCGAACCCCGTGATAGTCTCGTACTCGCCCACTTTCTCACCGAGATGGATCTTGGCCGAGTGCTCGCCCACGAGATGGGTTTCGAGCGCGCGGTAGAGCACGTCGTGGACGAGTGTGCTCTTGCCGGATCCCGACACTCCCGTGACTACAGTGAGCGCACCGAGCGGGATGCGCACGTCGACATCCTGCAGATTGTGCTCGCGGGCTCCAGTAAGGGTGATCCAGCGCGGACCGAGTCTGCGTCGATCCTTTGGCAGCGGGATGCTCCGCGCGCCGGTCACATATTGTCCTGTCAAAGGGCTTTCCGCGATCCGTGACAGCGGCCCAGCGAAAACAACTTCGCCGCCTGCCTCGCCACTTCCCGGCCCCAGCTCCACCATGTAATCGGCGGCCTCGATCGCTGCGAGATCGTGCTCGACAACGATCACGCTGTTGCCGGCATCGCGGAGCCGCTGCAGCAACTTGAGCAGGCGATCCATATCGCGCGAATGAAGTCCGATCGATGGCTCGTCGAGAACGTAGAGTGTGTCGACGAGCTGCGACCCGAGCGAATTCGCGAGACCGATGCGTTGCGCCTCCCCGCCGGACAGGGTGCGCGTCGCGCGATTCATGGAGAGATATCCCAGGCCAACGTCGCGAAGGAAAGTCACGCGGTTGCGCGATTCCTTGAGGATCATCTCAGCCACCCTGAGCTCGAATGCACTGAGCTGGAGGTCGTTCAGCCACGTCGCCAACTGGTCGACGGGCAGCTCCGCGACCTGAGCGATGTTGAGTCCGCCAACGCGAACGTTCAGCGCCTCGGGCTGGAGCTTCGTGCCGTGGCAGCGCGGACACTCCTGCGCAGTCTGATACTGCCGCAGGAAGACCCGGATGTACTGCTTGTAGCGCTTCTGCTCGAGGTCGTGCAGAAACGGGAAGATTCCCTTGTAGCCGCGAGTCTTTGAATGCAAGAGCAGCTGGCGTTGGGACGACGTGAGGTGCTCCCACGGCTTGTCCATCGGAATCCGCTCACGCTTCGCGAATTCCGCCAGCGCGCGCCGTTTGTTGTCGTAGCGCGGCTTGGTCCACGGATCGATCGCGCCATCACGAAGCGAACGCGAAGGGTAGGGAACGACGAGCGTCTCATCGTACTCCAGAATCGCTCCGAACCCGTTGCATTGACTGCACGCCCCACGGGGATTGTTGAACGAGAAAAGTTGCGGCGTCGGCGCTGGAGCCAGCGTTCCATCGTTTGGGCACTCGAAGCGCTCGGTGAAGCGAAGCTTTGACACTGTTTGCCCGTCGAGTGGAGATACGACAGGATCGCTCAACAGAATCACGCAATCGCCCTCTCCCTCGCGGAACGCGGTTCCGACTGCATCGCTGAGCCGTCCCGACATCTCGGGCCCGATGACGAGACGATCGACGACGACAAGAAGCTCGCGGGCACGGGTAATATCGCGCTTTGAATCGGCGAGCTCGTCGAGATGCATCACCAGACCATCGATCGCGACGCGGAGAAATCCCTGAGCGCGCAGGTTCTCGATGACGACAGGATGCGTGACTTTGCTGGAGAGCCTTAACGGAAAGGTGGCGTAGAAGCGCGTTCCGCCCGGAAGTAAGAGAACCGTATCGGTCACTGACTGCACCGTGTCGGGTTTGATCTCTCGGCCGCAGGTCGGGCAATATGTGTGGCCGACGCGCGCCCAGAGCAGTCGAAGAAAATCGTAGATCTCCGTCGCAGTGCCTACGGTCGATCGTGACGTCTTGGTCGGATTCTTCTGCTCGATCGCGACTGCGGGCGAAAGTCCCTCGACAGAATCGACATCCGGCTTTTCCATCCGCTCAAGGAACTGCCTCGCATAAGACGACAGCGATTCCACGTACCGGCGCTGTCCCTCGGCGTAGATGGTGTCGAAGGCGAGCGAGGATTTGCCTGAGCCTGACGGACCGGTGACGACCGTCACCGTGCGCCTCGGAATCTCGAGGTCGAACCCCTTGAGGTTATTCTGTCTGGCGCCGCGGACGACGATGCTCTCTTTCACATCCCAAATCTAATCCTGACACCGAAGATGCGCCGAAGTTGCGGCGCCACTCCAAGGGAAACGTTCGAGCTCTGCTACAATCGTCTAACGAGTCGGCCGAGGAGGAGAAGAACTATCGCGCCGAGTGTGGCGATGGCGATCGATCGAAAATCAAAGACGCCAGCCGAGACCTGCCCAAATCCGAAGAAACGCGTTCCCAGCCATCCGCCGATGAAGGCGCCGACGATTCCGAGCAGGATCGTGATGATGCAACCGGAAGGGTCCCGCCCTGGGACCAGAAATTTCGCCAGCGTCCCCGCAACGAGGCCGAGGAGAATCCAATAGAGCCAGAGCGGCAAACCTTTTCCCGGTTTACTGGTGGTGTCGTGTTAGGGAACGCGCGGGGTCGTGGTTCGATTGCGCGTGGCCATCCTGTAGATCCAAAGAAGGATGAGCGCACCCACTACCGCCAGAATGATGCTTTGAATCGAGAAGCCATTCAGTCCGACGCCGGTGAGCGTGTTCCCGAGGAAGCCACCAATGAACGCACCGACGATGCCGATAATCATGGTAACGATGATGCCGCCGGGATCATTACCCGGCATGATGGCCTTGGCGATCGCACCGGCGATCAGACCAAGAACGATCCATGCGAGAATTCCCATCTTCCCTCCAGTATGGTTGTACGTCAGCCGACAGGATGGAACATCGGTGCCGCGAACAGGTGCAACCTATATACCATAGCTCTGCAGAAGGTGTAGCGTCCAGCCCGGCACCCGGCTAGGATACGGCAAAATGACGGCGCCAGTTTCCCATCCCCACGAAGACGACGTATTAGGCAAGGCGTACGACCGCAAGCTGATGCACCGGCTGCTCGTTTACACGCGGCCGTACCGCTCGCTGATGTACGGCGCGTTTGCGCTGCTCTGCGTCGAGGGTGCGATCCAGGTCGTCGGTCCACTTCTCACGCGGCGCGTGATCGACGTCGCGGTGCCTACACACAACCTGCACATCGTGATTGTCTCGACAGCACTGTTTTTTCTGGCGCTGCTGACAGAGTTCGTCACGACATACGGTCAGACATGGCTGACTAGCCTCCTCGGTCAGCGAGTCATGCGTGATCTCCGCATGGAAATCTTCGAGCATCTGCAGCGGCTCTCGGTTTCGTACTTCGATCGGAATCCTGCCGGCCGGCTGATCACGCGCGTGACGTCCGACGTCGAGACCCTCAACGAGCTGTTCACGTCCGGGGTTGTCTCCGGGCTCGGCGACCTTTTCACGCTGGCCGCTATCAGCGTGGCGATGGTGCTCATGGACTGGCGCCTGGCGATCGCGTCTTTTGCGGTGATTCCGTTCGTCGTGCTGGTGTCGGGACTCTTTCGAAAGGGAGTGAGGAACACATACCGCGACATCCGCGCTCGTCTCGCGAGGATCAACTCGTTTCTTCAGGAGCGGCTGACCGGGATGCGCATCGTCCAGCTATTCGGACAGGAACAGCGGGAGGCTCAGCGCTTCGACGAGCTGAATCGCTCTCACCTCGACGCCAACCTCAAATCCATCACTGTCTATGCGCTCTACTTCCCGGCGATCGAGCTTCTGACTTCGATCGCGCTGGCGATCCTGATTGTAGCCGGCGCTGCGCGTGTCGACGCGAATCTCCTGAGCGTGGGAACGGTGGCCGCATTTCTCCAGCTCGTGCGACGTTTCTTCCAGCCGCTCCAGGATCTTTCCGAGAAGTACAACATTCTCCAGACGGCGATGGCGAGCTCCGAGAGAATCTTCACACTGCTCGACACAAAGCCGACGGTCGTCGATACTGTAGACGAAGTTGGAGCACGGGCAAAAGGCTCCGGAGTCGAAGTTGTATTCGAGGACGTGTGGTTCGCCTACGACCTCGCGCACATGGCCAGGCAGACCGCCGGTGCCGACGCGGCGCCAATGGCGGTCGAATGGGTTCTAAAGGGAGTGAGCTTCACGGCGAGGCCTGGGGAAACCCTCGCGCTCGTCGGACACACTGGAGCGGGAAAGACGACGATCGTCAATCTCCTGATGCGTTTCTACGACCCTCAGCGAGGACGCATCACAATCAACGGTGTGGACATTCGGACGATGCCGCTCGAGGAGCTCCGCTCGCTCATCGGCTACGTGCAGCAGGACATTTTTCTCTTCGCCGGCGACATCACCATGAACATCCGGTTGTCGAATCCGATCAGTGACGAGGACGTTGCGCGCGCGGCGGCGGAAGTCGGCGCCGACCGCATCATCCGCGCGTTTCCTCAAGGCTACGGCCAGGTCCTCGGCGAGCGGGGCGCGTCGATCAGCGTCGGAGAGCGACAGCTTCTCTCATTTGCGCGCGCAATCGCCGCGAACGCGCCCCTGTTGCTACTTGACGAAGCAACCAGCGCGGTGGACAGCGAGATCGAGGCGGAGATTCACGCGGCGCTAAGCGTGCTCGTCGCTGGGCGGACGACGATCGCGGTGGCGCATCGCCTGAGCACGATCGCCAATGCCGACATGATCCTGGTGCTGCATCACGGAGAAGTGGCTGAGCGAGGGACGCACCGAGAGCTGATCGAGCGCGGTGGTCTGTACAGCAATCTGTGGAGACTGCAAGCGGGCGATTCGGAGCCGCTGTTGCTGCGGGCGGGGTGATGCTTGCCGCTCATTTCGCTCAGCCGTAGTTTGGGGTCAGGTGAAGGCTCCGGTCTTCCGTTTGCGGTTCTCACCTCCCGATCTGTCTCTCTCAATGAGCATCCGGTAGTGCATCTTGCTGTTGCGGCTCGCACTGATGTCGGCCGAATTCGAAAGGGTAATGAAGACTCGCTTCACGCGTCGGCCAACGCTTATCGCGGGCTTTTTATAGTCGCGGACGGCATGGGTGGACACGCGGCCGGCGAAGTCGCGAGCGAGATGGCCGTGGAGATAGTCAGCCACGACCTCTCGGACCTGAACGACCTGGACGCGGCAGACGCGCACAATAAAGTCGCCCGCGCTCTCCGAGATGCCAATCGTGCCGTCTACGAGCGAACGCGCATTGAGAGAGACAAGCTCGGGATGGGGAGCACGGTGTCGGCGCTCCTGCTCTCGGAAAGCAGGTACGTCGTCGGGCACGTGGGGGACTCCCGCATCTATATCGTGCGCGAAGGCCACATGGACCAGCTGACGAAGGACCATTCACTGGTGCAGGAGCAGGTGGACGCCGGGCTTCTGACCCCGGAGCAAGCAAGGCGGCACCCACAAAGCAATGTCATCACCCGATGCATCGGGATGGCGGACGACATCGAACCGGATGTCTTCGACGGTGAAGCTCGGATCGGCGATACGTTTCTTCTGGCGAGCGACGGTCTCACCGGAATGATCGATGACCGCCGTATCTCTCAGCTGCTTCTCTCCCGCGCCAAGCCCGAGCGGATCGTCGACGCGCTGATCCAGGAAGCAAACATGAATGGTGGCAACGACAACATCACCGCAGTCGTGGTTCGGGTTCTCGCCGTCGAGGCGACAAACACCGATCGTGAGGTGACGCCCATCCCCCCTGCTCGGACGCATGGCTGACACCGACGGCTCGGTCGCCGAAATAGCCCAGCTCTACCTCGGCAACATTCTCTACGCGCTGGAGCTCGCGGCGATAAGTCTGGACGAACAAGACAAGTCCAACGACGCAGGGTTTTACCGCGGCATAGCAAAGAAACTGGCGGAAGCGCGTGGCCGCGAAGTCAAGCGTGAGCCCTGAGTCGGTCCAGGACTTCAAGAGCCAACAGGAATGGGAATTGTGGCTCGAGAAGAACCATCACGAATCCCCGGGCGTTTGGCTGAGAATCGCAAAAAAGTCCGCGGCTAAGCCGTCGGTCACTTACGCGGCGGCACTCGAGGTCGCGCTCTGCTACGGCTGGATAGACGCCCAGAAGCGCAGCGAGAGCGAAACTTCGTGGCTCCAGCGCTTCATGCCGAGGCGGCCACGCAGCATCTGGTCGAAGATTAATCGCGAAAAGGCTCTCGCACTGGTCTCTGCCGGAAGAATGAGGCCGACGGGACTGAAGGAGATCGAGCGGGCGAGGGACGACGGACGCTGGGACGCAGCCTACGATTCGCCGAGCGCAGCGACTGTTCCTCCCGATTTTGAGAAGGCGATGAAGAAACATCCTGCCGCGAAGAAATTTTTTGCGACTCTCAACTCCGCGAACAGATATGCCATTCTCTGGCGAATCCAGACCGCGAAAAAACCTGAGACCCGCGCCCGGCGCATCGAGGCATTCATCGCGATGCTGGAGAAAGGCGAAACTCTGCATTAAATAGCGGCGATGGCGGAATCTCAACCCATGGTGATCCGAATAAAGAAGTCGAAGGACGGTCGTACCGCACTGAGCTGCGTGCGGGCGGATGGGACGACGACGTGGCAGCGCCAGGAAGGCGGCCAGGCGGCCTTCTTTCCAAGACACGACCTCACGCACTACGCCGTGGAGACGGTGCTCGGATTCCGACAAGGCTTCTACGGACTGGTCGCAATGGGCTGGGATTTTTCGGACTTCGGAACGCCTTGGCCGCGCGGGAGGATTCCGGTCGAGGCCAACATCTCGGAAATGATTGTCGGATTCTTCGATCTCGAACGGCGCATCGGCGAGAAGGCGCTCGCGGACGAAGTCAATCAGAAGCTGTCTGAGCTCGGGAGGCAGGAAGGTCTTCCCCAGCAACGACGGTTTAGCGAAGACGATCTGGCCCGCGTGAGACAGGTGCGTGAGGAGCTATTCGCGAAGTGGGATGCGGTGAAACCCGGTGATGCGTTCGAGATACCGTTCTCGTTCCCGTGAGGGCGCCGAACCTCCGTTCCGGCGTCCAATTTGCTAACTTAAGAGTCGAGCCAGCGCCATTTTAGTGGTGGAACGGAGCCACTACGCACGTGTAAAGACCGCTAGTAACCCACCGAGTGAATCCGGAGAAGTCATGGGCACTGCGACACTCACCGCAGCTGAGCAGGTAACGGACACCTTCCCGATAAACGGAACTGATTTCATCGAGTTCTACGTCGGGAACGCGAAACAGGCCGCACAATTCTATCGCTACGTCTTCGGCTATCGGATCGTCGCTTATCGAGGTCCCGAAACAGGAACGCGTGACCGCGCCAGCTACGTCCTCGAGCAGGGCAAGGTAAGACTGGTACTGACCACAGCTCTCCGGCCGGACAGTGAGATAGCGAACCATGTCCATAAACATGGCGACGGCGTAAAGGATATCGCGCTTTGGGTCGACGACGCGAGAAAAGCGTTCAAGCTTGCCACGGAGCGCGGGGCGAAAGCCGCCTACGAGCCAAAGTCACTCGTCGACGAGCAGGGGGAAGTGGTGATTGCCGGCATTCACACCTACGGCGAGACCATTCACAGCCTGGTGGAGCGGAAGAACTACAAGGGTCCCTTTATGCCGGGCTTCGTGCCGTTTTCAGGCAGAGGCGAAGGAGAGAGCGTCGGGCTCAAATACATCGATCATTGTGTTGGCAACGTCGAGCTCGGCGCCATGAACAAGTGGGTCAAATACTACGGCGACGTGCTCGGCTTCTCACAGCTCATCTCCTTCGACGACAAGACGATCTCGACCGAGTACTCGGCCCTCATGTCCAAAGTGGTAGCCAACGGCAACGGGCGGATAAAGTTTCCATTGAATGAGCCCGCAAAAGGGAAGAAGAAATCGCAGATCGACGAGTACCTCGAGTTCTATCAGGGCCCGGGCTGCCAGCACATCGCGATCGCGACCGACAACATCATCGAGACTGTGACGAAACTCCGGGATAATGGAGTCGAATTCCTGAGGGTCCCCGGAGCGTACTACGACACCGTTATCGAGAGGGTAGGGCACATCGACGAGGACCTGGCGCCAATTCGCGACCTCGGAATTTTGGTCGATCGCGACGAGGAAGGATATCTGCTCCAGATCTTCTCCAAGCCAATGGAAGACCGGCCGACGCTCTTCTACGAGATCATCCAGCGCAAAGGCGCGAAGAGCTTTGGCGCGGGTAACTTCAAGGCGCTGTTCGAGGCGCTGGAGCGTGAACAGGATCTTCGCGGGAATTTGTAGCCATGCCGATTTATCACACGCTCGGAAAAATCCCCCGCAAGAGGCACATCGCTTTTCGCAAGCCGGAAGGCGGCCTCTACGCCGAGGAGCTGGTGGGCCACGAGGGATTCACTGGGACGTCGTCGCTTCTCTACCACATCTATCCACCGACCACGGTTAAGTCCGTGCGCAGAGTGCGCGAGACGAAGCTCGAGGCGGATCCGGATCAAACGCTGCACCACCGACATTTTCTGACGTCACGCGTAAAAAAAGGCGGGAGCGCAACGCTGGATCGTATGCCGCTGCTTTTCAATCAGGACATCGCGATGCTCTACGTCGAGCCCGATGAGAACGACGCGCATTTTTATAAGAACGCCCAGGCAGACGAGCTGGTTTACGTCAGCAAGGGAACTGGAACTCTCGAGAGCTCCTACGGCGTTCTGCCGTTTCACGAGGGTGATTATCTCATAATCCATCGCGGTATTCTCCATCGCTACCGCTTCGATCTGAACGCGAAAGATCAACCCAAGCTCGTGGTTTTTGAGAGCCGTGGACATGTCCGGTGGCCGAAGCGCTATCGCAACGAATTCGGCCAGCTCATAGAGGGAGCGCCTTACTCGGAGCGCGACATCCGTCGCCCAACGTTTGTCGAGCCGATCGACGAGATGGGTGACTTCCCGATTCTCGTCAAGCAGTACGACGGCATCAATGAGATCGTGCTCGACCACCATCCGCTCGATGTCGTCGGCTGGGACGGATACTTCTATCCCTGGGCGTTCAACATCAACGATTTCGAGCCGATCGTCGGCAGGGTCCACCAGCCGCCGCCGGTGCACCAGACGTTCCAGGGCGACGGGTTCGTCATCTGCTCGTTCTGCCCGCGGCCGTACGACTTCCACCCCGAGGCGGTTCCGGCGCCGTACAACCACTCGAACGTGGACTCCGACGAGGTGCTCTTCTACGCATCGAGCGAGTTCATGAGCCGGAAGGGGATCGAGTACGGCAGCATCACCCACCACCCGGACGGCCTCCCGCACGGGCCGCACCCGGGACGGACGGAGGCCTCCAT
>JBOHTC010000247.1:0-4712 GCA_050733495.1 Gemmatimonadaceae bacterium | reverse complement strand
GATCAATTGCCCCTGGTGGATTCGAACCACCATTACCGGATCCAAAGACCGATGTCCTGCCATTGGACGAAGGGGCAGCGGGAACGGAAAGCTAGTCCAGAAGCTCCACTGGGACAACGCTCCACGCTGTGCGCGTGAAGATTCTTTTCGTCCCATCCGGAATCGCCAGGGGATGCAGGTCATCTTCGGACTTTCCGAGCCCGGTGTCGAGTCCGCTTATCCGGAAAACCGTGGAGCCCGACCCGCTCATCCTGTAAAACGAACCATGGCGGTCCGCGTTTGCGAGGAGTGCATCGATCTCGCGCCGACGAGGCCGAATCACGGCCTCAAAATCGTTCACGGAATGGTGCGCGGCGGATTCCCAGTCGCGAAACATTTCTGTGGTCAATTCGGGGCCGGGACCGGCGTATTCTCCGCGCACTTCGTCGAGAAGCGCGTAAGCCTCCGCAGTCTCGATTCCGAACTGAGGTACGAAAAGCTCTACTTCTCGCGGAGGAAGCTTCTTGAGCTCGAGGATTTTTTCGCCGCGGCCCCACGACATCGCCATGACATTGTCACTCGCGAGAAACGGTACGTCCGACCCGAGCTGGCCTGCCATTTCGAGAAGACGAGCCGTCGGTACCGGGTCGCTCGAGAGAGTGTTCAGAATCCTGAGCACTGCTGCCGCGTCAGCGCTCCCGCCACCCAGGCCGCCGCCAATCGGAACGTTTTTTATTATCTCGATCTCAAATCCTTTCGGCCATCCGGTCTCCTTCGCAAAAAGGTCAGCGGCTCGATAGCCCAGATTCTCCTCTGGGCGACAGTCGCGCAGCTCGAAACAGCGAATCGACTTCTCTCCCCGCGTCGTCCGCACCTCCACGTCGTCACCGAGCTCGATACGCAGCAACACGGTCTCGATCGAGTGATATCCGTCGGCTCGCCGGCGGAAGACTCTCAGAGCGAGATTGATTTTCGACTGGGCGAGAGTGCGCGCCGCCCTCCCGCTCATACTCCTGCTTCTGTTGGAGTCTGCAGCTCGCGGAGCTTTACGCCGAGGCGCGTAAAATAGTAGGCGCCGATCAGTGTGATCGGGACGAAGGTGAGCAAGTGGTAGCCAATTGCCCAGGTCGCGGCCTGCTCCTGTCCGACGCCGTAAGCCGCGAGACCCCGAACCGACATGTATTCGAAAACTCCAAAAAAACCGGGCAATGCGGGGACGGCTGTGCCGAGCGCTATGAAAGCCTGGAGGAAAAGCGCGGCTGAAAAGGGAGCGGTGATGCCCACGGCTTTGAATGAGAGCCAGAATCCGACCCCGTTAAGGACCCAATGTGCGATCGACCAGCCAAATACAGCGGCGAATCGGCTGGGCCGCCGCAACACACTCAGTCCCTCTACGAACGTCTCGAGAACGCGCCGTCCGCGCTCTTCCACCGAGGGCGATACTCGTCTGGCAAACAGCTCATACAGGCGAAGGAGACGCGACGGAAAAAAAACGAGGGCGTAGAGTGCGAGGAGCAGAATCAGAACTATCGCTCCAGCGCCGGTGGCAAATGAAGCGAGAGATTTTCCGGAGAGCGCGCGGGAGCTCGAGAGAGCGGGTTCGAGCAGGGCGGTCGCAGCGAGGAGCAGCAGAGTGATCGCGTCGAACAGTCGGTCCACGACGAGCGACGCAAGCGCCGTAGGAAACGGTACGGGCGCCTCTCTAGTCAGCGCATAGGCTCTGGCGATTTCACCTGCGCGCGCCGGCACGACGTTGTTCACCATCATCCCGATACAGATCGCTCGCCATAGCGGTCCGATGGATACTCGTGGCGCCACTGGCTCGAGGATTGTCTGCCAACGAATCGCGCGTAGGACGAAAATGGCCGTCGCGCAAACGATGGCCCCAGCAAAGAGGAGCGGGTCGGCCTGTGAGAGCTTGTGCGCTATGTCCCCGGGCGATACCCCGTGCAGCGCCCAGTAAATGAGCGCCGCACTCAGCACGCCTCCGATCGCGGCGCGCCACCCGGACTTCAACGTCTACTCAGTCGACGCGAGCTCAACCAGATCGACGAGCTCGTCGACGAGCGCGCGCGTCGGATTATTGCCGGTTTTTTTGAGAGCCCGACGAATCTCCGCGGCGCGCTCGATCGCCCGCTGGCCTTTGTAAAGGAGATCCTGGATGGGAACGAGCTCGCCCACCGGTTGCTGGGGTCCTGAGTTTCGGGTCTCGAGCGACCGCATGGTCGCAAGGCTCGAATTGAGAACGTCGCGCAGCTCCTGGCCGCGTGGGGGAGTCTTCGCCCTGGCCGCGGCCTGCTGCGCAGGCGTTGGAATCCGTTTCACTTCGGGGGAGAGCGTGCCCGCGCCGATCTTTCCGGTTTCCCTCAGCTGCTGCTCATAGTGTGTTTTGGGATTCGGCGCGACGTGAACGACGTGTTGCCCGTCGTCGTTGTAAAAAAGCTGCGTTATGGGCACGATGAGATCGCTCCTGGGCTCCTCCCTCGGGGGCGCATAGCGCGCGAGGCGGCTCAAGCTCTCCGCGACACGCGCGTCCTGCTCAGCGCCCCAGTTGCGGACCGAGCGCACGACCAGCTTCAGGTCCTCTATCGCGCCAATCACCGCACGCTGGAGCTCGGGCTCCCATGCGATTCCACCCTGTACCACTCTGCCGGCAACGCGCTCCACGACATTTGCGAGAGTCGACACGCCTCCCGCTTTCGCCATCGTCGCGCTGCCGCGCAATCCGCGCGCAGCGGCGGCGAGCTGCAGGGCGTCCGACGGCTGAAATCCCTGCTGCGTCGCGAGCGACTCGAGGCGTGTGAGGTACTCACTCGCCTCGAGTGTGAAGAAATCAAGCAGCCGGCCGGGCGTCGTCATTCGGACTTTCTCCAGATCACGGCCGGAAATGTCGCCCGTCCGGGGGTTGTGGTCAAAGCATTCGCTTTCACTATGACGACCGAGCAGCGCGCATCGCTTCGTGCATTTCTTTCACCGCCTGCTCGAGCCCGACGAAAACCGCCCGGCTGACTATGGAGTGGCCGATGTTGAGCTCCTCGATCTCTGGAATCGCCGCGACCGGGCCCACGTTCCGAAGATCGAGTCCGTGCCCCGCGTGGACTGCGATGCCGAGATCCGACGCGCGACGAGCGGAATCGCGCAGCGCATCGAGCGTTGCGAGCGAGTCCGGGTCATGCGAGTAGCTCCCGGTGTGCAGCTCGATGGCCGGAACACCGAGCCGCTTCGATTGTTCGATTGCCGTGCGCGTGGGATCGATGAACAGGCTCACGCGTATCCCGGCGTCGGACAAAGCGTCGATTGCATTCTGAACCCGCGCTGGCTCGCTCGTGATGTCGAGCCCGCCTTCAGTCGTGACCTCCTGGCGGCGCTCGGGCACCAGCGTCACCTGCTCGGGCCTGATCCTGCGCGCAATTTCCAGCATCTCGGCCACGCAGGCCATCTCGAGATTGAAGTAGGTCCTGACGGTACGCTTGAGGTTTTCGATATCGGCGTCCTGAATGTGCCGCCTGTCTTCCCTGAGATGCGCCGTAATTCCATCGGCGCCCGCTTTCTCGCATAAGATTGCCGCCTCGACCGGATCAGGTTGACGTCCGCCTCGAGCCTGCCGAAGCGTCGCCACGTGGTCGATATTGATATGGAGGCGTTGTTGCTTTGCCCGCATTGTCACCGTCCCTAAGTCGCAGCTCTCATTTCGTGGAGAAACCTATAGTGTCGCTCAGAAAAGTTGCTGTCCTGTTCTTTCTCGCCGCGTGTACGACCGCAACCCAAACGATTCCGAACAACGGTCAGGTAACTGGAGCGGCTACTCCTCAGCTCGCCGTCGATCAGTTTCTCGTCGCGGTTCGCAGCCGCGACCTGCAGGCAATGTCGACGGTTTTCGGCACCAACAAAGGCCCCGCGCGTGAGACGATGGACAGAACCGAGCTCGAAAAGCGTGAGGTAATTCTTGCCTGCTATTTCAACAACGACAGCTACCGGGTGCTGGGCGAACAGTCCGGACAGTCCGACCACCGCGAGGTGCGCGTGGAGCTGAAAAGAGGCACCCTCACTCGGCAATCCACTTTTTACACGATCCAAGGCCCTGGCCGACGCTGGTACGTCGACAACATGGACATCGCGGCAGTAAGGGATTTCTGCGGGAATCCCGGAACCCCGCGCAACTAGTCCGAGAGCTCGACGAGGACCCCGCCCGTCGACCGCGGGTGAATGAACGCGATGCGCTTGCCGTCCGCTCCAACTCGCGGCTTTTCGTCGATTAGCTGAACACCCGCCGCACGACACCTGTCCAGGGTCTCGTCGAGATCGTCGACTGCAAAGCAAATGTGGTGAATCCCGGGGCCGCGCTTCTCGACGAACCGCGCTATCGGTGAGCCGGTGGTACTCGCCTCGAGCAGCTCGACGAGCGAATCGCCTGCGCTGAACCCCACTATCGTGGCTCCATCGGAATCGTCAAGTGCCACTTCCTTCAAATCGAGCACATCACGAAAAAACGGAACAGATTCCGCGAGCGCCCGCACGGCTATGCCGATGTGCGAGATCCGGGGGCCGCGCGGGGTTGATGGGGTCATTAAATTGAATTGATGAGGGGCCTTCGCTCCAATTGAAATTAACCGACGAAGTTCCGCGGGTCATCCGTGGCTTGGAGATTACACAATGTCGAACGCGCTGGAAGTAACCGATTCCGATTTCGAGCTGCAGATCGAGCAGCACAAGGGCCTCGCGGTGGTCGATTT
>JBOHTC010000246.1:0-10696 GCA_050733495.1 Gemmatimonadaceae bacterium | reverse complement strand
CTCGTCGCCGTCGCGATCGTCTGGCGCTACCTCTATCACACACGCTACGGTCTCCTCAACTACGCCCTCGGCGAAATCGGCATTGGCCCAATAGACTGGCTCGGCAATCCGCACTGGGCGATGCCTGCGATCATCATCATGTCGGTGTGGAAGAACTTCGGCTACAACATGCTGATCTTCATCGCCGGACTGCAGGCGATTCCGCAGGACCTATACGATGCCGCAGAGATCGATGGAGCAGGACCTGTTCGCAGATTCTTCAACGTTACGTTGCCGCTCCTCGGACCGACGCTGCTCTTCGTTGGCGTCATCACGATGATCGGTTACTTCCAGCTGTTCTCCGAGCCGTACGTGATGACACAGGGCGGACCACTGCGCAGCACGACGAGCGTGGTGCTGATGATGTACGAGGAAGGGTTCCGCTGGTGGAGGATGGGATACGCCGCTTCGATCGCGTTCGTGTTGTTCGTCGTCATCCTGATTGCGACGCTACTGCAATTCCGTTTGCAAAAGGATAGAACCTGATGGCGACGCGCATTATCGATGAACCGGTCGTCAATCGTGCACGAAGCGGATCTGAGCTGACTCGACGACGCGTTTCGTTGGTGATTCTTTACACTCTTCTCGTCATCGGCGCAGTCATCGCCCTTCTGCCGCTGCTGTGGATGGTATCGGCATCAGTGATGCCCACAGGTGAGGCCAGCACCTACCCGCCACACTTCCTGCCGAGCAGGGTGACGTTCGCCCATTACGGCGAGCTGTTCACAAGGCTGAATCTCGGACGGTACCTGTTCAATAGCGCGCTCATCGCCGTCATCGTCACTGGCGTGTCACTCGTCATCAACTCGATGGCGGGATACGCATTCGCGAAGCTCAGATTTCGCGGACGCGACCGAGCCTTCCGAATCCTGTCGCTCGGCCTCGTTTTGCCCGTGCAAGTCGCGATGCTACCGCTGTTTCTCCTGATGAAGAACCTCCATCTCATCAACACTTACTGGGGCGTGATCATTCCGGGGATGGCGAGCATCTTCGGAATATTCCTTATCCGGCAGTATGCGTTGTCGATTCCCGACGACATGCTTGACGCCGCGCGCATCGACGGCGCGTCGGAGCTCCGCATCTACTGGGAGGTCGTTGTGCCCGGTATTCTTCCGATTCTCGCGACGCTCGCAATCTGGACGTTTCTCGCGACGTGGAACGACTTCATGTGGCCGTTGATAGTGTTGAGCGACGAGGCGCATTATACGCTGCCGGTGGCGCTCGCGAATCTTTCAGGCGAGCACGTGATGGACACCGAGCTGATGATGGCTGGATCGGTTCTGACGGTGATTCCTGTGCTCGCCGTCTTTCTGTTTCTGCAGCGGTACTACATCCAAGGTGTAATGGCGGGGAGCGTCAAGGGATAAGGGCCGCGGCGTTTGGTTTAGCGGCGTTCCGTCATACCGAGTTTCGTTTGATGCTGGCGTTCCTTTTAGCCGGGCGTTTGTGAAAACCGAAATGCGAGAGGGAATCTGTGAAGAGTAGGGTTATTTGTTTTTCGATCATTCTGTTGGTGGCCGGCAGCGGTCCCTTGCGTGTTAGAGCGCAAACAGCGGCGCCGACAGTCGGAGCGCAAACAGCCGTCCCTACTATAGTATTGGACTCGTTTGACTCCGTGTCCCAATGGACTGCGGCGCCGGCGGAAGGCGTCGAGATGTCGATTCATCCGGATTCGAGCGGATTGCACGCGGGAGCGATGCGCATCGACTTCGACTTCCACGGCCACGGCGGATACGCGGTTGTCCATCGGGCGCTCAATCTCGTCCTGCCACAGAACTACGAGTTCTCCTTCGCCATAAAAGGCGACGCGCCGTCGAATACGCTCGAATTCAAGCTGATCGACTCCACCGGCGACAACGTCTGGTGGTCCAACAATACGAATTTCGTCTTTCCAAAAACGTGGAAGACGGTCACGCGCAAGAAGCGGCAGATCTCGTTCGCCTGGGGACCGACGGCCGACAGGAATCTCACGCGCTTCGCGGCGATCGAGTTCGCCATCACTGCTGGCTCGGGGGGAAAGGGAAGCGTCTGGCTCGACGATCTCGCCATTAACACACTCGATCCGAATACGACGTACAACGGAATTCCGCGCGTAACCGCTTCGTCCCAGGCGGAGGGCTACGACATCGGGCGAGCGATCGACGCGAACGCCGCGACGGCCTGGCGAAGCGGGCCGATGAGAGCCGCGGTCTCGGCAGCGAACGCAACCCCGTCGGCCGCCGCTGATTCGATCGACATTGATTTCCAGAAGCGCCGAGAGTTCAGTGGAGTTGTGATCGACTGGGAGCCGGGCAGACGCGCGAGCTCGTACGAAGTCCGGGGATCCAAACACGGTCAGGCTTGGGAAACGCTCTATACTGTAAATCGCTCCGCGATCTCGCCGCCTGCGACGGGGGCCGGCGCCGCGGCTTCTCTTGCCGCGCGCGACTACCTCTACCTGCCCGAGAGCGACGAACGCTTCGTTCGCATCGTTCTCAAGTCTCCGGAGGGGCGAAACGGCTACGGAGTGCGCGAGATCGGCGTCAAGCCGATCGACTGGGCGACAACCGAAAACGATTTCTTCACCGCGATCGCGAAGGACGCGCCGCGCGGTAATTATCCGCGTCCGTTCGTGGGCGAGCAATCGTACTGGACGGTTGTCGGAGTAGATCGCGACAGCGCTGAGGCTCTCATCAACGAAGAGGGTCAGGTCGAAGTCGGTCGCGGGCAGTTTTCAATCGAGCCGTTTCTTTTCGTCGACGGAAAGCTGGTTACCTGGAACGACGCGAAGACTTCGGTCGCGGGTGATCCGGAATCGCTGCCGCTGCCGCGTGTGAACTGGACGGCCGGTGACATCGGGCTCTCGATCAGCCCATTTGCCGCCGGGCCCGTCGATTCATCGGTGCTTTACGTGCGATACCGCGTCACCAATAACTCGCGGAAGTACAGGAAGCTGACCCTGTTTCTTGCGCTCAGGCCGTTCCAGGTGAACCCACCATGGCAGTTCCTGAATTTGCCCGGCGGAGTCGCGAGGATCGATACGATTCTTCCCCAAGGCGCCGCCGTGCGAGTGACGGGCAACAAATTCGTCCATCCACTCGCGTCGCCAAGCGGATTTGGCGCCGAGAAGTTCGACGACGGGAATATTGTGGACTGGCTGCGCACCGGCCGTCTGCCGACGAACACGACTGTCATCGATTCGACCGGTCATGCCTCCGGTGCTTTCGCGTACCAGCTCGAGCTGGGGCCGCGAGCGACAGCGAGCCCGATCGACATCGCGGTCCCGCTGCACGGCGGCGATCTCAATGTCGCGTCGGGAGGTACACTTCTCGCGGGGCAGGGCGAGCGTCTCGTTTCTGCCCAGCTCGACAAAATGCAATCCGAGTGGCGAGAGAAGCTCGGTCGGGTGAGCATCACGCTGCCGCCCTCTGCATCGCGATACACAGAAACGATGCGCACCCAACTCGCGGACATCCTCATCAATCGCGACGGTCCCGCGATCCAGCCCGGCTCGCGCTCTTATTCGCGCTCCTGGATTCGCGATGGCTCGCTGACATCGACAGCGCTCCTCCGACTTGGCCACGCTTCGGACGTCAAGGATTTCATCGATTGGTTCGCCCAGTATCAGTACGAAAACGGAAAGATCCCCTGCTGCGTCGATGAACACGGCGCGACTCCGGTGCCCGAGAACGACAGTCACGGCGAGTTCATTTATCTGGTGGCCGAGTACTATCGCCATACCGGCGACAAGGCGGAGCTGGAGAAGATGTGGCCGCACGTGGCGGCGGCGGTGACCTACATGGATTCGCTTCGCCACGAAAGGATGACGCAGCAGTACAGGGTAGGCGCTAACAAGCCTTTTTATGGCCTGCTGCCGGAATCCATATCGCACGAGGGCTACAGTGCGAAACCCGTCCATTCGTATTGGGACGATTTCTTTGCGCTCCGGGGATTCAAGGACGCCGCCTTCATCGCGAAGGAGTTGGGCAAGCCCGAGGCGGCGAAATTCGCCCAGATACGAAACACCTTCAGGGCGAATCTCTTCGAGTCGATCCGACAAGTGGTGATTACGCGTCACATCGACTACATCCCCGGCTCGGTGGAGCTCGCCGATTTCGACCCGACGTCGACGACGATAGCTGTTTCGCCGGTGGGAGAAGCGGGACGTCTTCCGGGGCCGCTACTAATGCGGACGTTCGAGAAATATTTCGTCGGAGCGCGCGACAGGGCGGCGGGAATAAAACCGTGGGACGCCTACACGCCGTACGAGCTGCGTACGGTCGGAACGATGGTCGAGCTCGGCCAGCGCGCGAAAGCGCACCAGTTGCTGGATTTCTTTTTCACCGGGCAGCGCCCCGCCGAGTGGCGTCAATGGGCGGAGGTCGTGTACCACGATCCGAAAACGCCAAAATTCATCGGCGACATGCCGCACACCTGGGTGGGCAGCGATTATATCCGGAGCTTTCTCGACATGTTCGCGTACGAGCGCGAGAGCGATAGCTCGCTAGTGATCGCGGCGGGGGTCAAGGACGAGTGGGTCAAGCAGGATCCGGGAGTGCGCGTCACGAATCTGAGTACGATGTACGGGCCTTTGAGCTACGACATCCGGTCGAGCGGGCCGACGGTCACACTGAATTTGCGGGCGGGCCTCAAGATGCCGCCGGGTGGAATCGTGGTCTTTAGTCCGCTCGAGCAGCCGATCTTGTCCGCTCTGGTCGACGGTGTTCCGACTGGCGTCAGGGGCTCCGAGATCCGCGTGCGTAAGCTTCCGGCGATCGTTACGATCCGGTATCCGCGATGAGCTCGCGTCCTTTTTTCGTTTCCTATAGATCTCTGTCTGTGGGAGGCGAGGGTATCCCCTTCGGACCCTGCCCGCTAACGCGGGCACCCGCGCTCACTTGGTCGAAGCCCCTAACTGCGCTCCCTCGCTCTGCTCGGTCGCGGGTCTTCTCCTCGCGTTCGCTTTGGAAAGCGCCTGTGGGGATACCCTCACCTCCCAACACAGATCTGTGTCCGCACACGAATCCGTGGCCGCGCTTACTCCGCGAGTCTCTCTCCGTTCGAGCGGATAACGCGCGAGTAGTAGCGGCCGCTCGACTTGATCGTGCGCAGTTGCGTCGAATAATCCACGTGGATCAGGCCGAAGCGCTTCGAGTAGCCGTGCGCCCATTCGTAGTTGTCGAGCAAGGACCACGCGAAGTATCCGCGGAGGTCTACACCCTGCTTTATCGCGTTGTGGGCAGCTCGCAGATGTTGTCTGTAGTACTCGACTCGCAATGGGTCCTCGATCTTGCCGTCGATCGCGTGCGGCGGATCGTAGAACGCGGCACCGTTCTCCGTGATGTACAGCGGCATTTTTCCGTAGCGATCTTTTGCCCAGAGCAGGATCTTCGTCAGCGCTTCGGGATAGACTTCCCAATGCGTATCGGTCGTCGTGCTTTCAAGTTGCGGAACCGGCTTCACCTTGAGCGGGAGTCGCTCCGCATCGTAGCGCTCCACTCGCCGCGTGTAGTAGTTGATTCCGAGGAAATCGATCGGCTGCTCGATCTGGCGCATGTCTTCGTCGGAGTGGTCGGGCCACGCTTCGCCGAAAATCTCCCGCATTTCCTTCGGATAACTGCCCAGGAAAATCGGGTCGAGGTACTGCCGATTCATGTACGCGTCGGTTCTCCGGATCGCGTCCAGATCCTCGGCCGAATTCGACGCGGGGTACTTGGGCTCGAGGTTTACGACGATTCCGATTTTCCCTTTCTTCGATGCGGTCGAGGCGCGGAAACGCTCGACCGCCATTCCGTGGGCGCGCAGGAGATTATGCGTCGCGATCGGTGCTTCGAAGAGATTCGCATGGCCCGGAGCCATCACGCCGAACAAATATCCACCGTCGGTCACGACCCACGGCTCGTTGAGCGTCGACCACATGTCTACACGATCGCCAAGGGCGTCGAACATTGTAGCGGCATATTCGCAAAACCAGTCGGCGATGTCGCGATTGAGCCAGCCGCCGCGGTCGTCGAGAAATTCCGGCAGGTCCCAGTGATAAAGCGTCGCGCTTGGCTTGATCCCTTTTTTCAGCAGCTCGTCGACGAGGCGCGAGTAGAAGTCGATTCCCTTGGCGTTGACGCGTCCAGTTCCTTCCGGAAGGATGCGGCCCCACGCGATGCTGAATCTGTAGGCATTCAACCCGAGCTCGGTCATCAGCGCGATATCGTCTTTGTAGCGTCGATAATGGTCGGAGGCGACGTCGCCGGTCTGGTTCAGATGCGTATTGTCGGGCGTGTGGGAGAAGCGATGCCAGATGCTGCGACCCGCGCCATCAGCGGTGGGAGATCCTTCGATCTGGTACGCGGACGTAGCTGCGCCCCAGAGAAAAATCTTGGGGAATTCGTAGGGGTCAGACATTCTCACGCTTCGGCGCTGGGAGACGGACGCAACCGCGCATCCACAAAACTGAAGCAGGGAGCTCCGAGCAAATGCAGCCGGAGCTCTGAGCTTTCATACCGGCGTAATCTGACAACATTGAATGACGGTGGGGCTGCATGGCAGGCGTAAAACTCAGTGGCGTCAGAAAAATTTACCACGAAGGGGTGGAGCAGGTAGCGGTCCACGATGTCACGGTCGATGTTCACGATGGCGAATTCGTCGTTCTTGTCGGTCCGTCCGGATGCGGTAAGAGCACGACACTGAGGATGATCGCCGGGCTCGAGTCCATCAGTGCGGGAACGGTGACAATCGGCGATCGCGTGGTCAACGAGGTGCCCCCCAAGGCGCGCGACATCGCGATGGTTTTCCAGAATTACGCTTTGTATCCGCACATGACGGTCAGGGAAAACCTGGGCTTTGCGCTGAAGTTGAGGAGTATGCCGGCCACCGAAATTGCCAGCAGAGTTGAATCGGCGGCGGCGACGCTTGGACTCGGCGAATATCTGGAGAGAAAGCCAAGGCAATTGTCAGGCGGCCAACGGCAGCGGGTGGCGCTGGGACGTGCGATCGTTCGGCAGCCGCAGGTGTTTCTCTTTGATGAGCCGCTATCGAACCTCGACGCACAAATGCGCGTCTCGATGCGCCGTGAGATCGCGCGGCTGCACCAGGAGCTGAAGGTGACGATGATCTACGTCACACACGATCAGGTGGAGGCGATGACTCTTGGTGACAGAATCGTCGTGATGAACAAGGGTCACGTGATGCAGATCGACACCCCGCTCAATCTTTACCAGCGGCCGCAGAATAGGTTCGTGGCGGGATTCATCGGAAATCCGGCGATGAACTTCGTGGACGGAATCGTCGAGGGCGGTGGACCATCGCGGTTCGTCGCTGACGGCGGGGACTGGACGATCAATCTGCCGCAGGCAGTTGCAGCGAAGCTCGGAATTGTGAAAGGTCGCGCGATCACGATGGGGATTCGCCCGGAAGATGTCTCAGTTTCGACGGGCGCGGTATCGTCCGTCCTTACCCTGACCGCACGTCTGGATCTGGTCGAATCACTCGGTAACGAGACGTTCATCTACGCGAGCGCGGGCAAGCACGACGTGACAGCGAGAGTATCGCCAACAGCATTGCCAGCCATTGGTTCCAGGATCGTTCTGGCATTCGACATGGAGAAGGCGCATTTCTTCGACGCGGGCACGGGAGGGAGAGTCGGGTAGGTTGCGACACCCAGTGACTCGCGGGGGTCGCCCGTCGCACTGGTCATCGTCCGATCCTTGCCATAAAAAAGCGTCATGTCGAATATGAAAACCATGCGATCCTCGAACAAAAAAACTATGCGATCCTATAGTAGAGCCAGTTTCGTCGCCGGACCCATCGCAGCCTGTGTAATCTTCGCCCTCACCGGTTGCTTTTCACACGCTGCTGCAGGACAGTCGATTCCTGCCAAGCTGCAGTACGTCGTCGTGATCTACCTCGAGAACCACAGCTTCGACGATCTGTATGGTGAGTTTGACGGAGCGAACGGTCTCTCGAATTCTGCGGCGACGGCGACGCAGGTGGACCTGCACGGAGATCCGTTCAAGTTTCTGCCGACGCCGCCCGGCGGTGCGTTCCCTGACGATCTACCCAACAAGCCGTTCAGCATCGAGAAATACGTTCCTATGAACGCAAAGACTCCTGACCTCGTCCATCGCTATTACCAGGAGCAGGAGCAAATCGACGCCGGGAAAATGGACAAGTTCGCCGCGATCAGTGATGCGAAGGGGCTGGTGATGGGCTATTACCACACCGCCGATCTTCCGCTCGTCATCGAAGCGCAGAGGAACACCCTCTGCGACAATTTCTTTCATGCGGCATTCGGCGGGTCGTTCCTCAATCACATCTACTTCATCTCGACGCGCGCCCCCCTTTTTCCGAATGCTCCGGAGCGATTCCGAGCCAGACTGGATGAGCACGGTAACCGCCTGCGAGACGGCGACGTCACGCCCGACGGCTACGTGGTCAACACGATGTTCACAGTAAACAGTCCACATCCGCGCGGAATGCCGACTGAAGCGCTGGTGCCGAACCAGACCTTCGCGACCATTGGTGATCGGCTGTCGGAGAAGCACATCTCGTGGGCGTGGTACTCCGGAGGTTGGGACGATGCAATCGCGGGACGTCCTGACCGGCTATTCCAATACCATCATCAGCCGTTCGCGTACTTCGCGAATTACGCCGACGGAACTCCCGGAAGAGAGGAGCATCTCAAGGACGAAGGTGATTTCATCGCGGCGGCCCACGCCGGGACCCTTCCTGCTGTCTCATTCGTCAAGCCACTCGGCGAGTTGAACGAGCATCCGGGCTACGCGAACGTCCGGAGCAGCGAGGATCACGCGGAGGAGCTGCTCAACATTCTGCGCTCGAGTCCTCAGTGGAACAGCATGGCCGTGATAATTACCTATGACGAGAATGGCGGATTCTGGGACCACGTCGCGCCGCCGGTAGTCGACAAATGGGGACCGGGCTCAAGGGTACCGGCACTGGTGATTTCGCCGTTCGCGAAGCACGGGTACGTCGATCATACATTTTATGACACGAGCTCGATTCTCGCGCTGATCGAGCATCGGTGGGAACTCAAGCCGTTGACCGCGCGGGATGCGAAGGCGAACGACATGAGCGGAGCGTTCGACTTTACTCAGTGAGACGCACGCTGCACGACGAGCACATGCGACGGGACTGTGATGAACTTGCCGGTGAGGCATCGTGATGTCGTCGCACACGAAAGGCCAGGACGGAAGGTAATGCGGTAGTAATCGGGGTGGCGGCAGCTCGACACCAGAGCATCTGTCGGCCGCCGCCAGCTCTTGTCTTTGAAGCGTGTTGTGTCAGGTCGTGCGAATTGTCCCGTTCATCCCATTGGGGAAAATTCCGCCACCCGACACGCCCGATCCCGCTTTGAGGTACACAATGTTGAGGACCTGTTGCGGCGTCCGACTGAAAACTTTGGCGTCGGCGTCGCGAGGGACGAAGTTGGAATGTCCATTGAGGACAATTCCCTGGTCAAGGTCCGTTGGACCGTCAAGACTGTCGCGAGCATTGGAAATCGCATTCGCGGCCTTCCGCGCTGCAGTGCCCATTCGATACAGCGTCGATCGCGCCATGCCCATGTGATACGCTTCCACGCCGAGTATGCCCGCCGCTACATCCTGATTCGATCTGCTCCGGAGGACGGCCACAGCCCCGTGATAGGCAGTCACGCCCACGTCTTCCATCAGCATTCCGCCAAGAAAGAAATTCATCTCGCTGGCAAAAGGATCGAAGTTGTTGCCGAGCCCGGCGGCTTTTGCCGCAGCGGCGAATCCGCCCGCGATGTCGATCGTCGGCCGGAGGATGTAATGAAGCGAAGTTCCTTCGACGTCCTGTGCAGCGTCTGCCCTCGCCTTCAAGCACGAATCCTAGGGTTTCGATTTCTGGTAAGTGCCGATGATTTCGGCATTGCCCAGCGTGTGACCCAGCATCGCTTTCTCTAGCTGCGTCTTGCTTGGATTACTCAGACTCAGCTGAGTATCCAGCGCGTATAGTTTGAAGAAGTACCGGTGCCGTCCGATCGGTGGACAGGGGCCTCCCCACGTCGGCTTCTTCCAATCGTTGATTCCCTGCAGCGCGCCCTCCGGCAATCCGGTCTTCGCCGCGTTCTCCGCAAGCTTCGTCTTGGATGAGGGAATGTTGTAGATCACCCAGTGGACGTACACCATCTTTGGCTTCGCTGGATCGGGCGCATCCGGATCGTCGACGATGAGGGCAAAGCTGCGCGTTCCGTCAGGAGCACCCGACCATTCGAGCGGCGGAGACGTATCGGCTCCTTCGCAAGTGTACTTGGATGGTATCGGTCCGTTGGGGCCGAACGCGGTTGAAGAGATTCTGAGTGGCATTGATTTACGGCCCTGTCTGGTTTGATGTGGTCCCCGCGCGCTGTCCGTGGCGATGGCAAGGGTATCTGCTGGTGTGGAGCGGCTCAGCCTTTCGCAGGCAAGGAGTGAGAGCGAGAGGATTCCCACCCCGAGACATTCGCGTGTGCGCATCGCGGGAAAAGTTGCTGCACCAATCGCGCCGATGCGGGAAGCGGGAAGCGGGAGGCGGGAAGCGGGAGGCGGGAAGCGGTGGGCGGGACGCGGGAGGCGGGCAGCGGGAAGCGGGAGGCGGGAGGCGAGAGGCGAGAGGCGAGACTGAGGGATGCGTTGGGCGGGCAGTTCTGTTTCCCGCTTCCCGC
>JBOHTC010000245.1:0-1781 GCA_050733495.1 Gemmatimonadaceae bacterium | reverse complement strand
CCGCGAAATCACGCCCTTCGCAGAACTTCGTCGCCGACTGCCCGCTCGCGCGCCACGCCGCCACCCGCTTCGCCCACGTAGCTCGGTCTGCCATCCACGACAGCCTGCGCCTCGCCGACTACGCCTGGAAGACGGGGTCTGTGCAGCGGATACAAGAGACAATCGAAGCGAAGCGGGATGGACGACGGGGAGTCGGAGCACCTCGTAGTACCGACGAAGCAGGGACAGCCGCCCGAGCGACCCTGCGGAGGGAAGGGGGTGCCGAGTCACGGAACCGTATGGAGGAAAGATGACGGAGAGATCCAGCTCCGAGACAGTCTCAACGAAACTCGAACGGATAGCGAAGCTGGCGAAGCAGATGCCGGGCGTGGTGTTGACCACGCTCGCGCATCACATCGATCGTGCTTGGCTCTACGAGGCCTACCGGCGCACCCGCAAAGACGGTGCCGCGGGAGTGGATGGTCAGACAGCGGCGGAGTACGCGGCGGATCTGGAGGAGAATCTCCAGACGCTGCTCGACCGAGCCAAGTCTGGCGACCGCTACCGCGCGCCGCCGGTGCGACGTGCGTACATCCCGAAGGGGGACGGCAAGAAGATGCGCCCCATCGGGATCCCTGCATTCGAGGACAAGGTGCTTCAGCGAGCGGTCGCCATGGTGCTGGAGGCAGTGTACGAGCAAGACTTTCTGGATTGCTCGTACGGCTTCCGACCGCGGCGCTCGGCGCATCAGGCACTGCGAGCCGTATGGAAGCAGGCGATGGATCTCGGGAGCTGCTGGGTGCTGGAGGCGGACATCGAAGACTTCTTCGGATCCGTCGACCTGGCCCAGATGCGAGAGATACTTCACCAGCGGGTGCAGGACGGAGTGCTCTTGCGCCTCATCGGCAAGTGGTTGAAGGCGGGTGTGATGGAGGAAGGACATGTCTACCGTCCGGAATCCGGAGTGCCGCAAGGCGGAGTCATCTCACCGATACTCTCGAACGTGTACCTGCACGAGGTGCTCGACCAGTGGTTTACGAACGAGGTGAAGCCACGGCTGAGAGGCCGAGCTTACCTGACGCGATTCGCTGACGACTTCGTGATGGTGTTCGAGTCGGAGGAGGACGCTCGCCGAGTGCAGGAAGTGCTACCGAAGCGATTCGGCAAGTACGGACTGCGCCTTCACCCGGACAAGACGCGGCTGGTGCGCTTTGCACCGCCGCCGTCGGGTCCACCGTCACCAGAGACAGAAACGCAGCGAGGTCGAAGCTTCGACCTGTTGGGTTTCACGCTCTACTGGGGACGGTCCAGGAAGGGCCGGTGGGTCGTGATGCAGAAGACGGCGAGGGACCGCCTTCGTCGGAGTCTGCGCCGCGTCGATACGTGGAGCCGAGAGCATCGGCACGACGCGGTGAAAGAGCAGCGCGTTGCACTGAATCGAAAGATGCAGGGGCACTACGCCTACTACGGCGTAACCGGGAACTTCCCGTCGCTCTCGCGGTACTTCGATGAGGTGAAACGCATCTGGAAGAAATGGTTGAGCCGCCGGAACAACCGGGGGCTCGACTGGGAGCGCATGAACGCCATCCTGAAAGCGTTTCCGCTTTCGCGACCGCGAATCGTGCACTCCGTACTCCGAAGTGCAGTGAACCCGTGACTCGAAGAGCCGGATGCCCGAGTTGGGCAAGTCCGGATCTGTGGGAGCCCCGGGAGGGAAACCTCCCGGGGCCACCCGACAAGCCCCTCCCACCGTCCGCCTCTCGACCGCCACGGCGTCGCTCCCCGCGTCCCCCGAGTGCCGA
>JBOHTC010000244.1:0-51889 GCA_050733495.1 Gemmatimonadaceae bacterium | reverse complement strand
AGTGCCCCGGATGAAGGGGATCTCGGCGGCGTTCCACGAGGTACAGTTCCAGGCGGAAGTGCGTCGCGCGCATCCGCTTTCCCTCAAGCTCACCCGACTTGGAGGAGCTGAGATGCTCGATGGACTTGTCCGCGCCCTGACCACACTGCGTCCCACCTGAGTACAGTTAACCCGCACCACGGAAAAATGAAACGCACTTTCGCTATCGCCGCTGCGGCGGCCTTTACACTGACGGCGTGCTCAGGCTTGAGAGACGCCCTCAATGCACACACGGACTGGGTTGCGCGGGCAAGCAGCAACGAGCTGTCCGTCGCGAGGCTCGCCACGCTCCTGGGCAAGTCGCGCGCGCCGATCCGGAAAGACATCGCGAAGTCCATCGCCAACGTGTGGGTCGATTACCAGCTGCTTGGCGTCGCCGCTGCGCACAACGACTCGCTCGCCGATCCTAAGCTGATCGACGACGCGATGTGGCCGGCGATCGCGAATCTGAAGGCGCGGAAATGGTACGACATCGTCTCGAAGAACTGGGGCGTCGAAGACACGGCCGCGGCGCAGCGTCAGTGGGTTGCTGGCGACATCCTCGCCGCCAACCACATCCTGTTGTTCACTCAGGGGATGAATGACGCGCAAAAGGCAGCCGTAAAGAAGAAGGCCGATTCGCTCCGCGCGATAGTGACGCCCACCAACTTTGCCGCGATGGCATCCGCGAACAGCCAGGACCAGCAAACGGCGCGGCTCGGTGGATCACTTGGAATCTTCCAAAAGGGCACGATGGTGCCGGAATTCGAGAAGGCGCTCGAAGCGCTGAAGCCCGGTCAGATCTCGCCAGTCGTTCAAACACAATACGGCTATCACATCATCCTGCGCCCGACCTACGACCAGGTTAAGACCCAGCTGCTTGCCGCTTCAAAAGGCCGGACCGTCGCGGTGGCGGAAAGCACCTACCTCGCCAGGCTCGAGCTCGCGGGCAAGATCGAAGTTAAGAAGGATGCCGTCGCAACCGTACGCGCCATTGGAAATGATCCTGATGCCTATCGCCGCGACGACACCGTACTCGCGACTTCGACGGCGGGGAAATTCACCGCCGGGCGGCTCGTCGGCTGGTTGGAGACAATGCCTCCGAACGCGCGGATTCTCGACCAGATCAAGCAGGCGCCTGATTCCGTGATCGTCGCGATGGTCAGACGATTTGCGAACAACGAGCTCGTGCTCAAGCAGGCGGACAGCGCACAGGTGAAGATCGATCCGGCCGAGATCACTCAGATGCACACGAGCTTCCTCAACGCGGTCAAGCAGGCGTGGAATCAGCTTGGAGTTATTCCCCCGTCGCTGCAGGACAGCGCCAAAAGTGAGGGCGATAAAGAGAAGCTGGCCGCCAGGCGCATCGATGACTATTTCACCAGAATGGTGCAGGAGGCAGCGCCATTCGTCTCGGTGCCGACTCCGCTCGCCAACGTACTTCGGCAGAAATACAGTTTCGCGCTGAACGATGCCGGCTTCGACCGCGCTGTCGAACAGGCCTCGAAGATCCGCAATTCGGCCGACTCGGCGCGCTCCGCGGCTCAGCCGCAGACAGCCGTCCCGCTCAACCCGGCCGGACCGCCATCCGCCTCATCTACTCCGCCGAGCGGGAAGAAGTGACCGAACCACAGATGCACGTTGGGGTACGAACAAAGATGATCAAATACCTTATGGTAGTGGCCGCGCTCGTGCCTGCCGCTCTGGAAGCCCAGACACCGGCGGCTGCGGTTAGCAACGTTTCGCCGGCCCTGCCGATCGACCGCGTCGTCGCGATCGTCGGCGATCAGCCGCTTCTCTGGACCGATGTTCTCACTGCGATCAATCAGCGGCGCGCGCAAGGTCTCCAGATTCCTACCGATTCGGTGCAGCAAGCCGCGCTGGCCCATACAGTTCTCGGAGAGCTGATCGACGAAGAGATCCTCGTTCAGAAAGCGAAAGAGATGAAGCTCGAAGCCACCGAATCAGAAATCACACCCGCCGTGGATCGGCAAATCAAGTCGATTCGCGCGCAATTCAAATCGGATGAGGAATACCGCACGGAGCTTCGCAACGCCGGGTTCGGCACTCCGGACGAATACAGAAAGTCCCTCATCGAGCAGTACACGCGGCAGAATCTTCAGCAGAAGGCGTTCACCGAGCTGAAAAAGATCGCGAAGCCCGTCAACGTCTCTGATCAGGACGTGACCGCAGCGTTCGAGCAGAGCCGATCCGAGCTCCAGAAGCGGCCGCCGACGGTGACTTTCCGACAAATCATCGTCGCGCCGCACGCGTCCGCCGCGGCAAAGGCCAAGGCGAAGGCCAAGGCCGATTCGCTACTCGTAGAAATCCGTAAGGGAGGAGACTTCGAGCAGATCGCCAAGCGGGAGTCGATGGATCCCGGCACCAAAGCACTCGGCGGCGATCTGGGATGGAACCGTCGCGGCAGTGGACTCGTTCCTCAATTCGAGGCAATGATGTTCGCGCTTCGGCCCGGCGAAGTAAGCCCGGTGATCGAGACCCCATTCGGCTACCATATAATCCGCGTTGACCGGGTGCAGTCGGCCGAAGTCAAGGCTCGCCACATTCTCATCGCTCCGGTAATCGACTCTGCCGACGTCGCTGCGGCAAAAGTTGAGGCGGACTCAGTGGCGGCACAGTGGAAGCGCGGCGTTTCCTACGATTCTCTCGTCGCCAAACACCACGACCCAACTGAAGAGAAGGGTGTGTTGCAGCCCTTCAATCGTGATTCGCTTCCCGCCTCGTATCAGGCAGCTCTTGTTGGCGCGAAGGCAGGGACCATTACCAGTCCGTTCCAGCTCGCGAACCCGCGCGGACAACCCAAGTACGCTGTCCTACAGGTGGTAACCGCGACGGACGCCGGAGAATACAACGTCGCGGAAATTCGTGATCAGATCCGGGCCCAGCTCGCCGACGAGCGTTCGATCAGACAACTCCTCGACGATCTCAGAAAGCAAACCTACGTGTCGATCAGGATGTAGCTGCGTGAAAATTCGCCTCGCCATGACTGTGGGTGATCCCCGCGGAATTGGACCTGAGATTGTTTCCAAAGCGCTCGCTGACCCTCGGGTCGGCGAGCGCTGTGACATCGTGGTTATCGGGCCTGAGGGCGCAGGGGTCGACGTCGGTGAGTCTATCGGAAGTTGGAAACGAGACTTAGGCGCGGCAGATGCCGGAAGGTTGAGCGGCCTGGCAATCGAGAAAGCAGTCGCTATCGCGAAAGCCGGTGATGTCGACGGCATCGTAACTGCTCCGATCGACAAAGCCGCACTGCACGCCGGTGGGTACGATTTCCCTGGACACACAGAGATGTTGGCGGCTCTCACCGACTCCCGGGTTGCGATGATGCTCGCGTCGGACAAGCTGCGCGTTGTCCTCGCAACGACCCACATGGCTCTGCGCGACGCGATCGAAAGTCTCGACGAAGATGTCATTGTCGAGACTGCGCGCATTACACGAGAGGGCCTCGAAGACTGGTTCGGCATAACGTCACCGCGAATTGCGCTGTGCGCGCTCAATCCCCACGCCGGAGATAGTGGGAGGTTCGGCAACGAGGACGCTAACCTGCTTGCCCCCGCTGCTCGAGCGGCGAAGATCGCCGGGCCATTCCCCGCCGACACCGTGTTCGTGCGCGCCATGCGGGGAGAGTTCGACGCCGTGATCGCGCCGTATCACGACGTGGGGATGACGGCGATCAAAGTGGCTTCGTTCGGGAGCGCGGTCAACGTGACACTCGGTCTTCCATTTCCGCGCACTTCTCCGGACCATGGTACCGCGCTCGACATCGCCGGTCAGGATCGCGCGGATCCATCCAGCATGATTGCCGCTACGCTTCTGTGTGCGTCGATTGCGGCTCGCGGCCGGACGCGCGACGGTCGCCCATCGTATGCAGATCGACCGACAGCGACTCGATCCGCCTCCCATCCATCTCGCGCACCGTAAAGATCGCTCCGCCCGCGATCACCCGGTCGCCCGGTATGGGAAGTTTGCCGAGTACGCCAAAGACGTAACCGCCAATCGTGGTGTAGTCTTCCTCGGGAACGGTGAGACCGAAATGTTCGTTCAGCTCACCGATGTGCGTGCTCCCCGGTACCAGTGTTTCACCGGCCCGAGTGTGCAGAGGTTCTTCCGCATCCTCGGATGTGTCGTACTCGTCGAGTATCTCGCCGACGATCTCTTCCAGCAGATCTTCCATCGTGACGACGCCCGCTGTCCCGCCGTACTCATCGAGCACGACCGCCATGTGCTCCTTTAACCGCTTGAAGTCAGCAAGCACTTCTTCCACCTCGCGCGATCCCGGTATCACGTGAACCGGCCGCATGATCGACGGCAGATCGAACGCTTCGGTATTGGCGCGGGGAGCGAGCAGCTTCAAGAGATCCTTCGCCAGCACCACGCCTATGATGTTGTCGATCGACTCATCGTACACCGGATACCGTGAGAGACCGCTCTCCTGAACCACGCCGAGCACTTCGGAGAGCGTCGCTTCAACCGGAAGCGCGACTAGCTCTGTGCGAGGCGTCATCACCTCACGCGCATTTTTCTCCGAGAACTCGAACACTGCGTCGATGAGATCGGCGTCGTGGGCCTGCATCTGACCGCTTTCCTGCGATTGCTCGACCAGGAGTCGTATTTCTTCGGGCGAATGGACCGCGTCCTCCGACCTCGCCTTCTCCTGACCCAGGGCACGGAGAATCACCTGTGAGGACCTGTTGAGGGCGAAGGTGAACGGCTTCGTGATCCAGGCGAAGAAGAGAAGCGGCGGCGCCAGCCACCGGGCCAGCGCCTCCGGATGGTTCAGCGCCGCCGCCTTGGGCGTGAGCTCTCCGAATACAACGTGCAGGTAGGTCACGACGACCAACGCAAGCGTCGCCCCGAGTGTGAGCCGCAACGACATCTCGATCGGAAACGGTAGGTAGGCGAACACGCTCGCGAACATGTCGCCGACGGTCGATTCGGCTACCCAGCCGAGGCCGAGGCTGGCGAGCGTCACCCCAAGCTGGCTCGCCGAGAGTATGCGGGAGATATTTGAGGAGGCACGAACGGCGAAGCGGGCGAGTTTGTCACCGCTCCGGGTCATCGCCTCCAGGCGCGTCCGTCTGGAGCGGACGAGAGCGAACTCGGCGCCAACGAAAAACGCGTTGAGGAGCACGAGCAGAATTATGGCCAGCAGCCGACCGAGCACGGGTACAAGTTACACCGGGCCTGCCCAGGGGCACCAGCATGCGGGCGGGCACCATCACGGTATCGGCCACTCGCACGGGAGCGAGGCCCCCGTACGGAGTCTGCGCATTGCGCTCGTGCTCACTGCCGCGCTCCTGGCGCTCGAGGTCGTCGGAGGGATACTCTCGAACTCGATCGCGCTCCTCGCCGACGCCGGCCACTTGCTCACGGACGTTGCCGCGCTAGCGCTTGCGTTGTTCGTCGCGTGGTTCAGCAGGCAACCCGAGACACCGAGCAAGACCTTCGGCTATCTGCGGTGGGAGATCCTCGCCGCGTTCGTGAACGGCGGCACGCTGCTGCTGATATCCGCCTGGATCTTGTGGACCGCTTTGATTCGACTGCGCGCGCCAGAACAGGTCGCGAGTGGACTCATGCTGTCCGTCGCCGCCGCTGGCCTGGTGGTCAATATCATCGCCGCGCGAATTCTCGTCTCCGGCTCGACGCACAGCATGAACGCCCGTGGCGCCTATTTGCACATCCTGGGAGACCTGCTCGCGACGGTCGGTACACTCGCTGCAGCAATTGCCATCCGCTACACGGGTTGGCTGATGGCGGATCCGATCGCTTCCATCATCACTACCGTTCTCATCATGAATGGAGCGTGGAGACTGGTTCGCGAATCGGTGGACATTCTTCTCGAGTCGACGCCTGCGCATATCCCGCTTCCCGCGGTGCGCGGACAGCTCGAGGCGATTCCAGGAATAGAATCCGTGCACGATCTCCACGTCTGGTCGGTGACTCCGGCGGTGGTTGCGATGAGCGCGCACTGCATCGTGCGCGAGCCGGAGCAGCACCAGCACGTACTCGAGCACGTACACGATGCCATGCAGCTATTCGGGATCCAGCACGTGACAATTCAGCTCGAGCGCGACGACATGCTCGACCGCGAGAGCCACTTGCACGCCTAGCTAACTTAGATGGCTATGGTAAAGCTGGAAATTCGTAACATCGCGATCATCGCGCACGTTGATCACGGCAAAACCACTCTCGTAGACAAGATGCTCCGGCAGTCAGGGGCATTCCGCGAGAACCAGGTCGTGATGGAGCGCGTCATGGATTCGAATCCGCTCGAGCGCGAGCGTGGAATCACCATCCTGGCGAAGAACACTTCGATCCGCTGGAAGGGGACGAAGATCAACGTCGTCGATACTCCCGGCCACGCCGACTTCGGAGGCGAGGTCGAGCGCATCCTGCGCATGGTGGACGGGGTGCTTCTCGTAGTCGATGCGTTCGATGGTCCAATGCCGCAGACGCGTTTCGTGCTGCGCAAGGCGCTGGCTCTCAATCGCACTCCTATAGTAGTGATCAACAAGATCGACCGACCGGGTGCGGATCCCATGCGCGTGCACGACGAGGTGCTCGATCTTTTCATCGAGCTCGAGGCCAACGAAGCCCAGCTCGACGCGCCCGTGGTCTACGCATCGGCGCGGGAAGGCGTAGCGACGATGGATATGGATGTCACGCCAGTCGACCTCTCACCGCTCTTTGACGCGATCATCAGGCACGTCCCGGCGCCACCCAGCGATGCAGACAGCCCGTTTCAGATGCTCATATCCACGATCGATCACTCGCCCTACCTCGGCAGACTCGGAATCGGACGCATCGAGCGCGGAACGGTTCACGTCGGTGACGCGGTTGCGCTTCTCCCGCTCGACGGATCGCAGAAGGCGGAGCAGTCACGCGTGACGAAACTGTTTGCCTACGAAGGTCTGGAGCGTCTCGAGGTTCCGGCTGCGTCGGCGGGCGAGATCGTTGCCCTCGCCGGACTCGAAGGTGTGGAGATCGGTCTCACAGTCGCCGATACCGAACACCCCGAGCGTCTCGCCGGAATCTCGGTCGAGGAGCCGACTATCTCGGTCGATTTCCTCGTCAACAACTCGCCGTTCGCCGGAAGGGAGGCAAAGTTCGTCACCTCTCGGCAGGTCCGCGAGCGCCTGTATCGCGAGCTCGAGAGAAATGTGGCGCTACGTGTTGAGGACACCGAGTCGACGGACACCTGGACGGTCTCCGGACGCGGGGAGCTGCATCTGACGATTCTGATGGAGACGATGCGTCGCGAGGGATACGAGTTCCAGGTCTCGCGTCCGCGGGTGATCACGCGAGAAGGGCCGAACGGACAGCGGCTCGAGCCGTACGAGGAGCTGGCGATCGACGTTCCGGAGGAATTCCTGGGAGTCGTCATCGAGAAGCTCGGGCCTCGCCGTGCCGCGATGCTGGAGATGAAAAATCCGGGGCAGGGAATGGTCCGGCTGCTTTACAGAATCCCCGCTCGCGGGCTGTTTGGCTATCGGTCCGAGTTCCTCACCGACACCCGTGGAACGGGCATCATGCACCATCGGTTTCTCGAGTACGGACCGTGGGCTGGTCCACTGGCAGGGCGTATGCGCGGAACACTCGTGTCCATGGAGGGCGGCGTGATAGTTGCCTTTGCGCTTGCAAATCTGGCCGAGCGCGCTACCCTATTCGTGGCTCCGGGTGATGCTGTTTATGAAGGGATGCTCGTGGGAGAGAATTCGAGGCCGGGCGACATGGATGTGAATCCGACCAGAGAGAAGAAGCTCACGAACATGCGGTCCAAGGCGAGCGACGAGAACATCCAGCTCGAGCCGCCGCGGGAGTTGACGCTTGAAGGGGCGCTTGAGTATATCGAGGAAGACGAGCTGATAGAGGTTACGCCGAAGTCGATACGGCTGCGCAAACGCTTCCTCAGTGCGAACGATAGAAAGAAGTTGTCACGCGAGGCGAAGCGCGAGCGCGCTTCGGTCTAACAACCAGGAGATCACGGTAATGTGCGCCATGCTGGAGTCCGCGCGGAGTTTCCCGAACGGCGGGGAAACGGAAGCGTGGCTGGCGAAGAAGGTGACCGACGATGACCCCGAGGACGAAGATCTCGAGGACGATGTGGATGACGACGAGAACGCGGACGTCGAGGACGAGCTGGATGATCTCGACGACGAAGATCTCGACGATGAGGGCCTGGATGAGGACGACCTCGACGATGAAGATGACGACGACGATGATCTGTCGGACGATCTCGACGACGATCTCATAGATCTCGACGACGAGTTCGACACGGAAGACATCGAGAAGCCGCACCCGGGGCATCCGCGTAAGTACGAGGATTGAACAAGCGAGGAACAGCCAGGTCTCCAAATAAGAATGCCCCGTCTGAGCGGGGCATTTTTTTGTTGTAGTTAGCGGAAGGAATCAGCGCGTGACGCGGCGGTTGTGGAAGCCGCTCTTAGTTCCGGGCGAAGAACCCTGTCGACGGATCGCTCTCCGTCGTGCAGACGATGAATCCGTTTCGGACCTCGCAGCTCTCGGACGACTGCGCGTGTCGCGCGACAGCGACCCATTCTGAAAGATGGCTGCCGAGAATGTCGGACGCCGTGAGTGTGACCGTGACTCCTTTGGTCGCGCGGAAGCCTTCGACCGGAGAATCCTCTGTAGCTACGCCAGAAAAATATTGCCCGTGATTCTCTAGGGCGTACTGCTCTTCGTAGACGGCGGCAGTATGAAGATCCGCTTGCATCGCAGCGACGTACGCCTTTTCCTTGCTCCCGGTGTAGCGCGGAACCGCGACCGCGGCCAGCACTCCGATCACGAGCGCGACAATCGTCACCTCGACGAGCGTAAAGCCGGATCGGCCGCTCGGCGCGGGGCGCAGCCTGGCGCTTTGATCGAAATGTGCCGGTGCACGGGGCATGCAACAATTCTTACTCGGCAGCATGACGAATTCGTGAAAACAGACTTACGCGTTCGTCATAGAGGGCAGCGAGTGACGATTGACCCCCTCCTACGTGGGGACTAACTTCCGAAACTCTACGCCACACGTTGTTAGGTGCGGCTAGGGGCCTGTAGCTCAGTTGGTTAGAGCGCACGCCTGATAAGCGTGAGGTCGGTAGTTCAACTCTACCCAGGCCCATCTATGAGCGCTGCAAGGACTTAAATGCCTTGCGGCGTTTGCGTTTTTGGGCTTTACTGTCCGTTCCTACTGTCCGTTGGCGGCGAGCCTTGCCAGCGCCGTCCGTTGAGCCTGCTCGTCCGGTCGTAGATACACAGCAACGACCGTTCTCTCACTCTTCCAGCCGCCAAGATCCTTCAACTCGCGAAGTGGTACTTCGCGCAAAGCGTTGGCAAATGCACGCCGGAAAGAATGCCAACCGTACCGCTTACCGCTTGGAATCCCACTTGCGTCACGCAGCTCCGTCCACAGCTTCTTGACAAAATACTCACGACTGCATGGTTGCTCGGGGTTCGTATCGCTGGGGAACAGCCAAGCCTCCCCAATGGCCCCTGCGCGTGCACGTTCACGCTTCAGGAACGTCACCAGCTCCTGGTGTAGCGGATTCCGGTGCTCGTAGCCGACCTTGTCCGTCTCCGCACGCCAACGAATGGTGCCGGCTTCAAGATCAATATCCGACCACCGTAATTGCCGAATTGCGCCGGCGCGGTGCCCGGTGAACCAAGCGAGCATCACGGCCCGCTGCGCGAACGGAGAATGTTTCTCAGCAGCGCTGCGTAACGCGACGCGCGGGCCGTAGGCGCCGCTCCGCGCTCGAGCGAACGGTGATGCTCATGGTGGAGAACGCCGGCATCATTCCAACAGGAAACTGACCGTCATTTGAAGTTGCCGGTCGCGCAACATGATGGTGAAGAGATTGCATTTGACGCAGGGGAATCCGGGCCTTAGACATATAACTCATGAAACGCAGCACGATGTTCCTGTTGATGGCGAGTGTGTCCCCGGTGCGTGGTGCGCACGTGAGACCGCGCAGAGCGCGCAAAGCGCGCAGGCAGACATCAAAGTTGTCGTTGCGAAGTGCGTCGTCGCTTTCAAACGCGAAGGACACGGCGCGCCTCTAATGCGCAGAATGCCATCCGTCAAACGGGACCCAGTCATTCCTGAACCGAGGTGAGCGATGGAGTTTGACCTGACGCTGGGTATCGCGGTCCTCGAGCGCACACCCCCGACGCTGCGCGCGTTGCTGCGGGGGCTCAGCCCCGCCTGGGCCGATGCGACCGAGGGCCCGGAGACGTGGAGCCCGTATGTCATCATGGGGCACCTGATCCTTGGTGAGCGTGCCAACTGGGTGGCGCGCGCGCAACTCATTCTCGCCCAGGGAGCCAACCGCCGTTTCGCGCCTTTCGACCGCGTCCCGCCATTGCGGGAGAGTCAGAGTGAATCGCTCGACGGCCTCCTCGAAGAGTTTGCCTCGTTGCGTGCAGCGAACCTCACGACGGTCGCTGGCTGGCGACTCACCGACAACGAACTCGCTCTGGAGGGGGAGCACCCTGAGTTCGGCCCGGTCACCCTCCGGCAACTGTTGGCGACTTGGGTTGTGCACGACTTGGGACATATTGCACAAGCCGCCCGTGTGATGGCGAAGCAGTACCGCGACGCAATCGGGCCGTGGCGCGCGTATTTGCCCATCGTGACTCGGTAAAATGACCGATGCTGCGCACACGCGGGTATGAGCCCGTCCACGATTGAGCTGGTTGCCGTCGATGATGCGGCAACGCGAGAAGCCGCGCGGCGCCTGATTGCCGAGTATTTGCGATGGATCGCGGCCTCTGCTGCCGCGAGCTATGGCCTGTCTTTCGATATCGATGCGATGGTCGCGTCGGATATCGAGGATCAGGCGAAGTTCTATCCTCCGAGCGGCCGGTTCTACCTGATCCGCCGCGAGGATGCGAACGTCGGAGTCGGATGTCTCAAACGCCTCACACCGGCTGTCGCCGAAATTCAGAGGATGTATGTTCAGCCGCACGTCAGAGGAGTCGGTGCAGGTCGCCTCCTGGTGCAGCAGCTCCTGTCAGACGCGCGAGCGATCGGCTACGAAGTTGTGCGATTGGAAAGTTTGCAATTCCTGTCCGCAGCTCACGCGCTCTACAGGTCGGTTGGTTTCGCCGAAATCACGCCGTATGCCGAAAACAGCATGACGAAGTATCAGCCACGCGACACGATCGACAGGTATCGCTCCAGTGCGGTCTTCATGGAGCTGCGCCTCTGACGGGAGCGCATCGCAGGCGATGATCCCCGCTCGCAGCCAGTTGAATTCGTGGCGATCAACGCCCCTCGCGCGCGGCGAAATGGTCTCGAAACTCTTTTTGGAGAAATGCCGCCGCAGCTTCGAGCCGACCCAAATGGCCGGCTTGCATGAATACGATCGACGCCTCAATGCTGATGCCGGACCGCGTAATACGCTCCAGCCGCCGGCGCTTCGGATGCGAGGCAAGAAATCGCGAGGGGATAATCCCGAGGCCGATCCCGCTCGCCACGAGAGACAATTGCATATCGATATTGTTGATCGCGGCGGCGACTTCGAACGGAGAGCCGAGCTCGCGCAACCTCGCCTCGAGTGACTGACGAATAAAGCATCCCGGCGGGTTAAGCACCCAGCGCGCGTCGAGATCGCGATCTTTCGACTTGCTGCTGCGCTGCGCGCGAGGTTGCGGCCCTCTTGCCCTAACTAATATCAGACGTTCTGTCGCCAAAAAACTGCTGGCCACATCGCCGGGCGGTGTGTCGTCAATCGAGAGGAACGCCAGTGCCACATCGAGGTCGCCGGTCCGCACCTGCTCTATGAGCTGCTGCCTGAGATCGGTGCTCAGCACCGGTTGAAGCCGGGGGAAGCGACTCGTTAAGCGCTGGATCGACGCGACGAGGCTCGGTTGCGCGAGCGCATGCGACAATCCGACGCGGAAGATTCCGCTTGGCTCCGCGTCCTTCGCGCTGCTGGCCTTGAGATCGTCCATGATGCGCAGCATCTGTCGCCCGCGGTCGAGCACCGCGCGACCTTCCCGGGTAATCCGCCCCGGTTTCACGCGACGATCGAGCAGTGGCGTCTTCAATGCCGCTTCTAGGCGCTGGATCTGCCGTGTGACCGCCGACGGCGTCAGGAAGAGCCGTTCTGCTGCCCGCTGCAACGAACCTGACTCGGCCAGGACGACGAACGTCCGCATCTCATCGAGCATGACAAACTCTCAGTTGCTAATCGAGCAATATGATGTTGCAAAACGTGCATTTGACGCAAGTGCGAATCAGCCTTAACCTTTCGTTGGCTTGAGGGCGCACAACATCAAGCATGAGGTAATCATGATTCCGAACGAATTCATGACATGCACGCTACGTCGTCGGGGATTGGAACCGGCGCGAGGACAAACGTCAGCTCTACCAACTGATCGCCTGTCCGCCGTTCGTAGTCGGATTTGCCGCGCCGCAACGAGCTGCCGGCGGAGGACGAAGATGTCGGTCTTCCGTAGCGCTTGTCGATGCGTCGGGTCATGTCATTGGAGGGTAGCCGTCGGCTCAATGAAACAATCGCTCTTCATCCTCCTGGCGCTCCTGGCCGCGCCTTCGATCTCTCATTCGCAGTCGGCAGCATCCGCCAACAAGCCCGACAGTAGCCGCATTCGCTTAGCGAGGGCCGCGCGCAGAACGGGGAACATCACTCTCGACGGCAAGCTCGACGAGCCCGCGTGGCAAGCGGCGCCGGTCATCGACGACTTTAGCCAGAGCTACCCGAAGCAGGGTGCGAAAGCCACCGATCGCACCGAAGCCCGCGTCCTCTACGATGATGCCGCTGTGTACGTCGGCATTCGCATGTACGACTCCCATCCGGACTCGATCGTTGCCCAGCTGGCGCGCCGGGATGCGTTGGGCATTTACTCCGACTGGATCCACGTCGTCATCGATTCGTACCACGACCGCCGCACCGCATTCCGATTCACGACCAATCCCCGCGGTGTAAAGAAGGACGTTTACACGTCCAACGACTCCAACGAAGACACCAACTGGGACGCGGTTTGGGAAGTTGCAACCCGTGTCGATTCGCTCGGCTGGGTCGCCGAGTATCGGATTCCACTGTCGCAGCTCCGCTTCGGCGGCGCCGCGCCCGGGCAGGATCGCGTTTGGGGACTCCAGATCGTGCGCGACATCGCCCGCCGCAACGAGCGCGACAGCTGGTCGCCGTGGACGCCGCAATCGCCCGGCTTCGTGTCGCTGTTCGGAGATCTTGCCGGGCTGAGGGACATCCCCGACCGCCAACGCCTCGAGGCGCTTCCGTATGTGAGCACGCGGCTGACCCGTGCTCCCGTCGAACTTTCAAACCCGTTTTCGAAACCCAACCAGTTCAAGCTCGCTGGCGGCGCCGATCTGCGTTATGGATTGCCCGGCGCGCTCACGCTCACCGCGACACTGAACCCCGACTTCGGCCAGGTCGAGGTCGATCCATCGGTGGTTAACCTGTCGGCGTTCGAGACCTTCTTCCCCGAGAAGCGGCCGTTCTTTCTCGAGGGCTCCGACGTGCTGAACTTCGGCAGCACCACGCTCTATAACGACTACGGCTTCGTCAATTACTTCTATTCGCGGCGCATTGGGCGCCAGCCCCACCTCACCGCCGGCGGTCCGGGTGTATTGTTTGCCGATCAGCCGGAGCAGGCGACGATCGCCGGCGCCGCCAAAATCACTGGGAAGGCGGGCCCGTGGACCGTCGGACTTCTGGAAGCGCTGACTCCCGAAGCCCAGGCGCGAATCCTCACCGCGTCGGGAATCTCCAACAGTCCGGTGGAACCGCTGACCAATTATTTCGCCGGCCGGCTCAAGCGCGATTTCCGCGATGGCGCGACCGTCGTCGGAGCGATGGTGACGTCGACGGCGCGGGATATGTCCGACACCGTCTTCAAGCCACTGTTGCGCTCGAACGCGACGTTCGCCGGCGTCGACTTCGAGCAGGACATGCAGCAGAAGAACTGGATTCTGAGCGGCTACTTCGCCGGGACGCTCGTCGAGGGAAGTCGCGATGCGATCGCGCAGACCCAGCTCAATAGCACCCACTACTACCAGCGCCCGGACATATCGTACGTCCATTTCGATTCAACGCGAAACTCGCTCGCCGGCAACACCGGTGAGATTGCCCTCGCCAAGCAAGGCAGCTGGTACGGGTCGCTCGCCTACAAGGAGATGAGCCCGGGTTTCGAGGTCAACGACATTGGCTTCGTCGGTCGCGCGGATGTACAGGCACTATCTGCGTATTACGGCTACCAGGATTACCAGCAGGGCAAGCACTTCACCCAATTCGGCAACGCCGCGTACGCCGACGAAGTGTGGAATTTCGGTGGCACATCCACCTTCAGGGAGGTTGCCGACACCGCGTTCTCGACGCTCAACAACTTCTGGCAGGCCAACGGGACGGCGGTATGGTTTCCGGAATACTTCGACGATCGGTTTACGCGCGGTGGACCAGTCGGCTTGAGCCCGGCCGGCGGCAATATCTCGGTGAATCTGATCTCGGATACGCGCAAACCGGTTTCGATCAACTTCAATCCCTCGTACGCCTGGAACAAAGCGGGCGGCGGGACCGTCGGCTACTCGCTTACCGCCGACACCAGCCGTCGAGCTACATCCACGTCGTACTCGGCCCCAGTTACACTCTGGGTCACATCACCGGACAGTACGTGCGCAGCGTCGCCGACCCGCTGGCGACCAGCACTTACGGAACGCGCTACGTCTTTGCCGATCTCCATCAGTCGACTCTCGCGCTCGACACCCGCGTCGAGTGGACATTCACGACGGACGTAAGTCTGCAGCTCTATGCGCAGCCCTTCGTCTCGGCCGGCCGTTATTACAATTTCAAGGAGTTTCTGACGCCGGGCAAATACTCCTTCGGCGTTTATGGCGTGGACAAGGGCACGATCTCCCGTAGCGCCGATGGCACTTACACCGTCGATCCCGATGGCGCCGGACCATCGCCCACGTTTCAGTTCAGCGACCCGACCTTCAACATTCGCAACCTGCGCGGCAACGCTGTGCTGCGTTGGGAATACCGCCCCGGCTCCGCGCTGTTCGTCGTCTGGCAGCAGCAGCGCAGCGAGCTCGAGCCGCTCGGAGATTTTCAGGTCCGCCGCGATGTCAATGCGGTCTTCCGCGCCGTCCCCACCAACGTCTTCTTGATAAAGGCTAGCTACTGGCTCGGGCGCTAACGTACACGCACCCCGGGCACGTCTATTTCCTGAACCCCTTGGGTGCGATGCCTCGGAATATCTTCGGCCTCGCGCTCCATCCCGGCCTCAATCTCACCGCCACCATTGTCGGTTTGGCTGCGTCGATCGGCGTGACGCGGCTGATGTCGAGCCTCCTGTTCGGCGTGTCGTCGAACGACCCGAGACGTTTGCCGTTGTGCCGGTCGTGCTGGGGATCGGTACGTTGGCCGCGTGTTTCATTCCCGCGAGACGCGCCACTCGCGTTTCTCCTATGCAGGTGCTCAAGTAGTGACGAGCGAGTTCAAACACCTTCCTAAACATCTTGGATATGCCGCTGAAACCCATTATCTCCGACCGTCTGGCCAAACCCGTCGGTCCATTTTCACCAGCTGTTCGCGATGGCGACCGCGTGTATACGAGCGGTCAGGTCGCACAGGACCCGGCCACGGGAAAACTCATCGAGGGCAGCGTGGCCGCTCAAACGGAGCAGATCTTTCACAACCTCAAAGTGATTTTGCAGGCGGCGGACAAGTCGCTCGCCGACGTGGTGAAAGTGAATGTCTATCTCATGGACATAAAGCGATTCGCCGAAATGAATGAGGTGTATGCCAGGCACTTTGTCGCTCCGTATCCGGCTCGCACCACCGTCGCCGTCGCTGCGCTGCCGCTGGGCGCGGAAGTAGAAATCGAGATGATCGCCAGCTAATGGCCCATCACGATCGCGACTCGATTGTGAGCAACGACCTGTCAGCCCGCGATGAATTTGCGATCCCTCAGGGCGTCACGTCTTTTCCTCTCCTCAGCTACTTGGCGATCGCCCTGCAGCCTTCTGTCCGGCTCGTAGCGGCTATCTGAAAGACCTTCCAACCGTCCGGCCCCTTTCGAAGCAGGAACAGGTTGGTTCCACAGAAATCGATCTTGGTCTCGCCAGCGCGCGTCAGAGTGAAGTACGCCCAGAGAGAGGCAAGCTGATCGTCGATCTGCACCTTGGGCTTTTCGATCCGCTCGTCGTTGCCGGGGCCGGTGCCCTTGCCTGTATGTTCGATGACAGCGTCGATGGTCAACGGAACGCCCAGGCCCGTGGGTCCGGCAACGGGCACCGGTGTCGCGCCGGCTACGACCGTAGTGCGCATGAGCGTGGTGTCGCGGGTGCGAATCCCGTAGAGGAATTTCGTGACAACAGCGAAAACCGCGCGTTCGTCACTTTGAGCGCTGGCGGGAGCCGCGGCGAGCAGCGAGGCGATCGCCACTGCGGCAAGTGCGGTCGAACGGCTGACGAGCGAGTTCATGAGCCTTGCGCCTCCAATTAAGTAAGGATTGGCACTTGTGCGCGTTGAAACGTTAGTGCGTCAGCCGTGCGCGCACCCCGTTCATCTCGATGGGACCTGGACTAGTTTCCGCCGCGGCCAGGCCTCGGCAGCGCCGACGGGGGGAGCATGCCGTTCAGGCGCATGTAGTTGGCGATTTGGCTGTAGTGATCGGCGAGATCGAGCGCATGGAGGAGCACCATGTTGACGCGCGTTGACTTCCTCTCGGCGCCGCCGTAGGTAAACGAAATCGCGTCGGGGAGCGTCGCATCGGTGACCTGTTCGACGGCCTGGTCGCAGAATGCAAACGATGCCTTGAGCTTCGACACGAGCTCGGCCTTTGGCCACGTTGCCTTGACCGAGTCGGGCGTCGACGTGTCCTTGGCGTCGATCGTCGGCTTCATCGCGCCGAAGTTGCTGCAGAAGAAGTAGCTGTCGCTCGCGACGTGCTGCGCGATGTAACCGAAGGTGAGCTGCGCGGGGGTCGGCTTGTAGCCGAACTTCGACTCAGGAATCGAGTCGAATGCCTGCGCGATGTTACGGTGAAAGGTCGCGATGCGGGTCTTGAACGCCGCCGTCATCGGGTTGGCCTGCCGCGTCGCGGGCTGTTGAGCGGCGAGCGCGATTGGGAGAGCTAGGCCCGCTATAGCAATACGAAGCGGCTTCATACTGTTCCTATGATGGTGATGGCGTGGGTAAATGAGATTCGTCGTGCGCGTGCGTGTCGTGGCCGAATCGGCCTTAGATGTGCAGCTCGCCATCGATCACCTTGGTGACGAACCCACCGACATCGACGCCGTCCTTGCGGTTCTCGCCGTGCGCACGTACATGGACGATGTTGCGTCTTCACATTCGGGCGCCCTGCTCACTGACGAATCGTGAACCAGCCTTCGCCGACGTCAGTCCATGGCGCATCATATGGTAGACATCGATGTGGTTGATGCGAATCGCGGTGTGTCTGAGGCGCAGTTCGCCGGGCACGGGCTCCCCGATCTCGCCGGACTCCCACGAGAGGACCTCCGGCCCGCCGGCTGCGTGAAGCGAGTGATGCCAGTCATATGCTGTGAACGAATACTTAGCGCTGATTTGCAGTTGCGTCAAATGCAATTTCGGCAATATCATATTGCTCGACTAGCAACTGGGAGTTTGTCACGCTTCATGAGATTCGGACGTTCGTCGTCCTAGCCGAGTCAGGTTCGTTGCACTCCAAAATGGGACCACACAGTAAAGCGTCTCAAACAGCTTTACAGCCACTCGTAGAACTCTGGTATGGGAAAGTTCAATTCATCGAAGACTCGCGTTGAGCCCGTCTTCGACCGGCTAGTCCAGGCTGACCCCGACGGGTAGTACGTGGCTCCCAGATTTGGTGGCTTCTACCGACCCTTTCTTTGAGGTCAAAGGGGGTTCGCCCGACCTCCGATTGATTGATGGACACGGCCGGCAGCGGGGATCCCAAGAATGTTCGCTGCCTGCTCCCCTCGCGCTTCTGGAACACCTCGTTGAGAACATCACCGAAAAGCAGGTTCGGACCTGCGATCGGAGGCTTAATGGAAGTGTCAACTGAGCGGTCTGTCGCGATGGCTCTAACTGTGGCTTCTTCTTAGAGATGTTCGCCTTTGCAGATGCTGGCGGACAGGGCCTGATCGTTCTGACCAACGGCAACAACATCAATCTTCGACTCGAGTTCGTTCGAGCCGTCGCCAGGGAGTACCATTGGTCAGGCTTTGAGCCCGAGGAACACGTAGTGGCGACAAACGTGTCTTCCGAAACGCTTGCGTCCTATGCGGGTGTTTACACAGAACCGGAAGTAGGCAAGATCGTTGTCAGCTTTACCAATAACATGCTGTTTCTCGATGCCAAGGGAGTGCGCATCGAGGCCGAGCAGCCGATTCCTGAATCCGAGGACCGTTTTTTATTCAGTCCAGCAGCGACGCGTTCGTGTTCAAGCGGGATGCGGCCGGTAACGTCACGTCGCTGTCGATCCAGCGGCACATGGGCGGTGGGAGCATGGAAGCGAAGAGAGAATCCTAAAGCGTGCCTGGGTCCGCGCCGCGTTTACCTCCTTACTCCGCATTCGTCAGCGCGGCGAAGCGCGGATCGCCGCGGATCGCCGTCCAGGTGGGGTCCACCCGAAGCCACGCTGGTGTCGCCAAGTAGTGATACCGCCGAGCGTCGGATAGCCAGGCGACCGCGCTGTTCCGGTCGCCAGCGAGGAGGGCAGTGCGGGCAGCCACGTACGAGAAGTACGCGTAGAAAAGCGATTGCCGCGTTTCCGCGGTCGGCGCCTGTAGCGCGAGTCCTCGCTCCACTTCCGTGAGTGCCTCGCGCTCGTGCCCTGCGTAGGCGAGCGCCAGCCCGAGAAACACGTGCTGCTGCGGGTCATTGGGTGTTGCGCGTATGTTGACGGCGAAATATCGCGCGGCCGTGTCGCCCCAAGCTCGCGCGTGTGCCATGTCGCCGCTCCAGCCATATTGCTCTGCGCGGACGATGGCCATTGTACTGCGGTCTCCACCGAACGCATCGGGGCCAAGCGTGAGGAGCAGCCGGGCGTCGTTGGCGTCCAGGAGCCAGCCCATGTCCCCGTACACCGCAAGGTAGGCAACGAGCTTCTCGCGCGGTACGTCGCTCATGGCGCGGGAGATCACCTGACGGGCGGCCGGAACGTCGCCCGCTTCGACCTCGGCCACTACGCGACACTCGATGGCAGCGACGTTCGTGGGTGCAAGGGCGATGGCCCTATCAGCTGCCGCGCGCGCTTCCGGTATCCGGTGCAACCGAAGGAGGTCGTACCCTCTCACAAACCAGACCTCGACGTTGCGCGGGTCGAGCCGTGAAGTTTCCGCCAGATCGCGAACCGCGGCCTCGAGATCGCCGCGCTCCGCCTCGAGCCTCGCCGCCGTGGAGCGCGGGCCGATTGCCTGCGGCGCGAGCTGTCGCGCACGCGCGATGGCAGTCGCGGCCTGGCCGAGGTCGCGTTTGATGGCGAGATGATACCGTGCAAGCGCGTCATACCCTTCCCAGCGCATCGAGTCGAGTGCGATTGCCCGCTCGGCCGCAGCAAGCGCGTTGCTCGCGAGCGCTGGGCTGGGCGTTGATTCGAAATAGAGATCGCTCGACGACGTCGACAGAGCCGCCCAGGCGACGACCATCGTGCTGTCGTGTCGGATTGCCTCCTCGAACGCCGCGATCGCGCGCCGCTCCGAGGCAGGATCGACGCCTGTCTGGCCGAGCGCCTGACCACGCAAGTAGGCGTCGTACGCGGCCGGATCGTGCGTCGGCACCTCGGCGAGCCGCGCCTGTGCCGAGTCGCCGATGGCCACTTGCATTGCGGTCGCCACTCGACTGGCAATGTCGCTCTGGACCGCGAAGACATCGTGCACTGTTGCGTCGAAGGGTTGTTGCCAACGGCTCTCCGGCAGATGGTCGTCGTTCGTCACTCTCACGAGCTCGGGACTCACCTGCACACGCCGCGCAGCACCGGTACCGGCAAAACGCACGGTGCCCGTCAGCAAATAGCGCACGCCGAGTTGTCGGGCGATCGAGTCGGGCGTCGTGCTCTTGCCGCGGTATGCATTCGAGCTCGCACGCGCGATCACCGTCAAGCCTGGAATGTCGGTGAGCTTCCCGCGCACGGCGTCGGTGATTCCGTCGGCGAAATACGCATCTGCAGAATCGCCCCGGTTCTCGAACGGAAGCACCGCGATACTGTGCGCCGCGGCAGCCGACGTAGCCGCTTTCATCTGGGCATCCACCGCTGCATGGCGCCGGTGGAGCGCCCATCCGCCGGCAGTGGCCGCTGCGAGGACTAGAGCTACGACACCGAGTAAGGCGGTGCGACGGCCAGCTACCGACGCGCGTGAGCCACCGCGATCAGTCGTCGCGCGGAGGCTTGGAGCGTCCAGCGCCTTGAGCAGCTCGCGGGAACTCTGCGGACGAACGGCGGGGTCCTTCTCCAGGCAGCGCATCACGAGCGCGACCAGATCGCGTGGCACATCATGCCGACGACTCGCAAGCGGCGCGGGGACTTCGGTCATGTGAGCGGCTAAGAGTTGATGGGGCGCTCGGTGGGCGAAGGGCGCAGCGCCGGTGAGCACCTCGTACGCGACGCAGCCCAGGGCGTAGATGTCGGCACGGTGATCGGTGTGCGGATCGCCGGCTGCCTGCTCCGGGGACATGTAGGCCGGAGTCCCCATGCTCGTGCCGGCCTGCGTGAGCCGGCCACCAGGTGGAATGGTGCGCGATGCACTCAATGCCTTGGCGATCCCGAAGTCCGTGACGACGGCAGCTTCGCCTGAGAGCAGCACGTTCTCCGGCTTGATGTCACGATGCACCACGCCGTGTTCATGAGCATACGCCAACGCGCGCGCCACGTCGCGGAGCACCGACACGGCCTCGCCTACCGGGAGTGCGCCGTTGCGCTCGAGCCTGGCGCGGAGCGAGAGCCCGTCCACGAATGGCATTGTGTAGTACGGAAGCCCGTCCGTCTCGCCTGCCGCGAGCAACGGGACAATGTTCGCCTGCTGTAGTCCCGCGGCGAGCTTGATCTCGCGCATGAAGCGCTCAGCCGAGACGCCTGCGGCCAGGTGGGGTGATAGCACCTTGACGACGATGTCGCGCTCGAGCGTCGTGTCGCGCACCAGGAAGACGCGACTCATCCCGCCACCACCCAGCTCGCGCTCTAGCACATAGCTCGTGCCCAGCGTGGTGCGCATGCGTTGCTCGAGGGAGTCGTTCGTCACGGCAGTAGTTGTAGTTGATGCACGCCGGCATCCGTGCGAGGGAGAGTGCGGACGCTGCTGCGAAACCGGTCGCACTCCGCGAATATACCCGACGGGCTCGGCATGTCACCATCAGATTTCTGGGCGGAGTGCATGGGGCTCACCTATGAACCGAGCTAACTTACGCGGTTCGAAGCGCGACGGACCCGTGGTGCGCGCACGGCAACATGCCCTTTAGGGATGCTTTCTGCTCTCCTCGATGGCCGAGGGAGTGTAGCCCTCCCATTCCCACGGCGTCACTGTGTCGCCGAAGATCGTCTCGAGCAACGGACGGAACGCGAGCTCGCCGTTGTCACTGTTTGTGAGCAGGATCATGCAAGCCTGCCGGCGCTCAAAGCAGATCACGTAGTTCTCTGCGCCATCACCGTGCCCTTCCTTGAAGAAAGCCGGGCCGAATCGCGTCTTCGTCAGCAGCCCCCAGCCGACGCCATATCCCAGGCCTACGCCCGCGGCCTCCAGTCCCTGCCTCTCATCGGTCACGGGGTCGAACTGATGCACTGACTTGATCATCAAGAACGGACGCAGCATCTCCGCGCGCGTTGCCGGTTTGATGATGCGGTTGCCAAAAAGCGCCGATACAAAGCGGGCAAGATCTTCCGCGCTGGTCATCATTGATCCGGCGGCACGCGCGGGATATCTCTGAGTCTTGGATATGAAGACCTCGGCTGTGTCGTACCGGTCGGCGACGTTCGTCTCGAATTCCTTGCGGTAGATCATGCCCGTGCGCGTCATCCCAAGCGGGACGAAGATCGCATCGTTCATCAGCGAGTCGAGCGGCTTGCCCCTTTTCTGCTCGATCACGAATTGGACGAGGTCGATTCCCTCACCCGAATATCGGTAGTGCGTGCCGGGCTTGAACTGAAGGTGCATCTTCTTGTCCGGTTCGATAAACGCGAAGTTCGCGAGACCGGACGTGTGGGCGAGCAGCATCCGCGGCGTCACCGTTGGCCACGCGGGATCCTTGACGAGCTCTGTTGCCGTCTCCTTGTACGGGTCGTAGGTGTTGAGCGGCTTCGGCAGTTGACTCGCGATCGGCGTGTCGAGGTTGAACTCGCCGCGCTCGACCAACTGCATGACGTAAGTCGCAAAGACGCCTTTGGTGATTGACGCGGCCCACAGAATCGTCTGGCGGTCCATCGGCAGTTCGGGCTGCCGGCGGCGAAGGCCGTAAGCCGCACTCCATACGAGCCGGCGCCGATCGATCACGACAAGCTGCGCGCCGGTGACATCTGACGCACTTAGGATTTTGCGAGCGAAGGAATCAGCGTGGGCGATCGAGATACTCGATCCGTCCAGACGTGTGATTGCGCCGGCGCGCGCGGCGACTTGTTGTGCCGGCGCGGTCCCGCCAAGCAAGACGAAGAGACCGAACGTTGCGATGACTGGGACACGATTGTTCATAATGCAAATGAGGTGATGACGAATAGCGCTAATGCCTGCAACGGTACGTGCGTGTTTGGTGCCAGTCGAGTGTCCGTCAGGTGAGCAGAACGTTCCTGAAACTGCGAAACGTGCTGGTAAATGCGACTTAATGTCGTTTCATCCAAACGGAACTCAGGTGCTCCAGACGCCAGTTCAGGAAATGCGTCGCCAAAATGCATTCAACGCATCAACCAGAAAGCTCACGGAGAGACCCTGGCGGCCGGATGATCAAGAGAATGTCATTGCACCGTGCGTTGCACAGCAACCGGCTCCCACCTGTGGCTGGCTGGCAGAGCGATACCGATAATTCCCCCAATTAGGGCGACAATTGGTGGTTCATACAGCAACGCGAGAACCCGCAAATCGCATACGTCAGTGTGACAGGGTCGTAGGCGCTCCTCCGCTACACGCTACTACTGTCATGCTAACGAACAGAGCGATACCGATCGTTCTGATAATCGCCGGTCTTAGCATCTCATCTCCTGGAATAATCAATCGGGGGTCAGGGTCGCGATATGCCTTGCCTGATCCGCATCAACGTCAATCTGGAAAAAAACCGATCCTGTTGGCAGCGCGGTTAATATCCACAAAATGTATTCACGTGATGTCACTGCCCGCATCGAAGCGTTCAACCTGGGACGCGAGCCGGACCGACTGGCCCTCAAGTATCAGGAGATGTGCAAGTCGGCTTTCTCGTTCTTTCGAGGCTCGGCGCACCTCTTCTGGGAAGATCTGGCGCGACGTCGGCGACTACTTCCGCCGAGTCCACTGGTTTGGGCCTGCGGGGACCTTCATCTCGAGAACTTCGGCAGCTATCAGGGCGACAACTCGCTTTCGTACTTCGACATCAACGACTTTGACGAAGCCGCGCTTGCTCCTGCCAACTGGGAAGTATCGCGTTTTGTCGCGAGCCTTTTCGTCGCCGCGCCGAAGCTCGATCTAACAAGCGCGGATGCGGCCGACCTCGCAAAGTCGTTTCTGGAGAGCTACCGGACAGCGCTCGTCGACGGGAAGCCGCGCTGGATCGAGCGCGCGACCGCCAGCGGGATGGTGCGGACCCTTCTCAAGCGAGTGAAGCGACGCAAGCGAGCGATGCTCGTCAAATCGCGAACCATTAAGAAAAAGGGCAAGCTGCGCCTGTTGATCGACGGCAAGCACACGCTGCCGGCCACAGCTGCGCAGCAGCGCGAGGTGACGCAGTGGCTCGCTAGATTCGCGAAGTCGGAGCCCGAACCGGGATTTTACACTGTAATCGATGTCGCGCAACGCGCGGCCGGCGTTGGCAGCCTCGGCCTCAAGCGTTACATCGTGCTCGTGCGAGGAGCTGGCGGCCACGAAGGCCACGCAATCCTCGACGCCAAGTCGGCTGCGCCTTCATGTTTGGCGCTGCACGAGCGAGTGCGGCAGCCAGACTGGAAGAGCGAGGCCGACCGCGTCGTCGCAATTCAGCACCGCATGGAGGCGATTGCACCGGCCTTGCTCGACGCCGTAAGGATCGGCGAAGGCGGCTACATCCTTCGGGAGCTGCAACCGAGCCAGGATCGTTTGACCCTCGATGACGCGCGGGGGCATCCTCGCCAGCTTCGATCGATCGTTGAGACAATGGGACATGTCACCGCGTGGGCCGAGCTCAGAAGTAGCGGGCGCCAAGGGTCTGCCACAATTGATGATTTGATTGCCTACGGCGGTGCGTGGCGCACGTGGCAGCGATCTCTTATCGATTATGGGAGATCTTATGAACGTCAGGTCATGCGCGATTACGAACAATTCGCGGGACGGCCGATCTGAGTTTTCTAGCGCAGAAAGTCGGTTACTCGTATACGGTCTGAAGTAGCGCCAGCGGCACCACAGCCGCTCAGTGCCAACGGCCACGCTCTTGCTGATTCTGGTCAAGGTGATAGTTCGGTTCATATCAACCAGAGAGGCCCGCGCGGACAACGGATGACACTCACCCCCAGGCAGCTGGAACACTTTGAGCACCGGCTCAAGGACGAGCGCACGCGAGCCCTCAGCGCGCTCAACAGAACAGTCACCGAATACTCGGGTTCTACCGACCAGGACCGAAGCGGCGACCTGACGTCGATGCCACTCCACATGGCTGACGTCGGTACCGACAACATGCAGGAAGAGCTCAACGCGTCTAACGAGACGCGGATCTCGCGGGAGCTGGCGGAGATCGACGACGCGCTCACGCGGCTCTACAAATCGCCCCAGAGCTTTGGCATTTCCGAATCCACTGGCGCTCAAATTCCGTTTGAGCGACTGGAAGCCATCCCTTGGGCCAGATCCTGACGCGCACAGCAAAAAGTTAAGTTTGGCGGCGATCTTGGAGAGCAAAGGTCAAAAAGTTCCTATCCTCACGCTGGACCTCAGAGCCCTATACTTTATCTCCCAGATGGTCTAACCGCTCCAGTAGCGTCGTTGCCAGCACGGACTGCGATGACAGAGAAATCCGCTACCGATGACTCCCGGGACGTCAACTCGGGAAAACCGCGTGCGATCTCCCGACGAGATGCGATCGTTGCCGCGGGAGCGACGCTCCTAGCCACCGGTATTCCACTCCGCGGCCAGGTAACCGAACGTCCCTCGGTTGTGGTTCCACCCGATCCCACCAAAGTTCAAGGCCGAGTGCCAACCGAGCTCGGCCAACGCTCAACTTTCGAGAATCCGCGGCGTTTCATATTCGCCCCGCAGCCCGCCGGTTGGTCGGGAGCGCCTCTTCAGGATCTTCGCGGAATCATCACGCCTTCAGATCTCCATTACGAGCGGCATCACGCTGGAATTCCGACGATCGATCCGAAGAAATACACCTTGCTCATTCACGGAATGTGCGAGCGGCAGCTCAAGTTTACGTTGGACGATCTGAAGCGCTTTCCATCGGTGAGCCGAATTCATTTTATCGAGTGCTCTGGCAATGGAGTGGGGCTGGGCCCGTTCACGGACGCGGACCGGAAGCAGACTCCCCAGGAGACCGATGGGCTGCTCAGCACGAGCGAGTGGACGGGCGTGCCGCTCGCATTGTTGTTCAAGGAAGTCGGAATCTCGCCCGATGCCATGTGGTTTCTCGCGGAAGGAAGTGACGCTGCGCGGATGACCCGGAGCATTCCGGTTGAGAAAGGTTTCGACGATGCGATGATCGCATACGGCCAGAACGGCGAGGCGATTCGCCCCGAGCAAGGATATCCGGCCCGGCTGCTTCTTCCCGGCTGGGAAGGCAACACCAACGTGAAATGGATTCAGCGCATCGAGATTGGTGACAGGCCTTGGATGACGCGCGAGGAGACGTCGAAATACACCGATCCTCTCGCGAACGGCACCGCCCGCCAATTCAGCTTCGTCATGGACTGCAAGTCGCTCATCACGTTTCCCGCGTATCCGAACGCGATTTCACCCGGGTGGTGGGACGTCACAGGCTTGGCCTGGAGCGGTCGCGGGAAGGTCACTCGAGTCGAGGTGAGCGTCGACCGTGGAAGGACGTGGGAAGATGCGGAGCTCCAGATGCCCGTGCTCTCCAAGTGCACGACGCGATTCAGGTACTTATGGAAATACTTGGGCGGCGAAGCGTACCTAATGAGCCGCGCGACCGATGAAACCGGATATGTCCAGCCGACACGTGCTGCGCTTATCGCGGCTCGGGGCCCTGGGACTTCCTATCACAACAACGACATCCGATGCTGGAAGGTCGAATCGGACGGCCACGTTTTTTTCGACACGGAGCTTTGAGGATGCGACCCCGACACGCGGTTGCGTTGAGTGTGCTCCTCGTGGCCGGAATCGCGGCAGCAACTCGGCCGTTCCACAATGAGCGGCAGTATCCGGCGAGGTTTGGCTTCGGTCGCACTGCCACTGCGGAAGAGATTCGGATCGCCGACACCGATGTCCGTCCCGACGGTCACGGGCTTCCGCGCGACAGCGGAACTGTCGCGGCCGGAGAGGTCGTTTACAAACAACGTTGCGTCGGGTGTCATGGCGCGACCGGCGTCGAAGGGCCGTTCAACAAGCTGGTTGGCCGAATGCCTGGCGACAGTTTCAACTTCGCGCGCGACCCGAAGCTAACCCCTCTCCGCACGGTCGGAAGCTATTGGCCATACGCGACAACGCTGTACGATTACGTGAATCGTGCAATGCCGTTCGACTCGCCTGGCTCCCTCAAGCCGCACGAGGTCTACAGCGTCGTCGCCTACGTGTTGAACCGCAATGGAATAATTTCGGCGAATGCGGTGATGAACGAGCATACGCTCCCGGCGGTGATGATGCCCTCGCGGAACAGGTTCGTACCCGACAACCGTCGTGGAGGACCCGAGATCAGGTGACCGCCGGGCCCTTAAACCCTTCTGGTACGAACGCTGCCAGCGCCAACAACAAACCTCCGAGAGCCACAACAAAGAGGCCGGGGCCTGGTCGTGGAACCAACATCGCGCTGGCCCCGCGCCCGTGCGAGACCTGCCAAACGCCGATAAACAGCCATATGGCCGCTCCAGTTACAAGGCCGGCGTAGAGCGACATCCAGGGAAGCCACGCGCCGATGCTGACGCCAAGGCCGCCGAGCAGACCAAGTAATCCTGGCAGAGAAAATCGTTTCGAAACTTCTGCCCATGATCGTCGGGCGCGCGCACCCGCGAAGCCGGTACGATGAGGCTCCGCACTAATGTCTCTGTCCTTCACGGCTACAATCATTTTAGCGCACTCTGAAGAACAGGAACGTGTTGGTTGAAATGTCGCTCGTGATCCTGGTCTCGTTGGGATCCTGAAGTTGCAGCAGACGCACCTCGGACAGATTCTCGGTAGCCACAATCGTGTTCCAGGTGTTCAAATCCTTGACGCCAATTACCTCGATCTTCCATGGGACATCCCTGTGATCCTCGAGGGTGATGATGATGTGGCTGTGCGCCGCTAGCGGCGCCTTCTCTGTCCCGGCACCGAACACGCGCGATAAGTCGAGGTCGTGGGGATGCGTGACACAGTTGCCGGCGGTCGGACAATGCAGCGTGCTTGGGTCCGGCGTGAACCCCATTGGCACCATTACGTAGAGCTCGGGGATGTCCGTCGTATGTGACGGCTCGGTCTCCGCATCGGCACCGAGCTCGCAGCCGGAGTCCGACCCCGCGGCTGGAGGTGTCTTGCACTCGAACTGCTTGGTGTAATCGAACTGAACCTCATCGCCGTTGAACCAGCCAGGAGTGCTGCCGAGCACCGTCGGGGACGCCGAGGGGGCAGTTGAGTCGCTACACGAAACGAGTGCGACGATAGCAACGGCGAGGATTAGCAAATCAGACAGGCGGCGCATAATGAGTCTCACGGATAAAGAAGACCTGTCCCAAGTCAGTTGACTCTCTAGGGGACTTCTCGCGCCGAACGCACGATGTACACCGACTGGGCATACGTCCCAACGCCAAAGACCGCGGAGCATCGGCGTGATCTCGGGGATTCGGCCTTCTCACAAAACCCAGGCGTTTGTCGCGACGCCAAACGCGAGGTCGCCCGAAGTGGTACGAACCAAGTGCTGGGTTCAAACCTTGCCAATCTGTCTATCCGATCCGCAGACGAGAGGACGATGATCAAACGGGCGGACGACGTCGGAGGCAGTCCCGCAGCTGATGAGTGATTCCACAGATGCGGCACTCGCGACGGAGCGGGACTACGAGGCCTTCGAGCGGCTATATCAGCGGTACCTGAGTCGGATATTCTCGCTGTGCGCTCGACTGTCGGGGAGCCGCACGATGGGGGAAGAGTTGACCCAAGATGTCTTTGTGACAGCGTGGGAGAAGCTGCCCCAGTTGAGGAGGGAAACCCCCTTCGGCAGTTGGTTGCACGGGCTGGCAGTCGACGTAGTTCTGAACGGCAAGAAAGTAGATGGAAGGGAGGCCGACAGAATCGAGGAGCAAGGCTCCGCTACAGAACAGTGGAACCATGTTGCAACCACTCCCAACGATATCGAGAGGCTCGACCTTTCAGAGGCGATCGACAGACTGCCGGCGAGCGCGCGGAGATTTTTCGTGCTGCACGACGTGGAACGTGTCAGGCACGACGAGATAGCGGAAGTTTTCGGTATCACTGTTGGCAGAAGCAGGGCGCAGCTCAACCGGGCACGGGTGCTGCTGTTGGAGGCGCTGTCACGATGACGACATTCAACCTGACATGTGAGGCCGTCGAAGCGACTCTACCCGACTACCTTGACGGGACTCTGGAAGAATGGCTGCGCAAACCCATTGAAGAGCACCTCCGTGAGTGCGTGCGCTGCGCCGATCGAGCGCGCGACCTCCGGAACATTGAGCGTGAAGCAGCGGCTCTACCCGCTCTTCTTCCTGGACGGGAGCTCTGGTCCGGAATTGCACACCGCATCGGCGCTCCGATCACCGCCTCCGAGCCTGCGCCGAAAAGCGACCCGCTAACGCCGACGCCACTGCCGTCCGTCTTCACTACCGAGCCGTCACTGCCGACGATTGAACCGTCGGAACCGATGATTGAACCGTCTTCACCGCCGAGCGAGCAGGCCGTACCGTCGAGCGAACCGCTCCTGTCGTCGAGCATGGCACTGGTGCCGACAACCGTGCCAACACGTGCTTTGCACGCGCGCCGGAAAATGAGCTGGGGACCTAAAGCGATGGGTCTTGCCGCGGCTGCACTCATCCTTGTGACGGCTGGAACTACCTTTCTTGCGACTGCGCACTGGCTCAAACCGACTCAAACGACCAGCTTCGTGGCTGGTTCTGGCACCCATGGAGGCTCACCGGGCGCGACACCGCAACGAATCTCATCGGGTGCGGCACCGCAACGAATCTCGGGTGTGACATCGCTGGCCGTCCCAATAGTTCCGGCGCCGTCGGTGGACAGCGAGCATGTCGTGTTGGACTCATCGGGTTCCAAGATTGCCGGTGGCGCACTTCCGTCTTCGCTGGCGGTCGCTACAACATCGGCATCGCAGACCACCCCGTCGCCGGACGAAGTCGTGTATGGCAAGGAAATCAAAATGCTTCAGGGTGTAATGCGGCGACGGAAGGCCGAGCTCGACACTTCGACCACCGGCGTGATCGAAAAGAATCTGCGGATTGTCAATTCCGCGATCGATCAGTGCAGGGCGGCATTGCAAAAAGATCCTGGGAACTCCTTGATTGACAGTCAGATCTCGTGGGCGCTCGAGATGAAGGTCGAGCTCCTGCGGAGGGCTGCGATGCTGCAATCCCGCACCTGAGGGGAATGGTGAAGATCGCTCACCTTACTGTCACTGTGACGCTCAGCGTGGCGCTTCCGCTTGCCCTAATGGGGCAGGAACGGTTGCAGCTCGATACGACGGTACGCCTCGATCTAGGAGGCACGGTCGATCTTTCGCTCGTGTCGGGAAAGATCAGAGTTCGCGGCTGGGACTTGCCCGACGCGAGTATTCACGCATCAACGGAAAATGGCACCCTCCGCTTTGACGCCGCTCCCAACAGGCTCACCCTCCGCGTCGACCAGTCCGGGCAACGCGGGGCGAATCCGTCGGGTAACACGAGCTACGATGTGTCCGTACCGCGGGGGACGCGTCTGAGGCTGAATGCCAACTCCGGAAACGTTACGGCCACCGGATCGCGCGGCGAAGTCTCTGCGACAACCGTGAGCGCCGGCGTCGACGTGAGCGGCGGCAGAAGGCAGGTCGCCATCGAAACGGTATCGGGCTCGGTCAGGGTGAGCCAGCTTGCGGGTGACCTCCGCGCCCAGAGTGTGAGCGGAAATCTGCGCGCGGAAAATGTCTCGGGACGCCTCGAAGCGTGGACCGTCTCCGGAACCATCACGCTGATTGGCGTGCGAGGCAACGATATTCACGGCCAGACGGTGAGCGGGGACATGCTATATGCCGGCCGTGTTGCTACAGGAGGGACATACGACTTCGAATCGCACTCGGGTACGATTCGCCTAACCATTCCCCGCAGCTCGGGTGCCCGGTTCAGCCTCGAGACCGTGAGCGGGGCTGTCCAGTCAGACTTCGCCGTCGACACCGGTCGCGCCGGCCGGGCACGGAAGACGGGCCGGGTAGAGTTCACGATTGGTGACGGGCGGGCAAACGTGACGGCTCGGACTTTCAGCGGACGGATTGTCATCAAGGGCGACGCAGCCGCAACCATCCGCACCAGTCCAGTCCCAACAATTCGGAGAGATTCAACCTCAACCCCTCGGAAGGACTCAGCTCCAGTTCCTCGGAAAGACTCAGCTGCAGTTTCTAGGAAAGATTCAGCTCCAATTTCTCGGACTGAACCTCGCCCGCAATCTTCTTGAGACCGCCGATGTCCAGGATCTCATACCGCCCGCCACCACTGGGCGAGATGAGACCCGCTTTCGTCAGACCTTGCAGCTCGCGTGTCAGAACTTCCCGCACCGTTCCCAGTTCTTCGGCGAGCAAGCTTTGCGTCATTCCCATGGAAATAGTCTTATTCGTCGACACGCTGCGCTTCTCGAGGAGAAAATCGACCAACCGGAGCCTCACGCTTCTCACGGAACGATTGTCCAATCGATCCACAAGTGTCCTGACGCGAAGAGCGAGCCTTCTCGCAAGAAGAAATCCGATCTCGGGCGCGTCGCGCATTGCTTCCTCGAGAGACCTCTTGTCGAACACCGCGCAACGTGTCGGCTCCGCGGCGATCCCCGTCGCGGGATGGCTGTCTCCGGTCACGAGCGGCACTTCTCCCAGCGTACCGCCACGCCCCTCGCTGTGAATCACGTGTTGGCGGCCGTTCGCGCTTCTGACTACGCGAACTGCGCCCTCGATCACGATGAACCACCCGCGCGGACTGCTGCCCGCACTGAAGAGAACGTCACCAGTATCGAAGTGCACGTCCACAGCGCGCGACGCAAGCGCGCCCAGCACCGCATCCGATGCGCCGTTCAATACTGGCAGGCTAGCAAGAATCTCTCGGGAAATCATCGCTGATCGAAATGGTCGTGTGACTTTTGTTGCTTCGAAGCGCCAGCCGAATCCATAAAATTCACTCAACTCTCAACGGGAAACTCCTATGTGCAACAATCGATTTCTGAGCAACAATCGATTTCTCCTTCTGGCGATCGCCCTTACCCTTGGTTCGACACTTCTACAGGCGCAAACGGCGACCACGGACTGCTCAGCAATGCAAGGTTCGATGGATCATGCGAACATGGATCCCGCAATGCACTCGGTCATGATCTCCACGTGCAATCCCCAGAGTTTACCAACGCAGCCCGGTCAGGCGGCGTATGGGGCTATTGCTCAAGTGGTTCAACTACTCGAGGCTGACTCTTCAACCGACTGGACCCGGGTCGACGTCGAAGCACTCAGGCAGCACCTGATTGACATGGACGACGTCACTCTGCGGTCGGTTGTGACGCAACGAGATGTCGGCGGGGGTTTCGAAGCGAACGTGACCGGCTCGGGACGAACGATCGGCGCCATTCGACGAATGCTGAAGTCCCACGCTACGATGCTCGATCGCGGAACAGTCTATCATGCTTCGACGAAGGAAATCCCGAACGGCTCACGCCTGGTGATCACAGCGGTTGACCCTCGCGACGACCGAGGCATCGCGCGCATACGCGGACTCGGCTTTGCCGGAATGCTGACAGAAGGTAATCACCACGCCGCACACCACATCGCGCTCGCCCGCGGAGATACGGCGGCGCACGGTCAGTGAGTCGCATTTCACGTCAATGACGGCCATCGTGTCAACGCTCTGAGCGGCGCCGTCGGGCACGGTGGTTGCGCTTTTCTGGCGATCACGACCGCAATCAGCGCCGTTGGAAGTGCTCTCGGTGGCGCGGCCCCGGTAATTCAGGCAGTGAACCAGCTCGCCTCGCTCGTTGTGCTGTCTCTCTTGTTCGCCGCGATGTTCAAGTTTTTGCCAGACGCAGTCGTGCCCTGGCGATCGGTCTGGACTGGTGCGATCACGACTGCGATTCTTTTCGAGATCGGAAAATTCGTCATCGGTCTTTACCTCGGGCATAGCCACCCAGGTAACGCGTTTGGCGCAGCTAGCGCGCTCGCCGTGATCCTGATCTGGGTGTACTACGCCGGCATGCTTCTGCTCTTCGGCGCCGAATTCACTCAGCATTACGCGGACTCGCGTGGCCACGCGATACGGCCGAAAAAAGGCGCGGTACACTTCAGGCACGAGGAACAAGTTGTTCGAACGAAATCAGACGAGGACAGAGCCGCCTGAGGCCTTTCTTCGATCGCGTTGGCCGATGAGAGCTTCTTGATTACTCGGCGGCGGGCTTCTTCGCGGTTGGAGGAAGCATGCCAAGCAACCGGAGGTAAATCGCAGCCTGGCTGTAATGGTCGGCCCAGTCGCCAGTCGTTATGGTCATGATTGCCGCGCGCGACATTTTGCGACCGCCAAAGAACGGCAGCTCTTCGGCCAGGTTCGCGTCGCTGACGTTGGCGAGCGCCTGGTCGCAGAAGGCGAAGGTCTCACGCAGCCTTGCCATGAGGGCTTCCTTGGACGCCGTCGCTGCGATCTTGGTCCGCACAGGCGGCTTTACGCCGCCGATTGACCCGCAGAAGAAATCGTTTCCCTGGGCCAAGTGCGCCATTATCTGGGCGACGCTCATTTGCGCGGGCGTTGGTTTGTAGGTGAGCTTGTCCACCGGAAACTGGTCCATGGCGGCCATGAGGTTTGTTCCTTCGGTCTTTGCGTTGCTGCGAAACGCGTCTGATACGGGATTGCTCTGTTGCGCGGCGAGGACAGCGGGGAACGCCATCATTGCCAGGACGGCAAGGGAAGCTCGGCGGCTCATTGGGTCTGGCTCCGTTTGGAGTGGGACTCAATTCTGGACAATCCGCAGCGCGCTGTCCAGCACCATATTTCCGTAACTGTCAGGGCGAGCGTTTGGGCGGCGTCCGGGTTATCCGGATCGCCTCCAACACCGTCTCCTTTGCGTCCCTCGCTGCCGGCTGCGGCGCGCCCGCGGTGACCGCAAGCGCCAGTCTTTCCGCCTGCTCGGCGCTTTCGGTGAGGAACACGGCCGCAAGATTTGCAGATCTAATCAGCGTCGGGGGAGCCGCCCACGCGGTCGGCTTTCCTCGAGGCGACGCCGTCAAGCTATCCAGTTCCTTCCAATCTTTGTCGAGCGACTTCGCATCCCGATAGAGAAACACTTCGAGCGTCGACCGTCCCACCTTATACGATGTTGGATGGACGCTGAAGCCAGGTGGTTGATGAAGGGTATCTGGAAGTTTTATCAGAACGAAGCCCGCTCGCTCGAGACGTTTCTGTACGCTGCACATGGCCCAGAGTCCCGTTGGGGGACACGTTGAGACTTTCGCTGTCGTTGAGGCAGCGCTTGGGGCAATTCTGCCTGATGTGTCGCGTGCAGTGGGTACAGGGATAGAGATCGAATCAGGTGCGGCGTTTTGGTCCGGGCTGCCCCCGCACGCGAGGGCGAGTGCCGTCGCGAAAAGAAAGCCTGGAAAGCAGGTGAGGTCTTTGACCATTTGAGTTACCCCTCGCGGATTCCGTGCCTTCCTTCCGGAGTCTCGCGGTCCCCTCGTGCAAGTCCTTGAATAGAGTGATCACTGCAACGGCACACTGAATTCAGTGCGGCCGGTCAGGAGATGCAAAACGGGGAAGGGCTTTCGCCCTTCCCCGTAAACCTGCGCGGCTCTGACTTCGAGCCGACCAGCCTAGAACATGATTCCGAGGGTAACCGGAACGAACTGCATCGACTGACTGTTGTCGAGCGAGACGCGGTTATAACGCGCTTCCACGAAGGCCTTGAAGACCGACAACGGAAGGTTGATACCAGCGCCTACGTTGTACCCGAACTTGTTCTGCGACACGGCCGAACCACCATCTGGGGTTACCGACACCATGTACAGGCCAGCTCCACCAATCAGGTAAGGCGAAATGCCGATGCTCGGCAGACGCCACACGACGTTACCAGTCGCGCTTACCGTGTGAGTCTTGGCAGGAATGCCTTCCTTCTCACCAAACTGGTTGTACGAGCCATCGACGCGAAGACCAACCGGGATGAACGGAAGGTTGATTCCCATTGCGACGGTGCCGTTGTAGCCAAGCTTGACGACATCGGACGTGTTGCTCATGGGCTGCGTTGCGCCACCAGCGATACCAAGCTGGAACGGCTTTACGAGGCCGAGCTGCGCATGCGAAACGCGCGGCGCGGCAACGAGTGCGATCGCGGCGATCGCGAGGAACAGTGAACGCTTCAAAGCTTCTCCTTGTTCGAGAGTGCACCCGCATTCGAGCCGTGAGAGCTGTCCGCTGGGCGCTGTTCTGGTTATGCGAAGCTGCTTCGCGCCACGCAGCGTACCCTTTCGGGCTGCTGCAGAAAGCGCTTGGCGGTCCTCGCCGACATGACGACGAGTCAGTGCCAACCCAGTAACGATTGTGAGGCCGTGCGAAATACCCACCCTCATGAAGACATACGAATTAGTGATATCGCAAAAGCTCGATCGTCAGAAAGGCGGCAGTTTGCGCCATACGGATGCTTCCCGTCCAATCTCCCTTTAGCCCCAACACCCATGATGAAAAGACTCTTGAGCGTCGGTCTCGTTGTACTTGCGGTTGTGGCTCCGGCTGCGGGAGCCCAGCGCTATAGCCAGCGCGGGTCCACTCCCATTGAACTCGGCGTAGACGCCGGCCTTCTATTCGGTCTCGACGATCCGCATACGACGGTGGTGACGTTGCCCGTGCCGTCATTCCGGATCGGCTTCATCGTTGATAACAAGATCGAGCTGGAGCCACGCATGAGCGTGACTTCGGCACATGTCTCGGGCGTGGGGACATTTACCGACTACAGCTTCGAGCTCGGCGCGTTGTTCATCCCAGCGGGCGACCGGGTTGGGAAAGATCTTTATGTCCGACCTTTCATCGGGTTCACCGGCAGCAGTGGCTCGGGCGCCGCAAGCGACAGCAACGGCGACGCTGGCGTCGGTCTTGGCGTGAAATTACCGTTTGGGGACCGTCGCTTCGCTACGCGCCTCGAGGCGGCGTACGATCACGGTTTCGGGAGTGCAGGAGGGAATACTATCGGTCTCTTCGCCGGGCTCTCGTTCTTTACCAGATAGGGGGATAGCGGCGGTCTTACGGTGGTGCTGTCTTACGGCGCCGCCATCGTCACCATGACTGTGGCATTGTCGCCATCGCGGTCGGCGGTCGATCCCTGCGCCAGATTCTGGAAGTACACCCTCGCATCCTGCGCTTCGGCCGAGAGCGTTCCGGAGGCGATGGTGACCGGAGCTGACGTCAGCTTCGAGTAGCCGGACGCAGCCATGACCGACCACCGCACAGACGACGGGGTCTGCTTGGCGCTGCTCGTACCGATTGAGAGAACCCAGGCGCGCGTCGCACGGACGCTGAGCGCCAGGCCCTGGCTCGAGGCGGCGACATTGCCAACTGATACTGCGGGGACAGCTACAGCCGAGAGGGCCGCAACCTGCACCTTCACGCGCGGGGGAACAGTGACAGTCACAGTGTGGGTAAGGCTGCTCGAGGCGCCGGATTGGGCGAGCGCGGACGCGGACATCATCACGATTCCGACTGCGACTGCGCTGAGTGTGCGTTGGATCCGAGCCATCGACAGAGCCTCCAGTTGCTGCGTGAACTTGCATGCAGCGTGGTGATTTGATAAGGCACAATATGTACCTTGCTCTGTGACGGTTTTGTGAAGCGATTATGACACGTACGTCATAATCGCTGAATCGCTAAGTGGTTGCCTCCTTGAGCTTTACGGGCTCCAGTACGAAGCCTATTCCGCGTCTCGTCGCGATTACTGCCGACGCCCCCGCGCCAAGCAGCTTCTTTCTCAAACGTGCGACGTGTGCGTCGATGACGTTCGAGCTCGGATCGAAGTGCATGTCCCAGACTTTGTCGTGCAGCTCGCTGCGTGTGACCGTGATTCCCGTGTGAAGCATGAGATGCTCCAGCAGCTTGAGCTCCATCGACGTGAGAGTGACATCAGCAGTTCCGCAGGTAACCCGCCTCGTCAGCCGGTTGAGCGTAAGATTGCCCGTGCTGACCTGCTCAGCCACCCGAGTCCCGTTCGACCCACGACGAACGAGCGTGCGGACGCGCGCGCGCAGCTCCTCGTTGGAGACTGGCTTCACCACGTAGTCATCGGCGCCGGCATCGAGGCCGCGCACTATCGATTCGGTGTCGGCGCGACCCGAATAGAGAAGCACTGGGGTGCGACGACCGCTCCGACGCAGCTCCTGAAGGATCTCGAAGCCGTGACGGTCGCCGAGCTGAAGATCGAGCACGATACCATCGTATTCATTGACGAGAGCGAGCGTGCGGGCCTCTTCGCCGGTCGATGCGATATCGATAGCGTACGATTCGTCCTTGAGCACGCGGGCGATCAGCTTGAGGATCGCTCGGTCGTCGTCGACTACGAGGATACGCATTGGCTCCGAGGTCTTGTCGGGCGCGGGATTTCGGAAGGTGGCGGAGATTTCACTCTGACTGAAGGACGAATTCAGCCTCGCAAGAGCAAAAAAAAAGAACGGGAAAAGCCTCTCGACTCTTCCCGTTCTCAAAAACAGCTGAAGCTTCTCTAGAACATTATTCCGAACGTGATCGGGATGAACTTCGTCGATACGTCCCTCGTCTGGACCTGGTTGTATCGCGCCTCGACGAAAGCGTCGAAACCGCTCAGAGGCAGAGAAATTCCGCCGCCGATGTTCCAGCCGAAGTCATTCTCAGATCCCCCGCCCGTGCCGCCCAGGTTGTACAAGCCAACTCCGCCGATGGCGTAAGGAGAGACGGTTGCCGATGGAAACTTGTAAACGAGGTTTCCGGTTGCGCTCGTGATGTGTACGCTCGCTCCGCCGCCCTTGAAATCGAAGTGGTTGTACGCACCGTCGATGCGGATCCCCAGCGGAATCAGCGCGGGGTTGAGGCCCAGGGTGATGGTGCCGTTGTATCCCGTGCTGAAAGCGTCGGAGAAATCGCTCATTGGGATTGCCGCTCCGGCCGCTACTCCGAACTGAACCGGCTTCACGACCGTCGACAACTGGGCGCGCGCCTGCAATGGCAAGCCGACCAGTGAAATGCCGACGAGGGCTGCTGCAAAATTGAAACGTTTCAAAGCAACTCCTGTTTGGGTGGACGCATCCGGTTCTGGCCGCGAGTTCGGCCATCGTTCAGACGCTAATTCCGTTGAACGCATCGAATGTCCCGACATTGGTTCGGGTCAGTTCAATGCGTCAGTCGGACGAGCGACTTCGGAGCGCGTAACGGCGCGAAGACGTGCGCTACTTCCGAACGGGAGTGGTCGTTCCCGGTTTGTTCTTCAGAATATAGGATGGGTCAACTCGCTCGAGCTTGTACTTTCGCGCTGCCTCCAGCGCCGTCACGCAGGCATCGCGCACTTCGGCGAGCGATGAGTCATTGAGGCGCTGAAGAGCAGCCCTGGCCTGCTCCTCGTAAGTCACGATCGTCGAGGAATCCGGGCGCACGAACGGAATTCCGCACACCTCCTCGAGTGAGTACGTGTCGCCGAGTATCGCGAGGACGCGAGATGGCGCGTGTGGCAGCGCCGACGCGAGCGCCATGGCCAGACTCGCTTCAGCCGGAGCCGAAGGCGGCGTGATCTGCGAAGCGACGGCGAGCCAGGCGCTGTCTCCTGTAGCAATGCCGTTCAGCACCGATCGCGCAAAGGATTCGTCTGTGTCGAGTCTTCTCGACACGCCAGCCGCGCCACTCAGTTTGATTTCCGAGAGCACCACCTGGGCCGTGCCCATAGGCGTCCACGGGCTGTCCTTGCACGCGACGGCGCAAATGGAAGACAGCGCAATCGCACCGGCGAGCCGCAGTCGCGTTATTCGACTCTTCCGCGCGCTATCGCCCGCATGCTTCTCGAACACGCGCGGTGTCACTCGGCATCCATATCGCAACCGCACGTCCCTTCCTGTCGGCATGGCTGGTGCCCAAAACCGCCCCGATGACTTTTACGGTAGCGTGACTTGTCCCCAGGGCGTCGACTATCACACCGTTCGCACCGGCGAGAGCGGCTTTGGCCCGCATCGCCTTCAGCACGTCTCCGTTTCCGTTGTAGGCCGCATTCCCCTCGGCGGTGATCAGCGCAACTTCATAGTAGTCGTAGGGAACATGGTCTCGGTCTGCGAACACTGACACCGCGTTAGTGCACGTTGGTGAGAGAGTGAGAGCGGGATTTACGGCCACAACCTGGGAGCGCGTGTGGCACTCGGCGAGCAGCACCGGAATAACGGCGCAGGCGGCCCATCGTGAGAATCTGCGGATTGTCATCGTAGCGATGCGTGTGTGGGATGAACGAGACAACGTCGAGAGTGCAAGCCCGGGGCCTCGACAAGAAGCCTTCAGCAATCTCCGTCGCTATTTCCTTACTCCACTTGGAAGAGTTTGGTCGGCGGCAGCATCTCGCCGCTCGGACAGGAGGCGCGTGGTATAGCGTTGGCCCTCAGAGATCCGCTCGACCTCCAACGCGATTGCATCGACGGATTGGTTCAGCTGCGCGAGCTGCGAGGTGACCTCGCTCGGAATCACCGCCGTTCCTCCGCGACGATCCATGCGACGCGAAAAGGCGCGGGCGAGCGGCAATCCGATGATGATCGCCGCAACCATAATGAAAAACGCAATGGAAATTTCGACGGCCTGCGGCGGGATGATCTCGTTAGCGTTGTAATGCGGGACCTGGACGATGGTCTCCCGGCCGTCGGGGCCGCGAATAGTGATTTCTCGCGGAGCAGGGGGTGGAGTCTGCGCGTCGGCGTTTTCCATCTGGCCAGCCAATGCGGCTTTGCCGGCGGCCGATCGAGCGCCCGCGACAGCCTGTCGAATCTGATCGGACATCTGCTTGATCTGCTCCTTGGTCATCACGTTGTCTGACTGATTCGTCTGCGGCGGCGCGGTCGCGGTTTTTCCCTGAAAAGCGCCGATCTCGAACCCACTCTCGGTTGTCATCGGTAGTTCCCCTGACTCGGAAGCTGTGATTTCCGTTCCCGTTGAATGTAAGGCTCACTCCAATGCCGCGCTTCTGCCACGGTCAACGCCGTCGGAGACGAATTCGTATTAGCTTAGTTCTCCGAACGCCTCGCGGTCCGCCCGTCGGACCAATGTTCAACCCCGTCCAATCCCATGCGAGCCCATTCCTTCCTCTCCGCTCTCGCCAGCGCGGTCCTTTGCGCAGGCCCACTCTCCGCACAACTCACTACGCCTCTCGACTCCGCGACGCTTGCTGGTTTCCGCTGGCGATCGATCGGACCCGCGAACATGTCGGGACGAGTTACCGACATCGAGGCCGTTCCCGGTAATCCCAAAATCTTCTACGTCGCGACTGCGACCGGCGGAATCTGGAAGACAATTAATGCGGGAACAATGTTCTTCCCGGTCTTTGACAAGGAGCGCGTCGTCTCGATGGGCGACATCGCGATCGCGCCTTCCGATCCGAACGTTATCTACGCCGGTACCGGAGAGGACAACGCCCGAAATTCGATCTCTCCGGGCGGAGGTGTCTACAAATCGACGGATGCCGGACGCACCTGGAAGTTCGTCGGACTCGAGGCGACTCAGCAGATTGGCCGCATCGTCGTTGATCCAGCCGACCCGAACATTGTTTACGTCGCCGCGCTTGGCCACGAATGGAACTCGAATCCCGAACGCGGCCTTTACAAATCAACTGATGGGGGAGCCACGTGGCACCTCTCCAAATTCGTCAGTGACAAAGCCGGCTTCGTGGATCTCGCGATGGACGCGAAGGACCACAACACCCTCTACGCAGCAAGCTGGCAGCGGGTGCGCGGTCCGTATTTCCTGAACAGTGGTGGGCCGGGTAGCGGACTCTGGAAGACCACGGATGCAGGCGCCACCTGGCGGGAGATCCGCGGCGGTGGCTTTCCTGAAACGATGAAGGGACGGATCGGCATCGCTCTCTCGCCGTCCAACCCCCAAGTCATTTACACCTGGGTGGAAGCCGATACGCTCCCACATGCGCTCACGCGTGGCGAGAAGCCGGACACGAGCAGACGCCAGAAAACGCTGAGCGGCATCTATAAATCCACCGATGGCGGAGCGACCTGGATCCTCACTTACCGAAACGAGCCGCCCGGGCGCGGCGGCGGCGGTTTGGGCGACGCCCGGCCTTTCTACTACTCCCAGATCCGCGTGGACCCGCGGAATCCAGATCGCATCTATTGGATGTCGTCGGTGTTTCGTACATCGCCGGACGGCGGCAAGACCGTGCAGCGTGGCGCGGTTGGAGTGCACACCGATTGGCATGCGATGTGGATCGACCCGTCAGATCCCGAGCACTACATCCTTGGCGACGATGGCGGAATCGTCGTGACGTACGATCGGGGAGGCACCTACGATTTCATCAACACATTTCCCATTGGCCAGTTCTACGCCGTCTCCTACAGCATGGAAAAGCCGTACAAGGTTTGCGGCGGACTCCAGGACAACGGATCGTGGTGCGGCCCGTCGCGCGCAAAGAATCGCGTGGGCATCACGAACGACGACTGGTACAACGTCGGAGGCGGTGACGGATTCTACAGCGCAATCGACCCGGACGACCCTAACATCGTTTACAGCGAATCGCAGGGCGGCAATGCGTCGCGCCTGAACATCGCGCAAAACACGCGCGCGGTGATCATGCGTGGAGGCGGCAGAGACAGATCGAGCATCTTTGAGGACTCTGTGATCATCGCTCGTGGCGATACGACCCGGCCCGAGACGCCCGAGATCACTCGCAGTCTCGCGCGCATACGAGCGCGAGCCGCGGCCGACTCGGCGCGCGGATACAGGTTCAACTGGTCGACCCCGTTCTTTCTTTCCCCGCACGCGCCGACCACGGTGTACATGGGAGGAAACCGTCTGCTGAAGTCGACGGATCGCGGAGACCATTTTTATCCGATTTCTCCCGATCTCTCTACAAGGGACTCAGCGCGCATCATCATGAGCACGCGTTTGACGGGAGGAATCACCCGCGACAACTCCGGAGCCGAAACGCACGGAACCATAACGACCGTTGCAGAGTCTCCCATCCGACCAGGAATTCTCTGGGTCGGAACGGACGACGGTAATGTGTGGCTCACGACAAACGACGGCGGCCAATGGACGGATATCACCACGCGCTTTCCCGGGCTGCCGAAGAAAACCTGGGTGAGCAGAGTAGAGCCCTCTCACTTCGACACCGCGACCGTTTATGTCACGTTCGACGACCACATGGAGAACGATTTCCGTCCGTACGTCTATGTGTCGAACGACTTCGGCAAGACATTCAGGTCGATCAGCAACAATCTTCCGACTGGAGGGGTGGACTTCGTCCACGTCATTCGCGAGGATCCGGCCAACCGCGATCTGCTTTTTCTTGGCACCGATGTTGGTGCGTATGTCTCCACTGATCGCGGCGCAAGCTGGCAACGCTTCATGACTGGGCTGCCAACGGTGCCAGTGCACGACCTCCAGGTACATCCGCGAGATCGCGAGCTCATTGCGGCGACGCACGGACGGTCGATCTGGATCGTCGATGTCGCGCCGCTCGAGCAGATGAACAACGCGCTGATGGCGCGCACGGCAACGTTCTTCACGCCGACTACGGCGTACCAGTACTCTCAGCCGTTCACGCAGAACTTTCCGGGCAATAAGTATTTTGTCGCGGCGAATCCCCCTTATGGCGCTGAGCTCGTGTACCGACTGACGTCCGGCAGCTCACGCGACAGCGCGAAGATTCTCGTCACTGACATTCGCGGCGACACAGTTCGGAGCTTGACTGGGCCGGGAGGCGCCGGCCTGCACCGGGCGTACTGGGATCTTCGTGGTCGGCCGCGTCCCCTCGGACCCGCTGCCGTTCGCGACAGCATTATTGCGGCGCGCCTGCGACGTCAGCGCGAAGACTCGGTTCGAGCCGCGCGCGGTGCTGACACGACCCAGGGGCGTGGCCGGCTTGCGCGTGGACGTCGCGGAGAAGGCGGAGGAGGCTCCGAGGAAATCAATCTGCGTCCTGCGGAAGCTGCGGCCGGTGGTGGTGGCGGTGGCGGCTTCTTCGGCGGCGGACGCAACGGAAACCTCGTCGAACCTGGTGACTACATGGTCACCATCAATGCTGGCGGCCAGACCATGCGACAGGTCGTGCACGTCGAACGGGTCAGTGACATCGTCAACTTCGACTTCGGTCCCGATGAGGGCGATGAGGGGAATCCCAACGATCCATAGGCCGCTAGCGCGCTCTTGCACTTTCGCGTTGTCGCAGTAAAGTGGATGCGGTGTCGCGTCATCTGTTTCATGTCTTCGACGCCGTCGCATTCACGTTTACAGAAAGAAAATTGACAGGATCGATCCCCAGCAGCTCCGATCTCAATCGTTTTTCGAATGAGCTGAACCTCGGACACGAAAAGGCTTCGGGAGCTTTCGACCGCGCGTCAGCAGGTGCTTCCGACGAAGACGCCGAGCTCGTTGCCACGCTCGAGCGCTATCGCACTTTGTTTCGGTTCGCGCCCGATCCGTATCTCGTCACGGATCAGAGCGGCACGATCGAGGAAGCAAACGCAGCCGCGGCCGATCTCCTGGGCGTCGACAGCTCGATGCTCGAGAGGAGATCGATCGTTACCTATGTGGACGCCGAGTCGAAGCAGACACTGAACGAAAGATTGAGCGCGTTGGAGTCGTCGACCAGGCCGCAGAAATGGGTCATGGGACTTCATTCCTCCCACGGTGAAGTCATTCCAGTGGAAGCTACAGTATCCCTCGGTCAGCGAATCGCGAATCGGGTTTCGCTCGCGTGGATGCTTCGCGACGTAAGTGACCGATTCCGCGCTGAAGAGAGCATGAATGCGCTCAATCGCTCACTCAACGCGCGCGTCGCGCAGCGAACGCGTGAGCTCGAGCTCGCTCTTCAGGGAGAACAGTCAGCGCGCAAGGAAGCAGAAGCCGCCAACCGAATCAAGACGGAGCTGTTCGCGCGACTGAGTCACGAGTTCAGGACTCCGCTTCACGCCGTGTCGGGCTACCTCGAGATCCTGCAGCAGAACATCCACGGCGGTCTCACCCACGAGCAGCGTCAGGATGTCGACCGCATTCACCAGGCGCAGGAGCACATGCTCGCGCTGGTCAACATGATTCTCGATTTCGCAAAGCTGGAAGGCGGGCCAATCGAATTGTCGATGTCGGAAATCCCGATCGAGGAAACGCTGCGTGGCGCAGAGGCATTGGTCGAGCCTCAGTTCGCCAAGAAGGCGATTGCCTACACGCATCACGCTGGCAATCCCGCGCTCACGGTGTTCGCCGACCGCGAAAAGGTTCAGCAGATAGTGCTGAATCTGCTGGCGAACGCAATGCGTTTTACACCGGAGGGCGGTGCAGTCGATCTCGACTGGCGCGTTGAGAACGACACCGTGCTCGTGCGCATCAGGGACACGGGACCAGGCATCCCTGAGGACGAAGTGGAACGCATCTTCGAGCCTTTCGTGCAGTTGCGCGAGCCGCGCTCCGCGCCCAGTGGAGGAACAGGTCTGGGCCTGGCCATCAGCCGCGACCTCGCGCGCGCTATGGGAGGCGACGTGGGCGTCAGAAGCAACGCCGGCGCGGGTTCCGTATTCACGCTCGAATTGCCACTCCGCAAGCACATACTCGGTTGAAGCTTTCAGCGTCCCAGGCCGCCGGTTAACTTTGGTTCTGTCCCGCGCATTCCGGAGTTGACGTTGGAACAATCGACTGCAGCGCTCTACGATCTTGTCGACGATCCGTCCGTTTTCATCAAACAGGATTGGAGCTCGTATACTGCGGACGATCACGCTGTGTGGGGACTGCTCTACGACCGGCGGATGAAAGAGCTGCGAAAGAACGGCAGTCGGATATTCCTCAAGGGCGCCGATGTCATCGGGCTCAAACGCGAGACCGTGCCGGATTTGGCCGAGGTCAACCGAAGACTCGCGCCGCCAACCGGGTGGGAGGCCGTGCCGGTCTCCGGTTACATCCCCGCGAAAAGTTTTTTTCAGTGCCTCTCGCTCCGCAAGTTTCCGACGACGGTGACGATCCGTAAGCGGGAGCAGCTCGACTATCTCCCGGAGCCGGACATCTTCCACGACGTCTTCGGTCACGTCCCTCTTCACGCTGATCCCGTTTTCGCCGACTTCCTTCAGCACTACGGCCAGGTCGCCGCCGCGGCTGAGAACGAGGAAGACACAACGAGGATGGCGCGGTTGTTCTGGTTCACCGTGGAGTTCGGTCTTATCCGCGAGAACGGGCAGATCAAGGTTTACGGATCCGGCCTGATATCATCCCAGGGAGATGCCGCGAACGCCCTTGGACCCAAATGCGACCGGCGCCCATTCTCGCTCGACGCGGTCTTCAATCAGCCGTTCGAGATTGACCATTTCCAGGACGTTCTCTTTGTGACCGAGTCCTTCGATCAGCTATTTCACGCGGTCGAAGAGGCAGGCCGAAGAATCGGCACCATTCGGTAGCCGATAGCCTGCAACCCCCCCGGTAGGGCGACGGATCGGAAAAGTGTCCTTATAAAGTGTTGGCGGAGCGAACCCGGTCCAGGAGTGTAATTAGTGCATCGAGATCGGCGGGACCGAGGACTGACAGCGTCCGCGTATCCCAGCGATTCACCGGCTCGTCAAGATCGCTCAGCAACTGGAGACCGACGTCAGTTATCCGACACAGAACCCGGCGCCCGTCGTTGGGGCACGGACTTCGCGCTACCATGCCTTTGCGTTCCAGACGGTCCACGAGACGTGTGACTCCGGGCGTCTGCTCGATCATGCGCTCACCGATCGTCAAAGTTGGAATGCCGTCCGGCCCCGCGCCGCGCAGAATTCGCAGAACATTGTACTGCTGCGGCGTAATTCCGTACGGTTCGATAACCTGACCGAGGCTGCGGACGACTGCGTCCGCGGACTTGAGCAGGCCGAGGATCGCCTGCTGCTCGCGGGAGCGAAAGCTCTCGGCCGGCTTCGGGTGAGGCTGCATGACCAGAGTCTATTTGCTGTCCTTACGCTCGGCAAGCAAATGAAGGAGTTGGCGCTCGAAAGACAGCAGAAGGCCGCTTAACTGTTCTAAACTCAGTGGACCGCGGTAACTTTTCCCGGCTCGATACCTAAACTTGAGTAACCTCAATGCGTAATCGCCAAATCCTTGCCCTCATCGCTGCCATATCGCTCGTCGCCGCGTGCTCTGATTCCACGGCGCCAGCAGTGAACCTCGCAGTAAAGAGCGGCGACAATCAAAGCGCGCTGGCGGGGACCGCCGTCGGCGCGCCGATCGTGATTACCGGAGCGCAGGGCAAGAGCGTCACCTTTTCAGTGATTGCCGGCGGAGGCTCGCTCTCTAGCAGCACGGGGACGGTCAACTCCGATGGCAGCGTCACAGCTCCTGCCTGGACGCTTGGAAAGAGCGTCGTTCCGCAACAACTGCAGGCGACTCTTGGCTCAAAGACGCTTGTGATCAATGCCACGGTCCAGACGAGTTACAAGATCGATGTCCGATTCTTCGGCAGGACTCTGACGACTGACCAGCAGGCGCTGTTCACGAATGCCGCCAATCGCATCCGGGCGCTCGTGGTTGGACAGATTCCGCTCGTGAACGCGGGCGGCGCCGATCCTTCGTCGTGCGGCGCCACTGGGGTAGCGCCGCTTACTGGAACAATCGACGGGGTGGTCATTTATGCGTCGATCGACTCGATCGACGGGCCGCGAAAAATCCTCGCGCAGAGCGGACCCTGTTACATCAGGCAGAGCAACGGGCAGAACGACTTCCGCACATCCATCGGCATCATGAAGTTCGACTCAGCTGACATCGCTTCCCTCGCTGGCTCGGGAAATCTGCAGGAAGTAATCACCCACGAAATGATGCATGTCGTGGGCTTCGGCACCTTCTGGGATACGACCGGAGACAACCTTCTCGTCAACTATGGCCCCGACGTTCGCTACGCTGGTGCCGGAGGCATTGCGGGGTGCAAGGCGATTGGCGGCGTGACCACGTGCGCCACCAATGTTCCTGTCGAGGGTACCCAAGGTGGTGACGGAACCATCAACTCGCACTGGCGCGAAACGACGTTTGGCAATGAGTTGATGACTGGCTTCCTCAACAACGGTGTTAATCCGCTGAGCGCCATGACTATCGAGTCCCTCCAGGACTTGGGCTATACCGTGAATACCGCCGACGCAGATCCGTTCACCATTCCCGGCGGCAGCTTGAGGGCAAACTTCAGGATTGACGATGTAAATGCGACGCCGACGCCGGGAGAGTGGGAGCGGCCACTGGCGCACGCCCCGAAGGCGCTACCTACTATTGGACTGATCCAAAACGCGCAGAGGAAATGATGAAGCCATCTTTGCTGACGGTAGGACTGCTAGCGGCGGTCATCGCCGCCGTATCGTGCAAGCCGTCGCCTCGGTCGAGTGCGGACAGTACTGTTGCTGCTGATTCGGCAATGATACCGGCGCTCCCTTCCGTGCCCATGGACAGCGTCAGTCAGGTTGCACCGAACGCCCAGAGTGGCTCGTCGGCGACTGGTAAGACCTCCGGCGGAAGTTCATCGGCAAAAAAAACAAAGACGACCGGTAATAGCTCCAGGGCGCCTTCGGACTCCGGGATCATCGGACGCGACAGCGTCATCCGCTTTCCGCACCGTGCTCTGCCGACCGTGAGCTCAACGCCAATCCGGAAATAGCGCGCTCATACGTCGCGAAGCGCGACGATCGGCGTCTCTCTGAACACATCGCGCCCGGCCAGCAGGCCGATCAGAAGCGTCAGCGCAACGATGACGATCGCGATGAGCAGCACGGGATAGAACGGGAGAGCGAACGGCATCTTGAATATGTAGCGGACGATTGCCCATCCGCCTCCTATTGAAAGCAGTATCCCGGTAAGGCCGCCCAGTATCCCGAGCAATGAATATTCAGCGAGCAGAATCCGCGCGATCTGTCCGCGTGTAGCTCCGAGCGTCTTGAGCAGCACGCCTTCGCGAATTCGCGCTCGTCGAGTCGCCGAAACCGCACTGAAAAGAACGGGAATCGCCACGGCAAGACTGAAGAGGGCCATGAACCGAATCGCCAGGGATACCCGCGCGACGATGCGATCGATGGTTCGCTTGATGGATGTGAGATCGATGCTCGACACATTCGGGAACCTATTGACGACCTGGCGCTGAAGAATCGTCACAGCTGTGGGGTCGGGCACCTGCGCGAGCAGCACATACTGTTTTGGCGCGGCCTCGAGCACGCGTGGAGAAAACACCGCGAAGAAATTCGGCTCGAAGCGGGTCCACACGACTTTTCTGAGACTCGTTACCCGTGTCGGAATGTCGACACCCTGCACGTTCCACGTGATCGCGTCGCCCAACTTTACGTTGAGCTCAGACGCGATCCCATCCTCGAGGGAGACTTCTCCGGTGTCTTGCGGGGGGCTTAGCGCCTTGTCGCTGAACCATTTGCCAGCGACTATCGATTCGCTGGACGCCGGCTTGTCTCGGAAGGTAGACCGGAACTCTCGTCTGAGCGCCCACGTCGCGCGGCCTCGGCGTCCGGGTACAACCGGACGCATGTCCGACACTTTCTTACCATTGATTGCATCGATGCGCATCGTCACTACAGGAGCAACGTCTACGACATCATAACCGGCGTTTCGAACTATTGAATCGAGTCCTGGCTCCTGGTCCTGCTGGACATCGAAGAAGACCACGTTGCCGCGAGATTCCGCCGACGCAGTGGCAAAACGCCGCAGGATGTTGTGTTGAACCAGAAAAAGAGTGCTGATCAAAAAGGCACCGAAGCCGAGCGCCAGGGTCACGGCACGTGTCTGGTTTCCGGGGCGATACAGGTTCGCGACCCCCTGTCGCACAACGTACGGCCAGCCACTGCGCAAAGACTTTCGCGCCGCCCACGACAACAGGATTGCGCTGGTAGTGAGAGCAAGGATCGCGAATCCGGTCGCCGCGCTCATCGCCAAAGCTTGCCTGGTCGTTCTGGCTCGCAGGAAGGCGATTCCGACCACGCTCAATATGAGAGCGACATCGACTGCAATCCTCGGAATGTCCGACCAGTGCATCCGAAGAACCTGAGCGTCCGTGTCTCGACGCAGCGTTTGAAGCGGAGAGACATTTCTAAGCGCGAGTAGCGGTCTGAGCGCGAACACGAGTGCTATCCACCCGCCGACGGCAAGACCGGTCAACACTGCGGAAGGGACGAGCCTCACCTGCACGTCGATCGGAAGGAAGTCCGTCAGCACTCTCGGCAGAATGAACTGAATCGCCACACCAAGCGCGGCACCCGCAGCGGCTCCAAGCAGTCCCATTCCCGCGGCCTGTACAACGTAGATACCGAGGACCTGTCCGCTCGAGGCTCCCAGGCAGCGAAGCACCGCGACCGTATCGATTTTTCGCGCGACAAATGCCCGCACACCGCTGGCAACACCGATGCCCCCCAATAGCAGCGCGACGAGCCCGACGATTCCGATGAAGTTCGAGAGATTCTCGATCGCATCGGAGGTCTGCATCTCCGACTGAGTCACCGTCCTGACCCGAACCTGCTGCGCTTCGATACGCTGGCGCAGTGGCTTGATGAACTTGTCCGGATCGACGTTGGGTGGAAGCTTTGCCAGAATCGAGCGATCCGCCGTGCTTCCAAATACCAGCAATTGCGTCTCGGCGATGTATCTGTCGGGGATGAATACGCGCGGGCCAAGCATCTCGGCTATGCCGGCGGCGGACGGCAAGTCTCTTATGGTTGCTATGATGGTGAATGTGCCGAAGCCCAGTTTGATGGTATCGCCGATCCTGGCGTTCAGGGCCGTGAGGACCGAGGGATCCACGATTGCGTTGGCGCCCTGCTGCAATTCAGCCCATTTACCCGCCGGATCTGTGACAATGTTTCCGTAGAACGGATAATTCGGGGTGACGCCCCGCACCTGAGTGAATCGTGTTCCCGCTGTCCGTGAGACGACCGCCATGGACGGGAAAGTGGTCACTCGCGCGAATGACAGGCCGTGATGAGAGAGGGAATCCAATAGCGAATCGATCGCCGGCGGGAAGGGCTTCGACGAGTTAAAGGAAATGTCTCCGCCCATGAGCGCGCGGGACTGGTCTTTCACGGATTGGACGATGTTCGTGGAAAAGGAGTCGATCGCGACGAGTGCGGCAACGCCCAGCGAGATTGACGACATGTATAGCAGCAGACGCCGCCGTGCGGTTCTGCTTTCCCTCCACGCGAGACTCCAGATACTCGTTGACACGCGTCAGGCGATCTGCTGATTGTTGTCGCCGGTGTCTTCGACGACGGCACCGTCGAGCAGGCGAATTATTCTCGACGCCCGCGATGCCAGCGTCGAATCGTGTGTGACGAGGACGATGGTCGAGCCGCCATCGCTGTTGAGCGACTGAAGCAGCTCGAAAATTCTGTGACCGGTTGCATTGTCCAGATTACCCGTCGGTTCGTCGGCGAAAAGGATTCGGGGAGAATTTGCGAACGCGCGCGCAATAGCGACGCGTTGCTGCTCGCCGCCTGAAAGCTGCGTCGGAAAATGGTGGCCACGTCCGCTTAGACCGACGCGGTCGATTAGCTCGCGAGCGCGCTCGGTCGCGCCCGGAGAACCCCGAAGCTCCAGCGGAACCTGCACGTTTTCCAATGCGGTGAGCGTCGGTATCAGCTGAAAAGTCTGGAAGACAAACCCGACTTTCTCGCCACGAAGCCGTGCGCGCTCGTTCTCGTTTAATTTCCCGAGATCGGCGTTGTCGAGGAGCACGGTGCCGCGAGTAGGTGTATCAAGACCCGCGAGGAGTCCGAGGAGTGTCGTCTTTCCACTTCCGGAAGGTCCGACGATTGCGACGAACGCTCCCTGAGCAATCGTGAACGACACGTCGCGGAGCACGGCGAGCTTCTGCTCTCCGCTCAGGTACTCTTTCGTCACATCACGGGCAATCAGCATGATCGCAATCAGGTTTGGGTCGGAGAGCGTAAGGTCATGACAGTGTGGCGCTCGGCGCGACGCGCGACTAGTGGTCCGTCTCTTTCGATACTTCTAGCGGTGCTCGCCTGCGGCGGTCGGGGAACGGGGCAGAATGCCAGGAGCGTTGGAAACGCGAAGAATAACATGAGTGAGGCCGCGAGAAGTGCCGACTCGACGCCTGCTTCGACGGCGGCTGTATCTCAGTCGCCGGCACCGCCTGTAGTTCTGTTTTTCGGGACGAGCCTCACTGCGGGCCTTGGGCTCGATCCCGATCAGGCATTTCCGACGATGATCGAGAAGAAGGCACAGGCAGATGGACTACCCATAAAGGCGGTAAACGCCGGACTCTCTGGCGAGACGACCGCCGGCGCGGTGCGTCGAATCGATTGGGTGCTTAGAACTCCGGCGGACCTGGTTGTGATCGAAGCCGGCGCTAACGACGCTTTGCGCGGGCTTTCGCCAGATGCAGCGCGGGCAAATCTCGAGCGAGTCATCTCAACAGTGCGGCAAAAGCAGCCGCGCGCGAAAATCGCGCTGGTTCAAATGGAAGCTCCGCCCAATTACGGGCCCAGCTACACGCGCAGCTTCCACAACATTTATACCGACGTCAGCAAGCGCGAGGATGTGCCTCTGATTCCATTTTTGCTGAGCGGAGTCGCTGGAATTTCGCGCTACAACCAAGCCGATGGAGTGCATCCGAATCTCGTCGGCGAGCGAATCGTCGCCGACAACATGTGGAAGGCTCTCAAGCCCATAGTGAAGCAGCTTGACCGAGTTTCGAAAAGCGGCTAAGTTTCGAGGCTGTTTACGTTTACGCTTCACTTCGAAGCGGGCCTGATGACCGGCGCGGCCGGTCCATCGCTCAGCTTCTGAACCCAGTTCTGGAATACCCATATGGCAATGCCAGCCACCCAAATCCGGCGTGGGATGGTCCTCGTTTTCAACGGCGATCCCTGCAGGGTAGTAGAGTTCCGGCACCACACCCCGGGAAATCTTCGTGCGATGGTGCAGGCGAAGCTCAAGAATCTTCGCACCGGAAATAATTTCGAGCACCGGTTTCGCGCAGCCGACACCATCGAGAAGGCGTCGATGGAGACGCATGATCTCGAGTTTCTGTATCAGGGTGGGGATACGTACCACTTCATGAATACCGAGAACTACGATCAGCTCGAGATGGATGAAGAGATGCTCGGCGACAATGCTCAGTGGATGCAGCCGGGGATGAAGATTCAGGCCGAGTACTATGATGGTCGTCCGATCGGTATCGACC
>JBOHTC010000243.1:0-14593 GCA_050733495.1 Gemmatimonadaceae bacterium | reverse complement strand
GCGTCATCAAGCATCATGCGTACTTCTCCTCGAGCAGTTGTTGGAGCGCCTCTCGCGCCCGATGCACTCGCATCTTTAGCGCGCCAACGGTCGTTTCCAGTAGTAGCGCCATCTCTTCGTACGATCTTCCCTCGACGTGCTTCATCACGAACGCTTCACGCAGCGAGGGAGCGAGTCTGGCCAGAGCAAACTGAAGGTCCGTACGCAGCTCGTTGCGGTCCATCTCTTCTTCCGGCGTCGAGTACGTAGAGGGCTGATCGTCCTCGTCGTAGCTCACATGTGTCCGCCGAATGTTCTTCAGCCAATCCTTGCACGAATTAGCGACGATTCGAAATACCCACGCGTCAAATCGGCCGCGAACTTCGCCCAGATGCTGATAGGCTTTTATAAAAGACGCCTGGAGGATGTCTTCCGCCACATCGGGGCTTCCAGTCATTCCGAGAGCATGGCGGTAAAGTGGGTCGCTGTATCGGGTTATCAGTACCCCGAACGAGTCCTTATTCCCTGCCAGGATCTTGGCAATGATCTCCTGATCGGCGTCGACAGCCGGCGCCTGAGCATCCGGCGTCGTACTCCCTGCGCCCAACGTTTGACTAGTCTGATTCTGCAGCGGCACGGCTGGCATATTCACCTGCCTAGTGTAATCCCTTTGCCACCGCCTGTATAGACCCAACTGGCTCGTAGACAACACCTTATCACCGTTACATTCGGCATGACGAACGAGCCCACGTGGAAGCAACCAAATTACCGGAGACGCACGAGATACAGGTGCTCCAGGGCCTTGTCCGCGTGATAATGCCTTCCGTCTCTCTCGCTGTCCGCGCGATACCGGCGGTAGGTCTGAGTGAAGTGCGAGACCTCCCCGTCCACAGCTACGCCGGTCAGCATCTCCTGAAGCAGTTCCGGGGGTAAATGCCCTTCAGAGTTGAAGCTCACCAGTGCGTGTCTCGCCCCTGTCGCTGCCAAAAGCTCCAAAAAAAGCTTCTTCACCCGCCGTCCGTGGGACCACTGACTCCGGCCTTCCTGACCAGCCAGGAGCCCCACTTTGCCCCTGATCGCCGGAGCCGCTTTGCTCCAACCCATCGCCAGAATCTCCGGTATATGGTAGTAGGCGACATACTGCCGCGAGTTATATGGAGGGTCGATATAGAGAAGATCGACCTCACCGATCTCCTTTGCAGCCTCGGTTGCATCCGCCAGCCACGCCTTGGCTGGGAAGGCACCCTTCATCGGGCTCTCGGACGCGACCTGAAACGGGCGCTTCGCGTTCGGCTGCCACCGTTTCATGTACGAGGCGTAAACCCCGGCCGTGTTCGCCACCCGGTCCGCGCCCTCGATTATCGCAGCGAGAAGGACGTAGTAAGCGTCTTGGTCGATTTCGCGCGCGACTCGCCATTGCTCTAGTACCTCTCGCGCCGCATCGATGCGTCCGGCATTCTCTGGCGTGAAATACATCCGCGATTCTCCACGCTCCATCGCATTCGCGCTCGGCGAAAAGTGCGCTGAGATAAAACCCTCCGCTGGCGGAAGGGCCGAAAGTGTCCTCGAACGCTCGTCGATTTCACCGCGTGGACAGTCGGCTACCACGTATGCTCGCTGGAAGACATACGAAGACATGAGAAGATCGCTCGAGTACACCCGCCAGCCACCCGCCTTGAGGGCGCGGCTCACACTGGCCGTCCCTGCAAAGGCATCGTGAACCGAGCCCACGGACAACCCGCTCCTTCGCAGAGTCCGCAGAATGAATGGAAGGAGCCGCGTCTTGTTGCCGATATACCTCATGATGGCAAAAGGCGAGGTTCCTCACCTCGCCCTTCGAGACTACCCATCAGCGATCCTACTGGCACGTCTGCGCAAGCACCGGGCGGGAATTCGTTGAGATCGCGAAACCGTAAGTGGCGTTGAGAGCGTCTGCGGCAGCGTTCGCCATCTCCTGATATCCGTCGAGATTCGGATGAACTCCGTCGAGACTCACGTACTGGCCGTATGGCAGAACACAGCTGAATAAATCGTGAACACTGAATGTTGCGCGCCGCGCCGCCCACCCAGCCCACAGCGACGCAAGGTCCAGGAACGCCCATGAATTTGTCTCTGCGACGGACCTGATATGCGCGTTCATCCCATCGATTAACGCATCGAGCGTCTGAATGTCAGCCGGCGTGAGAATGTTGTCTTGGGTACCGGGCTGGTCGGCGCAGCTCAAGGTCTGTGGCTGTCCACTCGCTTGCGCGCTGGCAACTACGCTCGTCACCTTGCCTGGAACGAAAATCGAGTTCGCGCTGCCCTGACAATCGTCTGCAACCACGACGCCCATGTCCTGGAATTCCACGCGATCCTGATACAGCTCGTCCCCGGTGCGCAACGCGACGAACCCATTGCTCTGCGGAATACCGACAAGGAGAACTTTCGCTCCGGTCTTCTTGACACTGTCGACCAGTTGATCGTAAACCGGCTTCCAGATGCTATTCGGAACCACGGTCCCCTGAGAACCCGCCCCGCGATATGCTGTTTTTGGACGGAGTAGTCCGGACGCCGCATCCAACACCTCATTCGCACCGAGCTCGATAGATACGAGTGTCGGCTCTTGTCGCAGCATCGCCGTGATCTGAGTTGTCTTTTTGGGAAGCACCAGATGATACTGACGGCGCCTCTTTACGCCTTCTACGGAAGCGCTCTCAGGCGTCACGAACAATGCGTCGTACGTGTCCGCTCCATCGACTGCTACATCGTTGGTTGGTAAAGTGCGATCGCCAAGCAAGGCGCAATTCGTATCGGCCGCGCTCGTCGTGGGATCTGCGCTCGCGCTGATTCCGCTCAGACGCGCGTTCAGCTCCAGCGGCGGGATGAGCGGAGAGAAACACCCTGGTCCCTGCGCAAGCGGTTGAGCAAAGGATCCGCCGGCTTGATGCGCGAGCAGATTGGTCCAATCGTGCTGCTGGCTGAAATACACAACGCCGTCAGACTCGACGCCCATGCTCAGACTCGTCCCCACGGCGACATAGCGCTCAAAAGCCTGCCTCCCGGGCGGACCAGTCGGGCGGTCGGCGCTACAGCCGACGATGGCAATAAGTCCGAGCGCACTCGCCCCAGGAAGACACTTACGCGTCATGACGAGTGCCGAAAGTGTGAAGAAATCGGAAGAGCGCTTGCGGACGAAAATATCCGATCTCACTCGAATGCACGCCACCCTGAACTCCTTATCGAGCTACCGTGCTCATCGAGCTTCGGCGGAGGCAATCGCACCGAGCCCGGGACACTTGGCGGAACTCCCGTGACCGCCGAAGCTCCGCTCGACTCGAGAGCCTCCTTCACGGTCTTCACTACGCCGCACGGAACGCCACCCGACTCGAGCCGACCCATCCAGTAGCGGGAATCTTTCTGCAAAACGCGCTCGGAAATCGCCGCGACTATCCGGGCGCGATTGCTCGCTCGCCCGGCATTCGTCACCAGCGACTTGTCATCGGCGAGCTCGTCCAGGTCGAGCGCATGGGCGCAGGCGAGCCATTGCGCGTCGCTTCCCACGGCGATCACAATCGGGCGATCACTCGCATCGAACAACTGATACGGCACCAGGTTCGGATGCGCGTTTCCCCATCGCTCGGCGTCACTGCCCGAAACAAGAACATTCTGCGCGACGTTCACCAGGGATGCCTTCGCGCTCTCAGCAAGCGAGACATGAATTCTCCTTCGGTCTTTCCCAAGCGGACCGTCCGACCGTTCGGCCACCGCTGCTAGGACGGCAATCGCAGCGTCCTTGCCGGCGAGGACATCGGCGAGCGCGACGCCGACCTTCATGGGCGGGCCGTCGGCCGCACCCGTTATCGCCATCCATCCGGACTCAGCCTGCACCACGAAATCATAACCGGGGCGGGTGCTCGCGGCACCGAAGCCTGATATCGTGCACCAGATCAGCGATGGATGAACATCGAGGAGCTCTTCTGGATTCAGCCCCACTCTCGACAGCAAGCCCGGCAGAAAATTGTCGAGCACCACGTCCGAGCCTGCTATGAGATCCTGGATCAGCCGGAGATCGGCGGTGTTGGTGAGGTCAGCGGCAATGCTTTTCTTGTTCCGATTGACCGAGAGAAAGTAGGCGCTCTCACCGTCGCGATTGAACGGCGGCCCCCATCCACGTGTATCATCCCCAGTCGAAGGCCGCTCGACTTTGATCACATCGGCGCCCAGATCCCCGAGAATCATGGAGCAGATGGGGCCGGCCAGCACACGGCTCAGATCGAGTACTTTGAGCTTCATCAGCGGAAGATGCGGCGTTGCTGTACGTTTACTGTCTAGTTACTGTTCACTAAAATGGCATCCAAAGGCAGCAGTAAGCGTTGCTTCACGACCATGTTACCCCACCTTGCTTTAGTCACGAAAAATCATATACTTAGCGCCGTTCAAGCCCCTCTAGCGGGGTGAACCCGCACCCAGCGATTTCTCACCCGTCAGCACCACGTTCCTTTGGCTGACCGGAGTCAATAAATGATCGATAGAGACAAATCAGCGGTTGCTGCTCCAGCGGCACCTGCTCCGGCGGTCGCCCCGACCGTACCCCCGGCAATTCCACCCAAGCGCAGCCCCGGCCATCGCGGCGCGGATGTAAAAGATACCGTCGCCGAGATGGCGGCGAAGGCGCACGAGATCAGTCTGGAAGCGGGGAGCAAGATGGCCGCCGCGATGAAGGACGTAGTCGGTGCTGCAGCCGGTCTCACCGGATTCGTTCTCGAGAGCGCGCGCGATCTCCTTCAGTATATGGTACGCCGCGGACAGATGACTCAGGAAGAAGCCGACAAGCTGATGCGTGAAGTCGAAGCTTCTCACTCGAAGAGAAAGCCGTTCACTGCGCCAGCATCCGCCGCCCCCAAGCCGACCACAAAAGTCGACGCCGTTCATGAGGCGCCGCGACACCACGCGCCGGTTTCGGTGCGGCATTCGGCACCCTCCTCGCCCGCAAAGCATGCAGCGCCGCCTGCTGCGAGACACGCTCCTGCCAAAAAACCGGTCGCGAAGAAAACCACGATGAAGCCCGCTGCCAAAAAGCACCCCGTCAAGTCAGCGACGAAGTCGAAGCCGAAGGCCTCAGGCAAGACAGCGAAAAGAAGATAGGTCGTGGTAATACCGCGCGGCGATGCGGTCGCGCTCGCCCGCGCGCTCATACAAATCGATTCAAGAAATCCTACCCTCGCCCCTGATTCACCAGGCGAGGGCAACTGCGCTCACACGCTCGCTTCAATCCTCGATGATTGGGGATTCTGCGTTGAGCTGACGGTTGCCGCACCAGACCGTCCCAACGTCGTTGCGCGCCGAGGGCCGGCTGATTCGCCCGCGCTGATGTTGAACGGCCACCTCGACGTCGTTGGCGTGGACGGAATGGTCCACGATCCGTTCTCGGCCGTGGTCGCCGGTGGAAGGATCTATGGGCGAGGGTCCACGGACATGAAAGGCGGAATCGCGGCGATGTGCGCTGCTGCGGCCCTTAACTCTTCCGACAGCTCCGATCGACAGATCCTGGTAACGGCGGTCGTCGATGAAGAGTACGAGAGCCTTGGTATGCGAGTTCTCCTCGCCACTGGCGTTCGCGCCGATGCCGCGATCATCACGGAGCCGACCCGACTCGCAATCTGTCCGGCACACAGAGGCTTCGCATGGTTCGACGTAGAGCTGAAAGGGCGAGCCGCGCATGGAAGCCGCTACGACGTAGGCGTCGACGCGATAACCCACGCCGGCTTACTTCTCGCCGAGCTGGACGAGTTGGAGAGAACGCGGGTTTCGGGCCCCACGCATCGCCTCCTTGGTCGCGGCTCGCTCCATGCCTCGACAATCGAGGGAGGCACGGGAATGTCTACTTACCCCGACAGCTGCAGCCTGACGATTGAGCGCCGGACGATTCCCGGGGAGTCGGTTGAGGGCGCGCTGATGGAGATCACAAACGCCTGCGACAGGGTAAGGAATCGTCGCGCTGAATTCGACGCCACGGTTACATTGAGAACGGCGCAACTTCCCAGCGACGTCGCTCTCGATGCGCCAATCGTCAAGCGGCTCGTCGGCGCGATGGACCAGGAGGGCTTCAAGCCAGGCATCGAAGGATTATCAGCGTGGACCGACGCTGCCCTTCTCAACGCGGCAGGAATCCCTGCAATTTGCTTTGGGCCGGGTGACATCACTGTCGCGCACGCCGCGGAGGAATTCGTGCCCGTTACCGAGATCGAACAGGCACAACGGGTGCTCAGTCGCGTAGTTCGTGGGTGGTGTACTGCGGGTTAACAGCGCCGCACAGCGATCATGATGTTCTTCCGCTGGATTTGGAGCTGATTGCGTAGGGTAAAAGAGAGGTTCCAGTGCCACAGTGGACGCATAAGCAATACGACATTCTCGAGCGTGCAATCACGACCGGAAGGCGGATTTCCGCGTATCGCCGCGGCACTGAATACGTTGTCGTACCCACACGGCTTCGCGTAATCAGTGGGCGCGAAGCTGTCGAGGCGACACATCCGACAACCGGCGATCAGATCACGCTCTATCTCGACGAGATGGATAGCTTCGAGGTTGTAAAGTGACCAGCGCGCAATCCGGCGATTTGGTGGCCATCTACGCCGACGAATCCTGCATCGGCAACGGCCGCGATGGCGACAATCCCGGAGGAGCTGGCGGGCTGATCGAATGGCTGCATCCCACCTCCAACGAGGTCACACGCTGCGACTATTGGATCTCCGAGCCATCGACAACGAACAATCGCATGGCGCTGCGGTCGGTGATCGAGGCATTCCGATCTATCTCTCGCAGCGGGAATTCCTATCGAGTGCTCTTCACCAGCGACTCCAAGTACATCGTCGAGGGCATGACATCCTGGGTTGCGGAATGGATGGCGCGCGGATGGAAAAGAAAGAGTGGGCCGATCGAGAACCTCGAGCTCTGGCAAGAGGCGGTCGCCGCTGTCTCCGCGCACGAATGTCAGTGGCGATGGGTCCGTGGACACAATGGTCAGCCGCAAAACGAATACGCGAACTTTCTGGCGACCCGCGCCGCGGCGGAGCGATCTGACTCCGCTGGACTCCGGCAGTCAGGCTTCGTTACGTGGATGGCGGAGCACCAGGACAGACGACTGCGCCTCAAGGAAACCGCACCCTTCCCCGATCTTCATTCATTCCAGCCGAGCAAGCGAGCATGGACGATCTAGACAGATTGTTTCAGCGACTGGTGCACAACATCAGAAACGGCCACGCCGAATACTTGAGCGTTCCGTTCACTGTCCAGGAGCTATACGATACTCTCGTTCCCTACAGGCACTACCGTCGCGACCTTGGGATCGAAACGAACCAGGATTACGAAGCAGCCGTGATGCAGCTTCTCTCGGGCGAGAAGGGCTACATTCGCGGCGATCAGGCGATGCAGGACCGGCTTAAGAAAGAAATGAGTACACAGCATCCCGACATCGGCGCGTTCCGCGATTACGCGGACACCCGGATTTCTCTCGTGCCCGCAGCCGTTCAACAGCTCGGGGTCCCCATTCCGTCGCAGAACGCGGGTGGATTTTCCGTTGGCACTCGCGCGGCGGGCGGCGGGAACGGCGGCGCTCCTTCCGAGGAGGGGACGAGCTTCTCGATTCCGGCGCTCTCGACCCTCGAGCCGCCAAGCGGGTGCCGGTTTTGCGGCGGCACCCTGCCCGAAGGCAGGACGGTAACCTACTGCCCCCATTGCGGACAGAACCTCGCTGCAAAGCACTGCGAGGGATGCGGCGCCGAAGTTGATCTCACCTGGAAGTTCTGCGTCAACTGCGGCAAGAAAGCCTAACGCCCATGCCAAAGTCTTCGACGCCGGTCGTCTTCCTTTCCGCAGTGCGAACGCCCTTCGGCACTTTCGGTGGAAAGCTGAAGGATGTTTCACCGATCAATCTCGCCGTCCAGGCGTCAAACGCTGCTATCACGCGTGCCGGCATCGCGGCAACCGATATCGACCAGACGATTTTCGGCAATGTGCTTTTTACCACGAGCGATTCGATCTATTTCGCCCGTCATGTCTCGCTCAAGGCTGGTTGCCGACAGGAGACCTCCGCGCTCACGCTCAACCGTCTTTGCGGCTCCGGGTTTCAGGCAGTCGTAAGTGGAGCGCAAGAAATCATTCTAGGCGACGCTAAGGTGTGTCTCGTCGGTGGCGCGGAGTCGATGTCACAGGCTCCGCACGTTACGCGCGGAATTCGGTGGGGAACTCCGCTCGGGAGAGCGCCCGTCATGGAAGACACGCTCTGGGAAGGGCTGACCGACTCCTACGTCGGGCTTGGCATGGCGGAGACCGCGGAGAATCTCGCCGATCGATACAAGCTCGATCGCGGATGTGTGGATGAGTTTGCGCTCCGATCGCAGCAGCTCTCGAAATCAGCATGGGAGAGTGGGGTGTTCGAGCAGGAAGTGGTAGCCGTGCCGGTTAAGAATCCCAAGACAGGCCAAGTCGACGAATTTTCGCGGGATGAGCATATGAGACCCGACACAACCGCGGAAAAACTGGCGGCACTCAAGCCGGTATTTCGGAAGGGCGGAGTCGTCACTGCTGGAAATGCCTCCGGAATTGGCGACGGCGCGGGCGCTATGGTTATAGCGAGCGAGAAATACGCGACTGAGCGCGGGTTGAAACCGCTCGGACGTCTCGTTTCGTGGGCCGTCGCAGGAGTGGATCCGTCCATTATGGGCATCGGTCCCGTGCCGTCATCGAAGGCCGCGCTCGCCAAGGCAGGACTTTCAATTGACGACATGGATCTGATCGAGGTCAACGAAGCTTTCGCAGCACAAACGTGTGCTGTTGAGCGGGAGATGTCCCTTCCTCGCGAGCGCTTGAACGTGCACGGAGGCGCGATCGCGCTCAGCCATCCCCTCGCCGCATCGGGCGCGAGGATCACGGCCCATCTACTGCATGCGTTGCACGCGCAGCGGAAACGCTACGGCCTTGGGACGGCGTGCATCGGCGGCGGCCAGGGCATCGCCGTGGTAATTGAATCGATCAATTAGATCGCGCTCCTCAGCGCGAAAGAGGAAAGTATGAGGCAGCTGATACGCGTCTTCGCGATCGCGGGTGTCTTTGGTGCATTGGCTTCGTGCGCGTCGGTGGGCGGAGGAGGTGGCGGGACCGTGACCAACGGTGGCGCCGAGAGCTCCGGCACACCGGCGGTGATTTGGCCCGTGAAAACCAGAGAGCACGTCGACCTCTGGCTCCATGGCTACGCAATGCTCCAGGAAGACACCACCTTCGTCCCATTCTTCAAGCGCGGATACAGCACCGACATGATCGTTCTCAAGAACAGGGCGAATGTCGTGACGCAGCTGGACGCAAATCGAGACCGTCTCCGGGCTCGTCTCGTCGCGAATCCACAGCTCGTGAACGCGCAGTTCGTGCCGCTCTCTTTCGCGTCCTGGGCCGATCTATCGCAGGCTGTCGACGTCTTCATTCGCGCAGATGGTAATCCACGCGCCGCCTCCTCTCAGGAGCAGGCGAGCGCGATTGCATTCCTCGCGGCTTATTTCCCGACGTCTGCCGACCGCGACTGGCTCCGTCTTTTCACCCAGTCCCTGAGCGACGAGAGCAGCAAGTTCTACCATTCCTACTGGGCAGAGCAGCAACGGGAGAAGAGCAACGTGCTCGAGCTGGTCGATACGCTCTGGCAGCGGACCTACCGACCGAGGATGCAGCGCTTCCTCAACAATACCCAGCAGGCTACGGGAGATATTCTTCTGTCGTTGCCGCTCGACGGTGAAGGCAGATCTCTGACCAACAGCCGCCAGTCCAACACCCTTACGGTGACTTTTCCTGCTCGCCCGAATGACGCGGTCGAAGCGATTTATGTCATCGCGCACGAAGCAATTTCCGGAGTTGCCGCCACCGCTGTGACCGACAACATCACCCCGGAACAGCGCCGCACCGGAGTTGGCGACCGCTATCAGAGCTCCGCGGCAGTTCGTGGCGGAGCGCTGCTGATCCAGCGTACTTCGCCCGAGCTTCTCGACGGCTACATGCGGTACTATCTGGCGTCAGTGAACCGGCCAGCGGGCGCTAATCTCCAGTCCGCGTTCATAGCGACCTTCGCGCTACCCGATGCAATTCGAGATGCCCTCACCCGGCAGCTCGACGTCGTACTCGGAGGGATTTAAGCAGATATAATTCTGCATGGCCGATGAGAAGTCGCCGCTCCCCGCTCGACAGCCACTGCTCGACAGACAGGCACTCGAGCGCGTTCTTGCCCGCGCGTCCGAGCTGCAGGGCGCCGGAGCGATTCCGGATTCGAGCGATCTCTTAAGCGAGAGTCAGCTCCGCGACATAGCGAACGAAGTCGGACTGAGCCCCGCCACTGTGAACCAGGCGCTTGCTGAGGAGCGAACTCGGATAAACGTGCCCGACGAGCGCGGACTCCTCGCGCAAATTGCCGGAGCCGGATTCGCGACCGCGACACGAACTGTTCCCGGCACGCCACGTGAGGTACTCGCCGTCGTCGATGCATGGATGCAGCGCGAAGAGTGTCTTCAGGTCCAACGCCGTTTTTCCGATCGCATCACCTGGGAGCCGCAGCGCGGCCTGTTCGGCAAGATAAAGCGCACCGTAAACCTGAGCGGGCATGGCTACTATCTGGTTGAAGCACGACAAGTCTCTGCTACCGTGCTCTCGGTGGACGCTGGCCGAGTCGTAGTGAGGCTGGACGCAGACATTCACCAGAGTCGCGCTCGCCGCGTGGGCGTTAGTGGCTTGCTCGTTGGCGCCGGAGGAGTAGCCGGCGGCCTCGTGGGACTTGCCCTCGTCGTGGCGCATCTCCCACTAATCGTTGCCGCCGGTGCTGCGTTCGTTCCACTTCTGGGAGGTACTGCCGGAGCCTACCGGGTTGCGCGCAGTCATCGCGGAGTGCTGTCCAGCGTGCAACTTGCCCTCGAGCAAGTTCTCGACCGACTGGAGCACGGCGAGCTTACGCGACCGGGTTTGCTCGAGACGATAGCCCCACGTCCACGCTTGTCACGCTGATAGAATGAACAAGACCGGTTGTCTCGACACGCGTGGAGTCGCCTGATGAAAGAGATCAAAAGCGTCGGCGTCCTTGGCGGAGGCCTGATGGGAAGCGGGATCGCGCAAGTCTCAGCTGCCGCAGGATTTCCCACGGTAGTGCGCGAAGTTTCGGAAGCGCTCTGTGCGAAGTCACGTCAGTCGATCGAGAAATCGCTCGCCAAGGGCATCGAGCGGGGAAAGACGACACCGGACGAACGAGACGCCACCCTCAAGAACCTGAAATTCGCGACAGATCTTCGAGAGCTCGCCGCGTCAGATCTGTTCATCGAAGCAGTGGTCGAGGATCTCGAGGTCAAGAATGCACTCTGGTCGGAGCTACATGGCATTGCCGGGCGGGATGCAATTTTCGCCTCAAATACTTCAAGCCTCACCATCATCGCGATGGCGGCGGCATGCGGACGGCCGGACAAAATGCTGGGTCTGCATTTCTTCAATCCGGTGCCTGTGATGAAGCTCGTCGAAGTCGTGCGCACGATTACCACCAGTGAGGAAACAGAGCAACGCGCTCTGAGTTTTGTTCGGGCGCTCGGCAAAGATCCGATCCGTGCAAAGGACAGCTCGGGCTTCATCGTAAACCTGCTCCTGGTGCCCTACATGCTAGACGCGATCAACGCACTCGAATCGAACGTCGGCTCCGTCGAGGACATCGACAAAGGAATGCAACTCGGAGCCGGCTACCCGATGGGGCCGTTCACCCTCCTCGATTTCGTGGGGCTCGATACCACCTGCAAGATCGCCGAGATCATGTTCGCCGAATACCGCGAACGCCGGTACGCGCCGCCGCCGCTGCTGAAGCGAATGGTGCTGGCGGGCATGCTCGGCAAGAAATCCGGGAAGGGATTTTACGACTACTCGGTGAATCCGCCCAAGGTGAGCAACCTGGGATTGTGAAACGCGCATCGAGCAGAGTCGGGGCGGCGTCGTGACCCCTCCGGGATTTCGCGGAACGTTCCGCGAGGACGAGCTGGCTCGCGCGATGTACTCGGAAGCAGCGGGCATCGGGCGGGCAATACCTACAGCGGTAGCGGTGCCTATTGACGCCGAAGACGTCATCGCGATCGTGAAGTGGGCCGCTGCGACTCGAACGCCGCTGATTCCGCGCGGCTCAGGCAGCAGCATGCCGGGCGGTGCGATCGGCAAAGGCGTAGTCGTCGATCTGTCACGAATCGATCATCTGGGGACCATCGATGAGCGAGCGCGAACGGTCTGGGCTGAGCCGGGCGTCCTTTGGTCGACACTCGACATCGCGGCACGGCGCCGCGGACTCAGATTGCCCGTGGATCCCTCGAGCGGAAGCTTCTGCACGCTCGGTGGAATGGCCTCGACGAACGCATCGGGAGCGCACACGCTCCGATATGGATCTGTTCGCCCCTGGGTGAACGCGCTCGACTGCGTTTTCAGCGACGGCGAGCGCGAAACCGTTACCCGCGGCCAGGCGCCATCGAGACGGATCGACGCTATCGCCCGTTTCCTTCGCGACGCGCATGGCGAGATCGTCGCGATCGACAAACGCCGGCCGGTGATTCACGCCGGTGTTCGGAAAGAATCCTCGGGTTACGCAGTTCATGACTACGCCGCCCGAGCGGAACTCGTCGATCTCTTGGTCGGCAGCGAGGGGACGCTCGCCATCATCGTCGGCATCCAGTTCCTGCTTTCGCCGGTGCCCCTGGCTACCAGCAGCATACTTGGCTCCTTTGCTTCGCTCGAGAATGCGACTGCAGGCGCGATGAAGGCCGTCGAGGCCGGCGCGAGCGCGTGCGAGCTGCTCGACAAGACATTCCTGGACTACGCGGCGAGTGCTTCCACAACGGACGATTCGCTGCGCGGCGTGATGTCGCACGCGGCCGCGATTCTTTTGGCAGAAGTCGAGGCCGAGACGAGTACCGCGGCCGCGTCGAGAGCTGAGGAGCTGGCGAGTGCGTTTAGAGATGCAGGCGCGACGGCTGTCGACGTGGCCCTCACGCCTTCGAGTGAGCACTCGCTCTGGGAGGTGCGCCACGCCGCGAGCCCTATCCTCGCGGCGCTCGTTCAATCGACGTCGATGCAGTTCATCGAAGACGGCGCGGTCGATGTGCCGAAACTGCCCGATTATGTCCAGGGGGTGCGAGACGCGCTCGAGAATCGAAAAGTTCCCGGTGTGATCTTCGGGCACGCGGGCGATGCACACGTTCACGTCAATCCTCTTGTCGCCTTAGAGGAGCCCGATTGGCGTGAGAAAATTCAGGGACTTCTAGACGACGTTGTGGCGCTCACATCTAGATTGGGAGGTACGCTCACGGGCGAGCACGGCGATGGACGGCTTCGGACGCCGCTACTGAGTCGTGTCTGGAACAAGGACGCCTTACGCGCATTCGGCCTGGTGAAGAAGTCGTTCGACCCAGAGAACATTTTCAATCCAGGGGTGAAAGTGCCGCTCCCGGGCCAGAAGGCCATCGAAGACATAAAATACGATCCATCGCTTCCGCCTCTTCCCGCGGAGGCGCGAGCGGCTCTAGACAGTGTGGTGAAGACGAGAGCTTACAATCAATTCCGGCTGTCATTGATCCGGCGTTCTTCTTAGCTTTCTGCCGCTCTCTCCCACCTTCGCCACAATCCACACGAAGACCTTTGATCTACACCGAGCCTCGCCTCACACTCATCGCGCGCCCGGCGTTCCTCGAACCCGGTCATCTCAAGGTCAACTGGCTTGGAGAAAGCACGGATGGCGAAAAGCTGGTCGAGTTTGCCGGTCGCCTCTGCTACATGAGTCAGAAGAATCCAGCGAGTCGGGCGACGCGAGACTATCTCGAGAACATCAAGAAGCAAGGGCATGGGAGTGTCCTCGAGCATGCGAACTATTCCTTGCTCCTCGAGGGAGTGAGCCGCTCACTCACCCACGAGCTCATTCGGCATCGCGCTGGCTTCGCCTACAGTCAGTTGAGCCAGCGCTACGTGGATGAATCCGAAGCGAACTTCGTTGTCCCTCCAGCGATCGTTGGGGACGAAACTCTCGAGAACGAGTGGCGGACCCAGATCGACGAGGCGCAGAGAACCTACATCCGGCTCGTCGAGCATCTAATGGAACGCTACGGCTGGGTGGCCGACAAGGTCCATCGTCGGAAGATGGCAAGAGAGGCTGCGCGCGGAGTTCTTCCGAACTCCACGGAGACGAAAATCGTCGTCACGGCCAATGCGAGGGCGTGGCGAACGATGCTGGAGCTTCGCTCGAGTGAAGGTGCCGAGCTGGAGATCCGCCGGTGCGCGGTGGCGATCGTCAAGCTTCTCTCGGGAGAGAGTCCGGCGTTTTTTTCCGACTTCGAGATCTACCAGGCCGACGATCGCCGCGAAGCGGCGCGGATCGTCTACCACAAAGTCTGAAAAATTTTCGAGAAGAGTTTTTTCGCCGGAAAGAAATTCTTCCGAAGCGCGGAATAATTATTGCGCCACATCGTCGGCGTTTATATACTCGTCACCATGATTCGATCGCGTGAGTTCTCGTAGGGTGTCGATGACTCTTATCGGACTCGCCTACAATCAGAAACCCGAGCCATCAGAGCTCGCCAGCCCACTTTCCCCG
>JBOHTC010000242.1:0-3303 GCA_050733495.1 Gemmatimonadaceae bacterium | reverse complement strand
GTCCATCTGCGCCGCACCAGTGAGCATGTTCTTCACGTAATCGGCGTGGCCCGGGCAGTCGACGTGCGCGTAGTGCCGCTTCTCCGAGTCGTACTCGACGTGCGCGGGCGCGAGCGTGATGCCTCTTTCTCTTTCCTCGGGCGCCTTATCGATCTGGTCAAAGGCAACGGGCGATGCCAGTCCCTGCTTGGATTGGATCGCCGTGATCGCTGCCGTCAACGTGGTCTTGCCGTGATCGACGTGGCCGATCGTCCCGACGTTTACGTGTGGCTTCGTACGCTCTAATTTGGCTTTCGACATTTCTTATCTCGCCTTGGTGGTGACTTTATTGATGATTTCGTCCGACTTGGACTTCGGTACCTGCTCGTAGTGGGCGAACTCCATCGAGTACACCGCCCGGCCCTGCGTCATCGATCTCAGTTTCGTCGAGTATCCGAACATCTCCGACAGCGGCACCTGCGCATCGATCACCTGCGCCTCGCCGCGCTGATTCATTCCCCCGATCCTTCCGCGGCGCGATGACAGATCACCCAGTACGTCGCCCATGTATGCGTCGGGCGAGACGACTTCGACTTTCATGATGGGCTCGAGAATGATCGCGCCCGCTCGCTTCGCCGCTTCTTTGATCGCCATCGATCCAGCGATCTTGAACGCCATTTCGCTGGAGTCGACGTCGTGGTACGAGCCGTAAACCAGCTCCGCCTTCACATCGACCATCGGGTACCCGGCGAGCACTCCACCCTCGAGCGCCTCGCGCATTCCCTGCTCCGATGGCTTGATGAACTCACGCGGAATCGTTCCGCCGACGATCTTGTCCTCGAACACGAATCCTTCGCCCTGCTTCGCGGGCTCGACGTTGATCACCACGTGGCCGTACTGACCCTTACCGCCGGACTGCCGAATGAATTTCCCTTCGACCTTCTCGACTCTCTTCGTGATCGTCTCACGATAAGCGACCTGAGGTCGGCCAATGTTGGCGTCGACTTTGAACTCACGTTGCATGCGGTCGACGATGATCTCCAGGTGCAGCTCGCCCATTCCGGATATGATCGTCTGCCCGGTCTCCTGATCGGAGTGAACGCGGAAAGTCGGATCTTCCTCTGACAATTTCTGGAGTGCGATCGCCAGTTTGTCCTGGTCGGCCTTTGTCTTCGGCTCGATCGCGACGTCGATGACGGGATTCGGGAATTTCATCGCCTCGAGGATGATGGGCGTGTCTTCCATCGTCATCGTGTCACCGGTCCGCGTGTCCTTGAGTCCGATCGCGGCGGCGATATCACCGGCCATCACTTCTTCGATTTCTTCGCGCTTGTTCGCATGCATCTGGAGAAGACGTCCCACTCGCTCGCGCTTGTCCTTGGTGGCGTTGTAGACGTAAGAGCCGGACTTGAGACTGCCCGAATAAACGCGGAAGAAAGTAAGCTTTCCGACGAACGGATCCGTCGCGATTTTGAACGCCAGGCCCGAGAACGGCTCATCATCCTTCGGATGTCGCTCGGCCGGCTCTCCATTGGGGAGATGGCCTTCAACCGCCGGAACGTCGATCGGCGAAGGCAGGAAATCGACTACTGCGTCGAGCATTGCCTGGACGCCTTTGTTCTTGAATGCAGCGCCGCAAAGAACCGGAACGATGTATCCACCGACGGTGGAGCTCCGGATTGCGTGTCGGATTTCTTCGACGGTGAGGTCGGTGCCGCTGAAGTACTTCTCGATCAGGGCTTCGTCGTGCGATACGGCGGCTTCGATGACGTCGTGCCGGGCCTTCTCCATCGCATCGCGATATTCATCGGGGACTTCCGTGACTTCGAATTTCTTGCCGAGCGACTCGTCGTCGAAGATGTACTGCTTGCGCTCGATGACGTCGATGTGACCTGTGAACGTGTCACCGGAGCCAACCGGAAGCTGGATCGCGTACGATTCCTTGGAGAGACGATCGCGAATCATGCGCATGCAGCGATCGAAATCGGCGCCCGTGCGGTCCATCTTGTTCGCGAAGATCAAACGCGGCACGCCGTACCGGTCACCCTGGCGCCAAACCGTCTCGGTCTGCGGCTCCACGCCTGCGACTGAATCGAGAAGCGTGACGGCGCCGTCGAGCACGCGAAGAGAGCGCTCGACTTCAACCGTGAAGTCGACGTGCCCTGGCGTATCGATGATGTTGATGCGGTACTCGGGCCCGGTTCCCTGCTCATCGCTCTGTCCGTTACGGCGCCAGAAAGCAGTTGTCGCGGCGGACGTAATCGTGATGCCGCGCTCCTGCTCCTGCTCCATCCAGTCCATGGTGGCTGTGCCCTCATGAACCTCACCGATTTTGTGCTGCTTACCGGTATAGTATAGGATGCGCTCGGTCGTGGTCGTCTTACCGGCATCGATGTGGGCCATGATGCCGATATTGCGATAGCGGTCGAGCGGAGTCTCGCGAGCCATATGCCGATTCGTATCCAGTCGCTGACGAAAACCTGCTTAACGAAAAAGCGGGGCGACCGACCCGGGGGCGCCAACGTTCGGCGTTCCGGTGGTATCGCTCCGCGCACATCCGCGCTTGCGCCCAGGATGAGGGGTGCCAATGGTGCCCCACGCGTTGTCTTCGGAGGACCAGAGGTGGCAGCCCGGCAGGCCGGTCGTCACGTGGTCCGATGTCGCGAGGCGGCCAAAACCGCCAAGCCCGGTTAAAGTAGCGGGTTAGCTTGCGAAGTCAACCCTCGGTGGCCCCCGGAAATCACCGGGAGCCGGCCAGCCGGCGGCGGCCGCCCGGGCCGATGTAGAGAAAGCCCGCCCGGCTCCGACTTCTCTCTGAAAGCGTCACCTACGACGCCACCAACCAGGAGAGGAAAGCCATGCGATACATGCTGATGATGCACGTGCCCGGCGGCCACGCCGACTACCAGATCAACAACTGGACGCCCGAGGAGTTCAAGGCCCACATCGCGTTCATGCAGCGGTTCAACCAGGAGCTCACCGAGGCCGGCGAGTTCGTGGGCGCCGAGGGGCTGGCCCCTCCGGGCCAGGCCCGGGTGGTGCGGGCCGGCAAGCAGGGGGTGCCCGCGGTGACCGACGGTCCGTTCCCGGAGACCAAGGAGTTCCTCGCGGGCTACTGGATCGTCGAAGTGGACCGCCCCGAGCGGGCCTACGAGGTCGCCGCCAAGGCCTCGGCGGCACCGGGCCCCGAAGGCAAGCCGCTCATCATCCCCATCGAGGTCCGCCAGGTGATGAGCGCGCCCTGCGATCAGGGATGACTGGTCCGGCGACGGATGGTTCGGTCGGGCACCTGCTGCGCGAGCTCGCGCCGCGGGTGCTCGGCGC
>JBOHTC010000241.1:0-5164 GCA_050733495.1 Gemmatimonadaceae bacterium | reverse complement strand
GTACGCGCCTCGTACTGATCCTCTCGTTGTTCGCGATCGTGCCGGCGCTTTTGCTCACGCTATTGTGGAGCGGAACCGTGAGCACCGCGCTCCCTTTCGTGACTGGACGATCGGCATGGGACAGCGTGGCGGCGAGCGGTGAGAAGGCGATTGCGGCTGCCCGCCAGGCGCCGCTGACCGCGTCCGAGAAGCGCGCAATCGATGTACACGAGCGCGAGTTGCGGCTGTCGGTGGAGCAGGCGCGACGTTACAGCTTTCTTGCCGCGCGAACGGTGCGCGTCATCGCGATCGCCGGTGTGCTCGCGCTGCTGGTACTGACCGGGGCGGCCTCTCGAGTGGCGGGGCATCTGAGCAGGCAATTGAGCAGGCCGCTCGACGAGCTGGTGAGATGGACGGAACTTATCGGCCACGGCGAGCCGTTGCCTCCACCGCCGGAGCCCACCGTCGTGCTCACCAATCGAAAGAATGGTGGGGGCGACGACGCAACTACCATCGAAGTGACGACGAGCAAGGTTCGTGGAGCACCGGAGTTCGAGACGCTGCGGCGCAGCATGCGCGAAATGGTGTCAGAGCTCGAGCAAGGCCGTCGTCAGGCGGTCGAGGCCGAGCGGCTGCACACGTTCAGAGAGAGCGCGCGGAGGGTCGCGCACGAGATCAAGAACCCGCTGACGCCCATCCGATTTGCGCTCGCGAGGCTGCGGGGGCAAGCGCCACCGGAGCTGCAGGAAGACGTAGATGTGATTGCAATGGAGTCGGACCGGCTCGACCGCGTGGCGAAAAGCTTCGCGGAGTTCGGGCGGTTGCCCGAGGGTCCCGCTTCCGAAATCGACGTGGGAGAGCTGGTGCGCTACACGGCGAGAAGCAGCGTGCCCCAAACCATTGCCCTTGATCTGCGGATCGACGAGAATCTTCCCAGGATATTCGGCCACAATGGTGCGCTCGCCGGAGCGTTGAGTAATGTTCTACTCAACGCGGTCGATGCGACCCGCGAGGGTGGTCGCATCACCGTGTCCGTGCGTCCCGTTTCCCTGGCTGGCCGGAGCGCGGTTCGCATCTCGGTCGCGGACACAGGAAAGGGAATCGCGCCGGAGACTCTGGAGACGATTTGGGAGCCGTACGTCACCAACAAGCCCGGTGGAACGGGGCTCGGGCTGGCGATCACTCGGCAGGCGGTATGGGCCCACGATGGAACGGTGAACGCCACGAGCACGTTGGGAGAAGGGACGGAGATTCAACTCACTATACCTGCTGACGGCGCGAGCGCCGTGAGGGAGAGCTGACATGATTGGACCTGAAGTAGCCGTTCCGCTCGGAGCGTTTGCCACTGCTGTCATCTGCGCTATTGGAATTCCGCTGGCGCGCGGGTATTCACGGAAGATGGAAGCCGACTCGAGGAACCCCCGAATCCCGAGCGAGGTCACATCCCGGCTCGAGCGGATGGAGCAGGCCATCGAGGCGGTGGCGATCGAGGTCGAGCGAATCTCCGAGGGACAGCGGTTCACCACCAAGCTTCTCTCCGAAGGGAAGAGCGCGGCTGATTCCCGCCAGGCCGCGCCAACCGGGACGCCTGCGCAGGATCGCTCGACGTAGTGGCGACAGTCCTGATCGCCGACGACGAGCCGAATATCCGGCGCATGGTCGGCGCGCTGCTGACAGGCGAAGGCTACGAAGTATCGGAGACTCCGAGCGGAGTTGACGCCGTCGCGCGCGTGAAGGACGGCGAGCCCGATGTCGCGCTGGTAGATCTCATGATGCCCGGGGATCTCGACGGAATGGCGACACTCGCGAGGCTGCGGGACGTTGCGCCTGATCTTCCAGTGATCATGATGAGTGGCAGAGCCGGGCTGGCTGACGCCGTCAAAGCCACGAAGCTCGGCGCGTTCAATTTCATCGAGAAGCCGCTCACTCCAGAGGGTGTTCTGCTCGCAGTGGCATCCGCGCTCGAGCTCCGGCAAACGCGCCGTGTCGCGAGGGCGTTGCGTGCCGACCTGGGTTTCACGGGTGAGATGGTTGGCACGAGCGCGGCGATGGCGGCAGTCAGGCAGATGATTGCGCGTGTGGCGCCGACGGACGCGCGGGTGTTGATCACCGGAGAGTCGGGAACCGGAAAAGAACTGGTGGCCAGCGCGATACACGACGCGAGCCCGCGACGCGAGAAACCGTTCGTTCGGGTGAACTGTGCGGCAATTCCGCGAGATCTGGTGGAAAGTGAGATGTTCGGGCACGAGCGCGGCGCATTCACGGGAGCGACGCAGACGCGGATCGGAAGATTCGAGCTCGCGCACCGTGGCACGCTGTTTCTGGACGAGGTTGGTGACCTCGGCCCCGACGCACAAGCAAAGCTGCTCCGTGCGATCGAGGCGAAGGAGATCCAGCGAGTCGGCGGGAATCGGGTCATACGCGCTGACGTGCGTATTCTCGCGGCAACGAATCACGACCTGCAGCGTGCCGTGCGCGCTGGTTCGTTTCGGGAGGACCTGTACTTCAGGCTCAATGTGATCCCGCTCCCGATTCCGGCGTTGCGCGAGCGCGGCGACGACATCAAGGAGCTCGTGCTCCATTTCTCCCAGCAATTTCTGCAGAGGACCGGTCAGGCGAGACCGAGCTGGCGGAGCGATGCGTTGCAGCTCCTGCGCGATTATCCGTGGCCGGGAAACGTGCGAGAGCTCGCCAACATCGTCGAGCGACTCGCGATTCTGTATCCTGGCGCGCAGATCACGGGGCAGCAGGTCGAGGACGTGCTGATGGTCGACCACGAAGAAGAGAGCGACACATTCCCGACGACACCGACACATCCAGTGCCCAAAGTCGGTGCTTCGAAGACGGACTCCCGGGAGGCGACAGTTTCACTCGCGGAAAAACTCGACGGCTTCGAGCGTACCGTGATAGCCCGCGCGCTCGCCGAAGCCGGAGGCAACGTCGCCGATGCCGCGAGACGACTCCAGACAGACAGACCGAACCTGTATCGACGCATGAAGCGTCTCGGAATCAACGCCACGAGAGTGTAACGGCGAGATGATGACAAATCGACAAAGGATTCGAGCGATATGCGCCCTGCTTGCCTGTTTCGCGCCCCTTGTCGCGCACCCGCAGGACACAGTCTCGACGGATACCACGGCCCAGCGCCTTGGTCTTTGGGCGCGAACGAGCAGGAGCAGCGGACTCACTCTCAGCTCCGGAAAAACCTACGATCGAGCAGAGGGTCTTCCCGTCTACATCGGTCCGGTCTTTCGAGACAGCTCCGGAGCAGCCGCATTCGACGCATCGGTTTTTGGAATCATCCGGAGCGCGGACACTTTTCACTGGGATTCACGGAATCTCGGGCACGATGTCGCCGCGCATGTGAGAGTCGGTCGTGGGCGAGGGTACGCTCTGGGCGTCTCGTCGTACGACATCGTGACCCCGGTAGAGACGTGGCAGCTCCCGGATCCCGATGCAGCGCTTGCCGCCTTCCTCGTCCGGCGGGATTTCCGCGACTACTTCAATCGTCACGGAGCAAAGGCAACGGCGACTTTTCACATGAGCAATCGGAGCAGTCTCTCGGTCGACTGGGCGGACGAGCGATGGGCGGGAGTTGGCGCGAGAAACGTGTTTACGATCTTCAGGAACGGAACCGCGTGGCGCGCCAATCCGTTGGTGGATGCGGGGCGGTTTCACACGCTTGTCGCGCGCGCAAACGTCGACACCAGAAACGATGAGATCAACCCCTCGACTGGCTGGCTGATTGTGGCGGAGTACGAGCATGGGTCCGGGATGGTCGACGATGCGGGGCCGGCGTCGCCGCTCGCGAGACCCGCGCCCGTATCGCGACTGACCTACGGGCGCGGCTTTCTCGACTTGCGCCGGTACAACCGATTGTCGCCGACGTCGTGGATCAATGGCAGGCTGGTGCTGGGCGGGTGGCTGCACGGTGACGAGCTGCCGCTCGAGCGTCGATTCTCAGTCGGAGGAATTGGCTCGATTCCGGGATTCGACTTTCGGAAATATCAACCCGGCACCGTCGATGTGTCGCAGTGCAGTGACGGTGGCCAGCCGCCCGAGGGAAATCCAGCGCAGTGTGAGCGTGTCGCGCTCGCGCAGCTCGAGTACCGAAACGAGCTCCACTCCACACTGCTCGATTTCCTCAACTCGCGTCGGATCAGGCTTCGCGGAATCGGGTTCACCGTGCAGCCAACGGCAGTCGCGTTCGTAGACGCCGGGAGGGGCTGGCTCGTGGGTCAGCCGTCGGGCACGCTCCAGTACTCGAGTCGCAGCTTCCCTCGATTTGGAACTTTCAGAACCGATGTCGGGCTCGGTCTTGATCTTGGGATTTTCGGGATCTACGGCGCGAAGGCCGTATCGAGTCCGAAGGAACCCGCGAATCTTTTTCTGCGCGTGCACCGGCGCTTCTAATGGCAAGGGCGAAGCGGGAGGCGGGAGGCGGGAGGCGAGAGGCGGGAGCCGCGGTGCGTGAGGGGAGCGGCTGTTGCTAAGCGTGGTGACGGGACGACGCGTACTCGGGGTGGCGGCTGGAATATCCATAGCTGTCGCTGCGGTTGCGACGCCGCTGCGCGCGCAGAAGGTCAGGCTCGAAGTGGCGCCGCCACCAGAGAACGCGTGGACCGACACTCCTCCCACGATCTCGTCGTCGGGGTTACTAGCCGACGCGTCGATGCGCGACTTGTTGTCGAACGGATTTCCGGCGCGGTTGCACTACCGACTGGAACGCTGGGTGTCGGGGCGATGGTTCGACGATCTCAAGGCGGCGTCCGAGTGGGATGTCGTTCTCAAGTACGACGTACTCGGCAAGAAATACCAACTCGCTCGCGTGGTAGGCAACAAGGTGGAGCTGCTCGGCGAATTCGCGACGGTTGACGACGCGGCGGGCGCGGCGGAAGCGCCGTACCGGCCGGCGATCTCGCTGCCAAAGAAGGGACAGCGCGGATACTACAACCTTCTACTCGACGTGGAGACGCTCTCCTTGAGTGATCTCGACGAAGTCGAGCGATGGCTTCGTGGCGAGCTCAAGCCTGCGGTAAGCGGGAAGAAGAATCCCGGGACTGCTCTGGGCCGCGGAGTGAGAACGCTCGTTGTGCGTCTGCTCGGAGGAGAGAAACGGCACTACGAGTCTAAGACGGGGAGGTTTCGGCCGTAGTGCGGGAGGCGGGAAGCGGGAGGCGGGAGG
>JBOHTC010000240.1:0-14941 GCA_050733495.1 Gemmatimonadaceae bacterium | reverse complement strand
TCGTCAGACTTTACGGACGGTAGTCGAGTCGGTCACCGGTTTGAGGAGATCTTTCACGCCGACGTAGAAGTTCTCGTCGACGTGAAAGTCCTCCGGCCGATCGAGTCTCAACGTCGTTGTCTTCCAGCTCTCGGTGGGCGTGATCCAGCTTAGCCGCCCCGGCGATGTCGTGATTCTAACCGGCATCGCGAAACCAGGCACGACGTTGGACCACCTGTACGAAAGCCGCGATCCCTGAAGCTTGTACTCGAGCGTCGGAACTTTGGTCGTGCGCAGGTACTCGTCGAACACCTTGCTCAGGTCGAGCCCCGACTGGGTGCTGATGTAGCCCTCGATCTGTCTGGTGGTGACCGTCTGGTGCCAGAACGTCTTGCCGAGGCCGCGCAGGATTCCCCGCCACCGCGCGTCGTCGTCCACCAGCTGCCTGATCGTAAGCAACATGTTCGCGCCCTTGTCGTACATGTCCCCCGATCCCTCGTGATTCACACCGTAGGCCCCGATGATCGGCTCATCGTTTCTTATCAGCTTCCGCTGTCCGATCGTATACTCGGCGCCCGCCTTCTTTCCTTGTGTACATTCAGTGAAGAGCCCCTCGGCGTAGGTGGCGAAGCTCTCGTGGATCCACATGTCCGCGGCGTCCTTCATCGTGATGCTGTTGCCGAACCATTCGTGCGCGCTCTCATGGACGATGATGAAATCCCAGAGGAGACCGTGGCCCGTCGCTGAGCGATCCCTGCCGAGATAGCCGTTCTTGTAGTGATTCCCGTAGGCGACGGCACTCTGGTGCTCCATTCCGAGGTGCGGCGCCTCGACCAGCTTATAGCCGTCTTCGTACCACGGGTACGGCCCGAACCAGCTCTCGAAGCATTGAAGCATCGGCTTCACCTGCTGGAATTGTTTTCTCGCGGTATCGAGGTGGTAGTCGAGGGGCCAGAAGTCGAGCGTGAGCTTGCCCTTTTCGCCCTGATAGACATCGCTGAAGTGCGCGTAGTGTCCGGCGTTGACCGCGACGTCGTAGTTGTTGATCGGGTTGGTGACGAACCACTCGTAGGTCTTCCAGAAATGTGAGGCAGGCAGTTTACTTCCGCCCTCGGGGAGCACGTCAACAATTTTGCCGTCGAGCACCACACCGCGCAGACGGCCGTTCGACACGTCGATGAGAGAGTCGGGCACCGTTATCGCGATTCGCTGACTGTCGGGCTCGTCGGAATAGATGTCCTTGTTCGGCCACCACGCGCTGGCACCGAGCCCCTCGTTGGCTGTCGCGATCCAAAGCCGCGCGAGGCTGTCACGCGCCCAGATGAAGCCGCCGTCCCAGGGTGGTCGCACCGCGACGACCGGTTTCCCGTGGTAGTAGACGGAGATCTTCTTCTTCGCGCCGATTGGCTGCGGCGCGATCAGCTTCACAAAGAACGCGTTGCTGTCGCGCCGCGCCCCGAGCTCGGTTCCGTCCTGAACGATGCTGTCGACTACGAGCGGAATCTGGAGATCTATCTGCATCTCACGCGCGGGCTTGACCACGCGATAGGTGATCGCGTTATAGCCGCGGATACTGCTGTCGGCAGGATTGATCCTCACGTGCAAGTCGTAGAACGATGCGTCCCACCACGCTCGCTCCGGGGTGTTCGAGCCGCGAATCGTATCGGCGTGAGTGAAAACCGGTTTTGCGGTGTCGGCCTGTGCCGACGCCAATGAAGGAGCGACTACAAGAGCTAGCATCGCTGCCAGGGTGCGCCTCACACTGCTCCGGCTCATAAGGACCTAGGGCTCAGGACTAAGTGCATTGCTAATCGCGGACTAACTGAGGATCGAGGACTAACTACGGATCGCGGACTAATCGAGGATCGAGGACTAGCTGCAATCACCGCCGTGCCTGGCCGAGTGGGTACTCGACCGGCGGCTCGGCGCCAAGAAGGTTCTTTACGAAATAATCCCACCGGCGCCGAACCATGTACGGCTCGTTTCCGAAACCGTGCGTGCGGTTCGGCAAGAGTATCAGGTCGAAGTCCTTGTTCGCCGCGATCAGAGCGTTCACCACCAGCAGCGTGTTGTAGGGCGGAACGTTGTTGTCCATCGTTCCGTGCGCGAGGAGCAGTTTCCCCTTCAGGTTCTTTGCGTAGATCTCGTTTGCTTCGGGTGCGTAGCTGTCGCTCCCATTCCCCGCTCGGACGAGAAGTCCCTGGTAGCGCTCGCCCCAGTCGTCCTCGTATTCGCGCTGGTCGTGATTTCCTGCTTCCGAGATGCCAACCTTGAAGAAGTCCGGATACCGGAACATCGCATCGGCGGCGGCAAATCCACCGCCGGAATGTCCGTAGATGCCGGCGCGATCGATGTCGATCCAGCGGTAGCGCTGCGCGAGCTCCTTCATCCCCGCCACCTGATCGGGCAGGGTGTTGTCACCCATCCGCGCGTAGTACGCGTCGTGAAACGATTTCGATCGCCACGGAGTCCCCATGCCGTCGATCTCCACTACGACAAAGCCCAGCTCGGCGAGCGCCTGCGCATCGCCGCGCGCGGGAGAGAAGCTGCGGCTCCCGACGCTTCCGGTCTGAGGTCCCGGATAGATGTGATTGATGATCGGGTACTTCTTCGTCGAGTCGAGGTTGGTCGGCGTGTATAGGAGACCGTATAGATCTGTCTTGCCATCTCGCGCTTTGACTGTGATCGGCTGGGGCGGCTTCCACCCCGTGGCCACTAGACGCGAGATGTCGGCCTTCTCGAGGGCGAGCACGACCTTGCCATTGAGGTCGCGCATCACCGAAGTCTGCGGCACGTCCGGACGGGAGTAAGTGTCGACGAAGTAGCGGCCGGTCGGTGAGAGCGCGATGTCGTGGTCGGCGTCTTCGGGAGTGAGCAGCGTCAGACCCCTTCCGTTCATTCCGATTTTGTAGAAATGACGGAAATACGGATCGCGTCCCGGCTCCTTGCCATTCCCGACGAAGTAGAGGATCCGGTTCGCCGCATCCACCCTCAGAAGCTCGGCGACGTCGCCCTGGCCAGTCGTGATCTTGTTCTTCAGCTGACCGGTCGTCAGGTCGTAGAGATAAAGCTGTCCCCAGTCGTCGCGCTCGGAGAACCAGATTACCTCGTTCGACGCCGGCAGAGCGCGCCAGTTGGCCATGCCGTTGCCAGATTCGTACTGCGTCGCGACGTCTTCGTGTAAGACGTCGCGCACCGCGCCCGTCGAGGCGTCCGCAACGCGGAGCACCTCGTGCTTGTGATCCCGCGAAGTCGAGACGAACGCCACGTGCGATCCATCTGGATACCACTCGACATCGGTCCAACCTTCGTCGCCGCGGCAGATGATGTGATCGCAGAGCGTCGAGCGATGCTGGTCTGGCGGCATTTGAAATCGAATGACCTTCGGCGCGTCGACGTCAATGACCACACGCTGGATGGTCGTGACGATGCTGTCGCCAGGCAGGGGGTACTTCCACGCCTCGAGCGTCGGATGCCCGATGCGCGTGCTGACCAGATACATCTCGCCAACGCCGCGCTGGTCCTGCTGAAAAGTCGCAATCCGGCGCGAATCCGGAGACCACACCAGAATCGGGCGGTCGCTTTTTATCCAGCCGGCGTTATCGGTGGCGTATCCGAAATCCTTGACGCCATCGGTGGTGAGCCGAGTCTCGCGACCGCTGGCGACGTCCCGGACCCAGAGATTATCGGCCCGAATGAAGGCTGCGCGCTTGCCATCGGGCGAGACTATCTCAGGGGCGGGCCGGACCGGCCTTTGCGCGAACTCCGCGCGCGCCCGGGAGAGCTCGCTTGCATCGATCGCCGCACCGCAGCGCTCCGTCTCCGAGTTGCACACGCTTCTCAGCGCGCGAGTCGGATCAACGACGACGAGGTCGATACCACCTGCACGGCTGCTGCGATACCAGAAGCGCTCCCCACCGAGCCACGAAGGCTGCACCCCTATGCCCGACACCAGCGGCATCACGTTGTTCCTGAGAAATCGTTCGGCGCGGGCATAGTCGGCGGCGGTGAGCCGCTCTGGCGCCTGCTGCGACACCGCAGATGTCGGCTGTTGCGATGCCGCAGGTACGCCAACGGCCGCGATGCATGAGAGCGCGATGCCGACGCTTCGTATGCGCATCCTCATGCTAATTCCCCGCCCCGGTCCCGGGCGCTGGCGAGCTCCGTGGCCACACGTTGTCCGCCGGATTCCGGTCGGGGAAGCGACCCGCCGGGTCGAAGGTCACACGTGTGATCGGCCGGCCTCCGAAATCCATCACCGCGTTGAAGGTCCGGCTTCCGGAGAACCAGACGGAAACCGGAAAGGTGACGATCGCAGTATTGGCATCGACGAAGGTCGCATTCGGAAGCTGGCTTGGCGCTCCAGCGCGCGGAGCGAATTCGACCTTGAGAACGACCGGCGACGGCATCTGTCCGTCTTCACGAACCGTGACGGTCGTGCGGCCGCCCGACGTCGTCACGTTTTGAATCGAACCATCCGTCGATTCAGTCGTGAACAACCAGTAGTTCCAGAACCAGCCGAGATCGCGGTGCAGCGCATTGTTCATGAAAAACGCGTAGTCCCATGGCGACGGATGCTTGAATTTCCACGCCTTGGCGTACTCGCTCATCGCGCGTTGCACGGCGGTGTCGCCGACGACGCCGCCGAGCGATGACAGCATCATGGGAGCCTTTCCATAGGCGGCGAAGGAGTAGAGTGGACCGTCGTAGTTCTCGTCCCACATTAGCGGCGCCTCGAGCTCATTTCCGCTGATCCGCCCGTAACTCATGCCGAGGCTATCGAGCTTCGGCGTTTGATGCGCGTAGTCGGCGTCGGATAGGATGTTCATGTACTGATTGAATCCTTCGTCCATGAATCCGTACCACGTCTCGTTGACGCCGACCATCATCGGCCACCACTGGTGCCCTGTTTCATGGTCGGCCGCGAACACCGCCGACATGATGAACATCGGATACTCCATCCCAAGCTCGGGCCCGTCGACCATCGTCAGCTGTGGGAAGGCGAAAGGCATCCACAGTTTCGAATAAAACTCGAGGGCGTGCCTCACGACGGGACCGCCCTGCGCGTATTGCTGGGCGTGGCCGGGCAGGTACAGGATGTTGATCGGCACCGGACCGCGCCCCGGAATGGTCGCGCGCGTCGCATCCCAGACGAACTGGTTCGACGTCGCCCACGCAACGTCGCCGACGGTGTCAGCGACGAAATGCCACACGAGGCGATTTCCCGCGGCGGTCGATTTGCCCGCGCCTCGCTCGGCGGCCGAGACAATGGTCCGAACGGAATCAGATTCCAGAACGTGTGAGAGGCGTTCGCGCGCGGTAGGTGTGAGAACTTCGGTGGGATTCTGGAGCACGCCGGTCGAGCCGACGATCCATCCCGCCGGGACATCGATGCTCACATCGAAGTGTCCGTAATTGTTGTAGAACTCGGCGGGCCCGAGGTACGGATCGGTATCCCAACCGCCGGCGCGGAGATCGTCGAACACCGCGACGCGTGGGTACCACTGCGCCACCTGGTAGAGAGTATCCGCCCAACGTCCCATTCTCTCGCCACGGCCGTTGTCGGCGCGTGGGACGCGGAAATGCCAGTCCGCCTCGAGACTCCCGCTGCTGTGCGCGGCAATGGGCGTCGCGAGCGGAATTCGTGCCGACGTGCTTTTTAGCACAGTTGACAGCGGCGTGGTCCTCCGCCGCGATCCGGGAATTGCGGTGCCAACGGTGTCGCTGATGTCTATGGTTTGTCCGTTCGCGACTAGCCTCGTGATCTGCATCCCCTCGGTGAGCTCGCTCGCTGCCTCAACGCGCGGCACATTCGGCGTAAAGAAATTCTGATCGAGCCGCAGCACGATCGAGCGCATTGCTGAATCGCTGTTGTTGCGAATGGTGACCGTCTCGCGACCGGTGACGACCGATGTCGCGGGATCCAGGCTCGCATTGATCTTGTAGTCAGTCCAGAGCTGCCAATAATTTCGGCCGGGCCTTCCGGTGGAGTCGCGAGTGCCGGCGGCGAACGCGCGCTGGATCATGCGTGTCATCGGGATGTCGCGACGCACGGCGCGCTCGGGAATTGTTCCGTTCGTCGATTGGCGTCCAGCGGGGGCTGCCTGTGAGTATGCGGGCGCCGGAGCGAAGGCGAGAGCGGCGGGGACGACGAAAGCCACGAATAATCGTGCGGACATCAGTGCTCCTGAGGTTGACGGCCGGAATACAACCCAGCCGGGAAAGATTTTGTCCTGCGAAAAGTAGTTCATCGACGCCCGACAGCGTATGATTCCGGTGCGGAATCAAGGAGATGAGGATGCAGTTCCGGCTGGAAGATGCCATTCCTGTTCTGGAGAGAACACCGCAAGTCCTGTCGGCGCTGCTCGACGGCCTGCCGGACGGATGGATCGGGGCCAGGGAATCTCCTGAGGCATGGAGTCCCGGCGAGATCGTTGGCCACCTGATACACGGCGAGCGGACGGACTGGATCCCACGCGCTCGGATAATCCTGAAACAGGAGAGCTACCGCCGCTTCGAGCCATTCGATCGGTTCGCGGAGCTCAAGACGGATCGTCCGGTGCGGGAAAGACTGGAGGAGTTCGAGAGTTTGCGCGCCGGCAACGTCGCCACGCTTCGCGGCTGGAACGTCAAGGAAAATGATCTGGAGCTGACTGGAGAACATCCGGAGCTCGGAACGGTAACGCTGCGCCAGCTCCTCGCGACGTGGGTGGTGCACGACGTTTCGCACCTGGCACAGATCACGAGAACGATGGCGAGGGAATACACGGAAGCGGTTGGGCCGTGGACTCAGTACTTTCGGGTGTTGCAGAGGGAAATTCGACAATAGGCTCTGGTGCGGACCGAGGTGCGAGGACTAAGTGCACTGCTAATCGCGGACTGATTGCGGAGTGCGGACTAAGTGCTGTGCTGCGGACTCAAAACTTTGCGGAGCTTGTTTGATTGCCGAGTTGAACGGCGCCGCGCGCGCTGCTACCCGCCGCCCGCTAGATGCTATTTGCTGAGCGCTGCGGACGCCGGGACAGATCTCGTGGTAAGAGCAAGAGCAGTTGCCTGTGCCGCTACGCCACTCCGACCTGTCAAAATCTTAGCACTTAGCGCTTAGCGACCAGCGGGTACCAGCGAGTGAGTGCAGTTAGCGGTTAGTCCGCACTCCGCAGTTAGTCCGCACTCCGCAGTTGCAGTTTGCCCGCAGTCCGTAGTTCGCAGCTTCTAGTTCGCATCTCGCAGTTAGTTCCCCAATCCGCAATTAGTCAGCAGTTCGGAATAGCAGTTAGTCCGCAATCCTCAATCAGTCCGCCATTAGCTGTGCAGTTAATCCGCAACCCTCGATCAACGTTTGCCGCACCGGCCGTCTGTCTCGCAGCTCCAAATACACCCTGACCCAACAACGTGCATGCGATACGTCATGAAGCAAAAGCTCCTTTCATGGGGCGACGACTTTACGATCAAGGATGAACAGGGGAACGACGCCTATTTCGTCGACGGCAAGGCTCTGAGCTTCGGCGACAAGCTGTCGTTTCAGAACATGACCGGGAAAGAGCTCGTCTACATCGAGCAGAAACTCTTAAACTGGGGACCGACTTACGAGTTATGGCGAGGCGACCAGATGCTGGCCGAGGTGAAGCGGGAGCTATTCTCGTTTATTCATCATCGCTTCACGGTCGACGTTCCCGGGCCCAACGACCTCGAAGCAGAGGGTGATTTTCTCGACCACGAGTACGCGTTTATGCGCGGCGGCCGTACCGTCGCTACCGTGTCCAAAAAATGGTTTTCATGGACGGATACTTACGGAATAGAGATCGGCGATGGCGAAGACGCAGTGCTCATTCTCGCTTCGGCTGTCGTTGTCGACATGGTTTGCCATCGCGACGACGGTAAGCGGCGGTAGGCAGTACGCGGTAGGCAGTACGCGGTTAGGCGGTACGCGGTAGATGCTAGCCGCTAGCAGCGAACGACTTCGCCGGAATATGTGAGCGGCGGTCTCCTAGCGCGACGCTACGTGGAAGTCGTGCTCGAGTACCATGCTCGATGGTAGAACGACGTTCTCTTCCACGGTGCTATGGCCCGCGATTCCGACCTTTGCCGTGATCTGCGCGCCCCGGGTGAATCCGCACATCAGGTACGAGCCGTCACTGCCGGTATCCGTCTCGACTGTGCGCTGCTGATTGGTCGACACGAGCTTTCCATTCTGGTCCACCCAGAGAATCCGCCAGGTCGCCCATACGTGTGCGCGCGGGACGGGATTCCCCGAGGCGTCCGTCACGTAACCCGCGGCGATGCCCTGCGCTTCCGTGCCTGTTTCATTCTGTCCGCACAAAGTCCGGCGAATCGTCCCATACGACGGTACGAGCACGTTTGCCTGGCCATGGGAGCCTGCCGGCAATGAAATCGTCTGAACCCTGTCAGCCACTCGGTAAAGCCGGAGCCTCGGATGCTCGAACACGATCGAGTCCGAGATCGCGCCATCGACCGCGAGCGCATAATGCCCACCAGCGCCAGTCACAGTCTTGAATCGGCCGCCACCCGTCCAAACCTCGACGCCTGCCAACGGACGACTCGTCGAACTGTCATACACGATGCCGGTAATCACCGACTGACTAGCAGGTGGACTGGCTCCGCGAGTTGCCGAATCGGTCGCGGGCGGTGCGGCAGACGGCGACACACCGGAGGTCACAGACGATGCCGCAGCAGAAGCGCCCGAGGCGATTCCAGTGGCTGGCGCGGGAGTCCCGGCCGGACGGGCCGCCCCGCCAACTTCCTGATACCCGATCAGAGTATCGCGCGCTGCAGTCGCAGAGCCGGCATCGGGCGACGCCACACGCGCGACGCGTGGCATCCTGATGTACCATCTCGGCACGATCCATTGACCGCCGGGAAGCTGCTGAAACTCTACTCGTCCGCTGGTGCGCGCGATGCGCAGCGGCACCGGCAAATTCACGTAGTCGAAATTCAGGGACCGGAGCAGGTTCGACTTGGGATCGAGCCAGAGCACTCCCGTCAGCTCCGGTTGAAATCCGATTCTCGCGGGCTTGAACTCGAGGCCGGTGAGGCCAATCTCCGGACCGTAACCGCGGATCGCCGCGTAGCAGTGCGATTTCACGAATTGCTCGGACACCATCAATGCGGCGTCCGGCGCGCGGTAGACGTCCCCACCAGCAACAGCGCTGCGGCGAGCTGAATCGACTTGGTCCCACGAGATTCCGAGCGCCGGCCTTCTTCCTATGTGCAACCGCTGCTCCGTTCGCTCTGCAACGATGGCGAGACTCCGATCGAGCGTGCGCTCATATAGATCGACGTCAATCGGCACCAGCCCCTTCGCTTCGGTCATCGCGCTTGCGCTGAGAGCCTTCTGGATTTCCGCCCACAAATCGCCGGTCGGATTGCCCGGAGCGCCTAATTGCTGGCAGGAAGTCTCACTGCGGGTGACCATGGTTGGCGGGTTACGGGTTGGCGCGACCCCTGCTCGTACGTGAATCGGTTGGCCCGTCACGTGTAACAGCACCGAATTCCACCTGTCGTAACCGACTTTGTCGACCTGCACGACGTACGCACCGCTGCCCGGCGCAGGCAGCACTGTGTGCCCGCCCTGATCGCTGAAATTTCCGAGGACGCTGTTGCCGTGATCGTCGAGGAGCAGCACGCTGGCGCCGACAATGGGTTTGCCAGTAGACAGCTCGACGACTTCGATGAGAACGTCCTGTGCGGCAAGCGGAGTCGCGACGACGATTGCCATCACGACCGGAAGAATCGACCTCAAATGCATTGGCCCAGCGATTATGGGATCGGCCCCCGGCGAGCCCGGACGGCCTTCCATAAATGACGCTCGATCAGCCCCGCGGTCTCACCGTCAGGTTGTATTTGCTCATGACGTTGCAGCCACTTATCTGCGCCGGGACGAATCGCGCCTGGGTGGCGAAGGCCGAAACGCTGCGTACGAATTCAGGATTGCTTGCGCCCGTTACGACCAGCGCTGACGTGTCCGCCACTCCGTCAGGACCCACCGGAAATTCGACGTAGACGCTGTCGCCGGCGCCGAGCGACCCGGGCGAGGTTGGAAGAGTGGGATTCCCCGCGAGGTGGGCCATCGGCAGGGCGTCCACCGAAACGTATTTCGACAGGCTATCCGATATCGCGAAGCAACGCTCGGCCTCGGGCGACGGTGCGAGCGAGGGACCCCTCGACGCACACCCCGCCACTACGATCAGAAAGCTCACCAAAGGAAGTTTCGACATCATCGCAACCGGTTTGGACTTCAGACCCTAAAGAATGGCTTCGGTACCGGCTGGCTCGCTGACGACCGTTTCGGGTCGGTGGCTTCGCTCCCGCGCGTGCTCGTCACGCTTTCTTTCCGTGACGAGCGCCTTCACCCATTCCTCGACACGCTCTGCCTGGTGCTCGTCGAGGTACGTCTCTTCGTGCTGCACCTCCATCACCCCGGCTCCCCCGCTTTCAGTCACCATTGACTGGACCAGACTCTCCCATGCGCTCGCTTGCATTCCATCGCCGACGGTGCGCATCGCGAACCAATCGACAAGATTCGCTGGCCGATCGTAAACCTGCACCTCGAAACGAAGCAGATCGCCGCGTCGTTCGGCCAGGAATCTGATCGCGCCGGCGAGCGGATGCCCCGCAAGCGTCACCAGCGTGGCCGAGCATGGCGTGAGCTGCTCGACCCTTACCTGCACGTTCCCGCGAACCGGCAGCGCCATAGTCAGAGTGTTCCCCTTTGCCAGAATCGCCGGCGTCCCCGGCTCGGCGCAGAGATCGAGAAGCGGAGTGAGCTCGGCGAAGCGAAGCCTGAATCGCGCGAACAATTCGTCTGGCACGAGAGCGCTCCCAGCGATGTCGACCCAAAAGCGTTTTCGCTTGAGCATCCCGACTCCCTGATCGGGTGTCTGCTCCGGCTGAGCGTCGGCGAGCTTCCTGAGCCCGCTATCCAGCGTCATTGGCGGGATGTGGAACACGCCGAGCAACGCGTTCGCCCCCGGCGTTGCGATAACGTTGCCTTCGCTCAGCATTTTCAGCTGGCTATCGTTCACGGGGAGCTTGGCACCTAGCAGAGTCGCGATGGTGACGCCAGCGCTGACGAGAAATGAGGGAATCGGTATACGGGCCGGGTTGCGTTCGGTGATCTCAGCCATCCTGTCGAGGAGATCGTTGAGACACGTTTTCTCCTCGCCGGCGATCTCGAGCACTCGGCCGTGAAGATCCGACCGTCTGACGCATTCGCCGAGGGCAATCGACAGATCGCCGACCCAGATCGGCTGAAACTTGTCTTCGCCCGTCCCGATGACTGGTACTGCCGGCAGCGTGCGCACCATCGTCAGGAGCAGCGAGATCACTTCGTCCCCAGGACCGTAAACGTTTCCCGGACGCAGAATTATCCAGCCACCCGCAAAGTTGCGGACGATCTCCTCGGCGCGACGCTTCGATCTGTGATAAGGCGATTCGCCGGTCTCGGCACCGAGGGAGGAAACGAAGATGAATCGGCCAACTTTGCAGCGCTCGGCTTCGCGGACGATGGCGCGTGTGCCCTCGACGTTGACACTTTCGAAAGTTAGCGACCCCGATTCCTGAGCAACGCCCGCCACGTGCAGCACGAGGTCGCAGTCCTCGGCACAGCCGCGCAGCTCGTCGTGCTGTTCGATACTCGCCGGCCACGACTCGACTCCGCCAGACCACTGTTTCACGTCGTCGGCTGCGTTGCGACTGAGTAGGCGAACGGTATTACCGCCCGCGAGGATCTCCCTTACTGCAGCGCGTCCGATTACTCCGGATCCGCCAGTCACGAGCACTTTCATCGTCGTTTCCCCTGAATTGCCGTTTACAGGGGCAGATTGGGTGCCATTCGCGTGACGGCCCGAGCTTCGGCCTCGTCCTTCGAGTGACACGAAGTCCCAGAATCGGGGAAGGGGGAGCTGTTGTCCAAGGCCGTATCGTCCTTCGCACTGCTGGCGCTCGCCGCGTGCGTGGGAACCAAGGATCCGTACGTCGTCGGTGCAGCTGGACCCTGGAAGGAGGGATATGGCCTCCAGAACCTGCAGGGTATCGAGCTGGCGGCGGAGGAGATCAACAAAGCCGGCGGTATCAACGGCCACTCCTTCCAGGTAATCAGCCGCGACGATCAGGGTGATGGAACCATCGCCGCCAAGATCGCTGAGGAATTCGTCAGGAACCGCAAGATTTCCGCGGTCATTGGCCACGTAAACTCCTCGGGAATGTTGTCGGCGGCCCGCGTTTACGATGGAGCCCTGCCCGCGGTCGCGACCAGCGCGACCTCGCCGGATCTGAGCGGAATCTCGAGCTGGGTGTTCCGCATAATCTCCAGTGACTCGTTGAACGGGATCGTGCTCGCCACCTTCGCGTCGAAGTTCGCTACACGAGCGACGCCCGCAACCGCGGCCGTCCTATATGAGAACAATACTTACGGCCGAGGGCTGGCTGATTCGTTTCGCCGGTCGTTCCACGGGCAGTTGCTGAGCCTCGATCCCATCAACGCCGATCTTCCGACGGCCGAGCCCTACATCGCATACCTGAAGACACGGAAGCCGCGAGTCGTATTTGTCGCTGGCAGGGTCGCGTCAGGACTCAAGATTCTGCAGGAGGCAAGAAAGGAAGGATTCGATCCAGTGTTTGTGGGCGGGGACGGATGGCAGGGCATCGTCGCCGATACCGCGACTGCGGAAGGCGTTTACATCGGGATGTCTTTCACACCCGAGGATCCTTCGCCGGCGGCACGTGCCTTCGTCTCCGCCTTCGAGAAGAGGTTCGGTACCGCGCCCGATGCTCATGCCGCACTCGCTTACGATGCAACGAAGCTGATAGCGCGCGCTCTCGCCGATCGCGGGGCGAACCGCAGGGCAATTCGCAGCTACCTGCACTCCCTCAATCGTACGAACGCGTATGTGGGCCTCACGGGGCCGACATTGTTCGAGGACACCGGTGACCCCGTAGGGATGCGATTCCGCATGATGCGCGTACACAACGGCCTCTTGACTCTCGCGGGGGCAAAGTGAAGCTCGGCTACCGTTTCAAGACGATCCGCGAAGTTCTGACAGTAGGCTTCTCGTTTCTCATTCTGCTCCTGCTCAGCGCCGGAGCAGTGGGCTGGGTCTCGATGACCCGGATGGCCGACGAGGTATCGCTGACTATGACGGAAGCGCAAAACGATGCGAAGCAGGCGTCGGATTTCTCGAACGTCGTCACCCAGGAAGTCCAGGCGGCCAACACGTACCTCAGCGATCAGGATGTGAGCTCGGACGCCGATTTCCGGCGGCTCGGCTGGGAGGCGCACAGACTTCACCGGAGCTTCAGCTCCCGTCCTGACGCGCTGGCCGAGGAGATCGCGCGCACGGTGGCAATCGATACGACGCTCGCGCGCGTCGAAGCTGCATTCGCGCTGTCGCACCGCCTCACCGACCTGGGACGGCTCGACGACGCACACACGGAAGCGCAGCGCGCACGGAAGCTCGTTCCGTCGCTCCTGGAGCAGATCACGGGTCTCGAGCACGCGCGCGCTCAGCAGCTCGCGCGCATGTCGGACGGTCTCCGCTCGCAGTCGGTCGCGAGGTCGAGGATCCTCGTCGCGGTCATTGTCATAGCAACGCTGATCGCGATCATGATCGTGATGCGCACCGGCAGTGCCGTCGGCAAGCCGCTGCGGCTGCTCGTCAAGCACGCGGTGCAGCTGAGTCACGGTGATCTCCAACAGAACATCGAGGGCGACATGCCGGGGGAATTCCGGACGCTCGCCGACGCGATGAATCATGCGACGATCGCGTTGTCGCGAATCGCGTCCGGCGCCGCGAAAACCGCCGACGAAGTCGCCCAATCGGCCAGCGATCTGGCCTCGGCGTCTAAGCAGATTTCTGCGTCTGCTGGGGAAGTTGCCGACGCCGTGGAAGAAGTCTCGCACGGCGCCGAATCGCAGGTGGCGCAGCTCAGACAGGTGAACGAGGCTCTCGACGGAATCCGCACTCGCGGAGACAATCTCGTCGGTGGCGCGCAGGAAGTTCACAGCCTCGCGAGCTCTATCGAAGCCGAGGCGGAGTCAAAGCGCGTCGAGATCGACCGCGCGCTGAAGATCCTTTTCGATGTTCGGACGATCGTCGAGCAAGCCGCGGGACAGGTGCGGGAGCTGAGCACGACCGCAAGCGACATCAACAAGTTCGTGGTGTCCGTCGGACGAATCGCCGAGCAGACGAACCTCTTGTCTCTGAACGCGGCGATCGAAGCGGCGCGAGCGGGCGAAGCTGGCCGCGGATTCGGCGTCGTCGCGGGTGAAGTGAGAAAGCTCGCCGATCAGACTCAGGCGGCCGCTGACGATGTCGTAAAAATGACGGAGACCGTGACGATGCGCGTCGCGGCGACCTCGAAGGCTATGGAACAGGGCGTAACGCAGGTGGGCGAGATAGAGCGGGTGAGCCATGATCTCGATGCAGCGCTTTCTACGATTCTCGCCGCGGCCGAGCGTACTCGCGCCGCGGCGGCAAGCGTGACGACCGCCGCAACCGAGAATGCGCGTGCGGTCGATTCAGCCGCAGCGAACCTGGGACTCGTGGCGCGCACCGCGGAGAGCCACGCGACGGCGGCGATGGAAGTGAGCGCATCGACCGAGGAACAAAGCGCCGCTTGCGAGCAAATGAGCATGGCATCTACTCAGCTCTTTCACGGTAGCCACGTCTTGCTCGACCTCGTTTCGGAGCTCAAAACCACCACGGTTGCTGCCTCTGCCCCGGCGCCTGAGCCCGAGCCGCTGAGTACGGTCAAGCCCATTCCTACTCCACCGCATCCTTCGCCACGGATCAAACGGGTCGCGTAAGCGACCCGTTCTTCTTTCTGGCTTGGGCACTCGGCGGTAGCTGAATAGAGTTCGTCGCGCGGTCGGGTGGCGCAGGTATCCTTCTTCGGCGCTACGCTCACTTGGTCGGAGCCCCTAACTGCGCTCCCTCGCTCTGCT
>JBOHTC010000239.1:0-22931 GCA_050733495.1 Gemmatimonadaceae bacterium | reverse complement strand
CTCCGAACCCGCCCTTACCGATTAGTCGATCGAGTCGGTAGGTGCGGTCGGTTTCTGAGCTGTAAGCACTCGTACTCGTCATAGTCAAGCGCGCAGCGTGGCCATGTCGATAACGAAACGGTAGCGCACGTCACTCTTGAGCACGCGCTCAAACGCTTCATTGATGTTGGCGATGTCAATGATCTCGACGTCCGACGTAATCCCGTGCTTCGCGCAGTAGTCGAGCATCTCCTGCGTCTCAGGAATTCCGCCGCAGCCAGCCGAGATTCAGATCGGATCGTTGATGGGTAATCGGCGCAGCCTCTCCTCTTCGGGACTCGGCGGCGTCCCCGAGACGCAGGAGATGCTCGACTACTGCGCGAAGCACGGGATCACGTCGGACGTCGAGGTAATTGACATCGCCAACATCAACGACGCATTTGAGCGCGTGCTCAAGAGCGACGTGCGCTACCGTTTCGTAATCGACATGGCGTCGCTCGCCTGAGCTAGACCGATTCGCCCATGGGCAAATCGAAGCGTCCAATTTCGCACGACTCCAACGACGACCGGCTCGGCATGAACGAGCCGATCTCGCGGCGCGATTTTGTGAACGGATCTCTGCTCGCTGGCGCGGGACTTCTTCTGCACGGTCATCTCCCGAATCCCATTTCGCCGGCCGACGCTTGGACTGGGTACGGAGGCGTCGGCGATTACAGTCATTCCAACGGCAACACCTGGGACGTGATGAGCGCCGGACACGCGATGCGCGACGGCAATTTCGAGAGGTCCATCGCGAATGCGATCGACACCGGTGAGATGTACGACATGGTGTCGGTTGGAGGTGGAATCAGCGGACTCGCTGCCGCGGTTTTCTTCCAGAGAGGGAGGGGCGGACGCTGCCTCGTCATCGACAACCACCCGATCTTTGGCGGAGAGGCGAAGCGCAACGAATTTCTCGTTGACGGACAGAGCGTCGTCGCGCATCAGGGGTCCGCGATTTTTCTCGTCCCGGGTAAAGGCGGATACACGGACTCGGTCTACAATCTGATCGGGATGGATCGGTCGGCGTTCAACTATCAGGGCTGGCGGGGGCCGTCGCCTGAGATGCCGCTCTCCCACAGCCCTTACGATCAGCCGAGGAATTACGGGTTTTATTTTGGGCCGCAATTCAGCCAGCGACCGGGTGGAGTGTGGCTGATGGATCCGTGGGGACGGAAGCTCGAAGGCGCGCCGATCAGCGATGCCGACAGGGCGGAGCTCCTGCGCTGGCGGACCGTCGACGATAGGGGCCCGCGCCCGGTGACGGACGGCGACGCACTAGCTCGTCAGCTCGACTCGATCACGCTCGAGGACCATCTGATGGCGCGGCATCACATCAGTCGAGACACGGTGCGCAAGTATCTGTCGCAGGTGGAGGGAAGCGGATACGGCTTGGGCCCCGACGTTCTGTCGGCGTACTGCGACTATGCGATCGAGCTGCAGTTTCCGGAGGACGGCGACGACGCGCTTGGCGACCAGATGTTCCCCGACGGCAACACCGGCTTCGCGCGATTGATGGTGAAGACATTGATACCCGACGCATTTGCCGGAGAACGCACCGTCGACGAAATCTGGCGCAATCGAGTGAAATTCGCTGCCCTCGACCGCGCGAAGAATCCGACGCGCGTTCGCCTGGGCTCGACGGTGGTGCGGGTCGAGCATGCGGGGGATCCCGCGCGGGCCTCGCACGTCGTGATCACTTACGTGAAGGGCGGACGTCTATTCCGTGTGCGAGCACGCAGTGTAGTGATGGCCGGCGGAAGCTGGACGACTAAGCACATCGTTCGCGATCTGCCCGCCAGTCATCAGGAGGCGTACGCGCAGTTCTATCGATCTCCTTGCATGATGGTGAACGTCGCCGTCCACAACTGGCGCTTTCTCTACAAGATGGGGATCTCGGGCTGCCGCTGGTTCGGCGGACTGGGCAACGATCTCACAGTGCGCAAGCTCGCGACGATCGACGGGATCGCTCCGAGCTTCGGCCCCGATTCACCAACCGTCCTCACAATCAAAGTCCTGTTTGCGAAACCCGGACTCTCAATCGGAGAACAAGGGATTCGAGGACGCGCGGAGCTTCTGGGGACATCGTTTGCCCAGTACGAGCGCACGATTCGGCAACAGCTAGCCGACATGTTCGCGCCGGGCGGCTTCGATCCGCGCCGAGACATCGCGGGGATAATTCTGAACCGGTGGGGACATGCGTACGTGAATCCTCAGCCGGGCTTTTTCTTTGGCGCCGATGGTAAACCAGCGCCACGCGACGTACTCCGCGACAAGCCGCACGGACGGATCGCGTTCGCGAACACGGATCTTGCGGGCGCCAGCGATCATCGCAATTCCATTCGCGAAGCCGACCGCGCGGTACAGCAGCTCCTCGGCGCATAGGTGCCGATTCGAGTCGGCCTCATAGGCTTCGGATTCTCGTCGACGACCTTCCATGTGCCGCTCTTGCGGGCGACACCGGGCTACGCGATTACCGCGGTGTCCTCGAGCCGCGCCGCGGATGTGTTGGCGGTGCTACCGGATGTCGACGTCGTGCCCGATCCCACCGCGCTCGTATCGCATCCCGACGTGGATTTGGTAGTTATCGCGACTCCCAACGACACCCACGCTCCCCTCGCCGAATTAGCGATGCGCGCTGGCAAGAATGTCGTCGTCGACAAGCCTTTCACGATCACGCTCGACCAGGCGCGGCATCTCGCGGCTCTCGCGCGAGACAAAAATGTCTTACTCTCGGTCTTTCAGAACCGACGCTGGGACAGCGATTTTCTCACGATACAAAACGCGATAGATCAGGATATCGTGGGGAATGTCGTTCTGTTCGAGTCACGCTTCGACCGATTTCGCCCCGAGGTCCGCGACCGATGGCGCGAGCGTCCCGGACCTGGATCAGGTCTGCTCTATGATCTCGGCCCACATCTGATCGACCAGACGCTGTTGCTGTTTGGAATTCCGGACAGCGTGCAGGCGACGGTCGCGGAGCAGCGACGCGGGGCGAAGACTGACGATTTCTTCCAGCTCGTGCTGCGTTACGGAGAGATGGTCGCGACGCTCCAAGCTGGTTCGTTGGTGTCCGGCGGTAGCCCGCGCTTTGCGTTGCATGGCGACCGCGCGAGTGTCGTGAAGCAGAAACCCGACATCCAGGAGGATCAGCTCCGGGCCGGCATTCTCCCGGGCTCGAGCGACTGGGGACTGGATCTTGACGATGCGGTTGTGTACGAGGGAGCGAGTGGAAGCAGGCGCTCAGTCAAGTCTGCGCGAGGTGACCAGCGTGGATACTATGTCGCGATTCGCGATGCGCTGCGGGGACGCTCGCCGAATCCTGTGCCTCCCGAGCAGGCCTCGACGGTGATGGCGATCATCGAAGCGGCCGCGCGCTCAGATGAAGAGGCGCGGCGAATGGTTCCCGACGTAACTGAACAAGAACGCGCGTCGTGGGGCGATGAATGACGCGCGCGAAGGCAAGGGGGCGTTGAACCACCTTCGCGCGGCGCACGGTCTCTACGGTTTCAAGACGTTCGGATTGTGCATCGCTCCGTTCCACGGACGCAGCCATACGTTTCCGTTCCAGGCGTGCGCAAGATAAGCGTTGACCGCCTTCATTTGCGTCGGTGTGTACTGACTCTTGTGACAGGCGAACTCCTCTCGCCCTGCGGCCAGATCCTGCTCCTCGAACGGCACTCGCACCGTCAACAGCGACTCGGCCATCCCGTTCACGGTGGGCTCCGCCTTCGGGGCAGTACGAAGAAGCTCGGTCGGCAATGACGCATACAAGAGATCGATGTTCGCGTAGCGAGAATCGCTTTCCACTATCTGCGTCGTGACATCGCCGACAAGCCGATGATCGGGGTGCCCCGTCCCTCCTTCCGGACCGAACGTAATTATCACGGCTGGCCGGACAGAGTCGATAATGGCAGCGATACGCGATCTCATTTTTCCAAGGACGTTGAACGAGGCGAGGCCACCATCGGGAAAGCCAAGGAGATAGAGTTTGCGGACGCCGAGCCGGTTGGCCGCGCACGTTGCCTCTTTTTTGCGCGCGGCGGTGAGCTCGGCGCCGGCGGGTATGTGCGCGAAGTCTGTGACCCCCTGCGAGCCGTCGGTGGCAATCACGAGCAGTGTTTCGCGTCCCTCTCGTGCGAGACGAGAGAGCAGCGGGCCGATGACACGTTCGTCGTCGGGGTGGGCGAATACGGCAAGGACGGTCCGGCTCGCCTGGGCCGGCACAACACGCGGGGTCGCGGCGGCCAAGGCGGCGGCGGCGACAACAGTTATTGGTAAGCGCATGCTATACATTGTAGCCTCGACACGCGATACGCGAGACCAGCTCCGCTGCGGACATGCCGACAATTTCTCTTCGCGACATTTCGACGCTCTGCGGTGCACCGGAGTGATTTCTTGAGATCAGGGTTTTCACTGCTCTCAGCGGTGGCGCTCGTGGTTGCATCGAGCACGGGAGCGGGCGCCGCTCCGTGCGACAGCCTCGCAACGCTGAATCTCCTAAACACGAAGATCACCAGAGCAGAAATCGTCCCTCCGGGTGCGTTTCACCTACCGGCCGGTGGCCGCCGTCCATCAGTCGAGATTTTCACGGCCTACGATCGGCTGCCGGCGTTTTGCAGAGTGCAGGCCGTCGTCGCGCCGTCGCAACGGTCACACATTGGCGTCGAAGTCTGGCTTCCGGTGACCGGTTGGAACGGCAGATACCTCGGCGCCGGCAACGGAGGATACGCCGGCTCGTTGAGCTATTTCAGGCTCGGAGAAGCAATCAACAGCGGCTACGTCGGCGCGTCGACGGACACCGGGCATCGCGGCAGTTCACGCAATGTGAAGTGGTCAGTGGGACAACCGGAAAAGCAAACGGATTTCGACTACCGCGCAGTCCACGAGATGACCGCTTTTGCAAAAGCCGTCGTCCGCGCCTTCTACGGTAAACCTCCCGATCGATCCTACTTCAGCAGCTGCTCGAACGGCGGGCGACAGGGGTTGATGGAAGCCGAACGATATCCGGACGACTACGACGGCATTATGGCGGGCGCGCCCGCGTATCATTTTGGATTTCGGACGTTCGTCGGCGGAAGGCTCCAGTCCTTTCGCGATCGCGGCGGAAAGCTGATGATTTATCACGGCAGCGCGGATGCGCCCCAGGGCAGCATCGATTATTACAGGCGAGCTGTGTCGCGTATGGGACGGAAAAACGTCGACGAATTCATGCAGCTTTATCTCGTGCCTGGGATGGGACATTGCGGGAGTGGCGAAGTCCCGAACGATTTCGGTCAATGGTTACGGAAAGGCGCCGACTCGCAGCACAGCATGCTGAAAGCGCTCGAGCGTTGGGTGGAGAATGGCGTCGCGCCGACAGACGTCATCGCGACGCAGTATCGCAAAGACGGCGATGTGTCGACGGGAGTTCTGCGAACGCGCCCGCTCTGTCCTTACCCGGGAAAAGCCGCCTGGAGCCACTCGGGCAACAAGTACGCTGCGGAAAATTATACTTGCGAATTAAGTACCTCGAAATAACGCTCGTAAAACGCCGAGTATGATGATGAAACGCATTGCAGTCGCGGTCTGGCTCCTTGCTCTCTGCGTGATGTCGATCGTGCGCGTCGCGCGTCCGCCACGCCCAGTTCCGGCGACCGCGCCGGATGACTCCTTCTCCGCCGTGCGAGCACTCCGTCATGTGCGCGCGATTGCGCAGCGGCCGCACCCATTGGGGTCCATCGATCACGATCGGGTGCGGGATTACATACTCGGCGAGCTCGCCACGATTGGTCTCAACGCCACAATCCAGCGCACGACAGCGACTGGCACTCGTTATCAGGAAGCCGGTAGAGTTCAGAACGTTCTCGCGCGGCTTCAAGGCTCCGATCGCAGCGGCAAGGCAGTTCTACTGATGGCACATTACGATGGCGTGGAGGCGGGCCCGGGAGCGGCTGACGACGGGTCGGGATGCGCGGCGATGCTGGAAACCCTTCGTGCCCTCCACGCGAACGATCAGCCGCTGGCCCACGACGTCATCGCACTTTTCACCGATGGCGAAGAGTCGGGTCTCCTTGGTTCGGCGGCATTCGTACGCGAGCACCCATGGGCGAAGGATGTCGAAGTCGTTCTCAATTTCGACGCTCGCGGCACCAGCGGCCGTTCCGTCATGTTCGAGACCGGCCCTGGAAATCTCGATGTGGCCCGCGCGTTTCGGAGCGCACGATATCCGACTGCTGGATCGGTGTACGCGACTATCTATCGGTTGCTGCCCAACGATACCGATCTCTCAGAGCTGGCACCTCTTGGACTGCCCGCGCTCAACTTCGCCTTTGCCGAGGGCGTCGAGCTTTACCATACGAGCCACGACGACGTTCAGCACCTCGATCCGGCAAGCGTGCAGCATCAGGGGTCGAACATGCTCGAGATGGCGCGCACTTTCGCGAGCGAGCCGCTTCCACGCGTCCGCACGGGCGACGGAGTCTTCTTCGATCTGCCGTTGATCGGGCTCGTCGTGTACCCGACGTCGCTCGAGCTCCCGTTGGCGATTTTCGCGCTCGTTCTAGTGGGAGCGGTGGTGGTTCGGGTGGGAGGCGGGAAGCGGGCGGCGGTGAGCGGGAAGCGGGAGGCGGGAGGCGGGAAGGGGGTGGTCGCCGGTTTTGTAGCGGCGTTGGTTGCCGTTGCGATCGCGGGCGCAATCGGCGCGATTGCGAGCGCACTTCTGGACGGACCAGCGATCTGGAGCGGTCGGTACGCAGCCGGCATTGCACTCATCGCGCTGTCCGCAACACTCGCAGTCACCGCGCTCGCAGGGCGCTGGTCGACTTCGCGCGGTCTGCACATTGGAGCGCTCGTTGTGTGGGCCCTTATAGCGCTCTCGCTCAGCATCCTGTTGCCCGGAGTGGCCTACCTCTTTACCTGGCCTCTCCTGTTCGCCGCTGCTGCAGCGCTGCTCAGACGTGGACGCGCGGTAGCAGAGTGGATAGCTGCGGGTGTCACGCTGCTCATCCTCGCTGGATTCATTTACGGCGTGTCGGTCGTAATGCTCGGTGTCACGGGCGGCGGTGCCATCGGACTTTGTGTTATGACCGCGCTCGTTGCAATGCTGCTCGCACCGATGCTCGACGTCGTGGCTGGAGATTCACGGTGGTCGGGCGCCTCGTGGGTCGCCGGTGCTGGTGTGCTCTGCCTCGTGTTCGCCGCGTTCACTGTTCGTCCCACAGTGGATCATTCGCTCCGAAGCAGCCTCGTGTACGCCGAGAACGCCGATTCGGGCGATGCCTGGCTCGGTGCCTTCGGGCGTCCCGCGAACGATTGGACCCGAGCGGCGATCGGTGCAGATGCATCCAGGGAGGCGCCGGTCGGTGCTGATGCATCCAGGCGGCTTCCACAATGGACGACTCGTCTATCGAATTACTTGGTTCCATTCATAGGCCGTCCGGTACCACGTGCTCGTCTCGCCCCGCCAAACGTTGTGCTCACGGGCGACACCCTGAGCGGAAATACTAGAAGCATTGTGCTGCGTGTGAGTGCTCCCGCCGGCACGATTGGGTTGTCGATGCGAGCGAGTGGTGCACCGGTGCTCACGTCATCGATCGATGGGCGCGCTGTCGATACTTCGCGATACCGTCGTCGCGCCCACGACTGGATAATGCAGTACTGGGCGGTTCCGGACAGCGGAGCAATCGTCGCGTTGACGATTCCGGCGCAAGGACATCTCGATTTCAGCGTTGGAGCGCGGAGGCCCGGAATTCCGTCGATCGCCGGTGTTTCGATTCCGCCGCGACCACCTTACGTTGTCCCGAGCCAATCGGGCGACGTGAGCATCGTGTACCGGGAGTTTCGGTTTTGACACGGCCGTCTGCGCGTTGCACCGGACCAGATTCGTGAGTTCGCACGGTTCGGCTGAAGTCAACGTCGACCACTACTCCTGAAACATCGCCAACGACAAGCCCTTGCGCGCACGTCGAGTCGTGCCGAGCATCTCTAATCGCGCGGCGGAGCAGTCCTGCTCCAGCGGCGCCGCTGCACACTAAACGTTATGGAGAAGGGGCATGCCGCACGGCAAGATCTGCTATATCGAGATGTCGTCCAAAGATCCGAAGACGTCCGCGGATTTCTATTCAAGGATCTTCGGCTGGAACGTCAGAACTCGTGGCGACGGCGAGATCGCCTTCGACGACGCAACTGGGTACGTAAGTGGCACCTGGGTTCCGGAGACGAAAGCCGGCGCCGGATCCATGCTGACGTACATCATGGTCGACAGCATCGATGAAGCCCTGCGCCGGATCAGTGCGGCAGGCGGGAGTATCGTCAAGCCATTTACGTCACTGGGCGACGGGACGGGATTCGCGATCTTCCAGGATCCGGCCGGCAATAAGGTCGGTCTGTACGAGGAGAGACCCAAAGCGGCTCAGAGTTAGCCCCCCCCCGGAAATCGCGTCCGCCTTTCTTTCCCAGCCTCTCAATCCATCACCACCGCTAGGACCAATGTTCGTCCACGCTGTCTACTTCTATCTTCGCGACGACCTGACGTCTGCCGAGCGTGAGAAGTTCGCCGCCGGTTTGCGGTCGCTGCGCGCGATCGACGGCGTTCGTGACGGCTACATCGGGAAGCCGGCGTCCACGGACAGGCCCGTCATCGAGCGCGGCTACTCCGCCTCGCTCGTGCTCGTATTCGATGATCAAAATGCTCACGACGCTTACCAGACGGACGTCGTTCACGACAGGTTCCGCGCGGAGTGCGGCGGATTCTGGAAGACGGTGCGAATCTACGATTCTATCACCGAAGACGACGCGCGCGTGACGAGCGCGAGAACACCGCGGAAATGATGACCCGCACGACGCGGGCGTCCGCGGCTGTCACCATGAGGGCCGCTACAATCGTTGTTCTTGTTTCGTGCGTGGGCGGGGTCTCCTCCATCGTCCCGACGCCCCCGACCACCGAATGGCTACAAGTCTGGAGCGACGAATTCGACGGCCCCGCTGGCGCGCGCGTCGACACCACAAGGTGGAATTACGAAACCACCGACGGATGCAAGGAAGGCATCTGCGGCTGGGGAAACAACGAGAAAGAGTACTACACCGACGCGCCCGAGAACATCGCGCTGAATGGACAGGGACAACTCGTGATTGTCGCCCGCCCCGCGCCGTCAGGGCTCACCTGTTACTACGGACCATGTCGTTACACGTCCGGCAAGATCACGACGCGCGACAAGATGCTCGCTCAGCCCGGTCGCGTCGAAGCCCGAATCAAGCTGTCTGCCGGACAGGGCCTCTGGCCCGCGTTCTGGATGCTAGGTTACAACGTTCCCAGTCTTCGGTGGCCCGGGCGCGGCGAAATCGACATCATGGAGAACAAGGGTAGTCAGCCGAGCACCAGCAGCTCGGCGCTGCACGGGCCGGGATATTCCGGAGAGACGCCGTTCGCACATGCGCATGCGCTCCGAAGCGGATCCCTGTCCAATGACTACCACACGTTCGCTGTCGAGTGGGATTCGCTGCACGTCCAATTCTTCGTCGACGGCGTGCCCCACTACGGTGTCACCCGCGATCAGGTGCAGCACTACGGCCAGTCGGTGCTGGGCCGGCCGTACTTCGTGATCCTCAATCTTGCCGTCGGCGGACATTTCGACGGCGATCCAGCGTCGGACGAGATTTTCCCGGCGACCATGCTCGTGGATTACGTGCGTGTCTACGTGCTGAAGCCCAAATAGCTACTCCGGCGTCTCGCCGGTCTCGGATCCGACTATCCCGCGCCGCTCGAATGGTTGGCGGAGCGATTTGTTTTTCCGATAATGCACTGGCTCAGAGATAGCTGAGCCACCAGTCATCGCGCTCCGCCTTTAGCCGCGCGAACCAGCGGCAAAGCGGATACATCGCAACGACGACGAGAATCCAGGCGGCATACACGCCTGGAAGCGGCAGTCCATACCACGCTGGTATCGAAGCCGGATCTATAACTGCCTCGATTCGCCGCGGCGTTCCGCCCTGCGCCCAGGCGATCAGCGTCGCGAGCGTGTTCACGACGAAGATGTGCACGACGTAATAGAAGAGCGGCACCTTTCCATAGACCGAGATCCATGATGCCACGCGGCCTCGTGCGTGCTCGAGGACGCCGAGTGCAACCATAAGTGGACCGATCGTCATGAGGAGGAAATCGAGCGATGGCGGATATTTGTTCACGTTCAGGAACGACGCGACCGTGAGTGCCGGTGACCGCTGATGGCTCCAGGTGAACGGATCACCGTAGTGGTTGACCGCGCGCACGATGATGAAGAGGATCGTGGTCGCGATGCCCGTCGTGATGAGGAATCTTTTCCGCTTGACCGAATCCCACCGAAACACATCGGCAACTGCCCAGCCCAAAGCCATCACCCCCACCCACGGAATGAGTGGATACGCGATGAAGAGCTTGCCGGGGATCGCGAAGCCCGGGACGTGTAGAACCGTCCAGAGCGGAGCGAAAGCGCCCCACGATTGGGGTGTCACGCTGTCGAGAAGGTTGTGGCCGGCGATCATGACAATCGACCCCGCGGCGACTACGGATCGCGGCAAATGGACGAGCGCCGCCATGACGATCATCGAGATGCCGAGAGCCCAGAGCACGAGCGCGAATGCGGGGATGAGATGAAATCCGAATTGCCATCCGATCGCGGTAACGACGAGCTCCAGGAAAAGGAGCCAGATTCCGCGCACAATGAGGAATCGACTCATCTCGCCGGCTGGCTTGCCGCGATTCATCGAGAGTCCGATCCCGACACCGGCGAGAAGAGAGAAGCCGGGCGCGCAGAAATGGGTTATCCACCGGGTTGCGAAGAGGACCGCGCTTGACTGGGCCAGATTCTCGGGGCGGATTCGGATGTGCGCGGTGAAATCGCGCACGTGATCGAGCGCCATGAGCACCATGATCGCGCCGCGGACGATGTCGACCGAAGCGATGCGGGATCGGCGCGCGGGGCGGGATTCGGCGCGGGGCGGGGAATCCGCGGCGGAGACGCCGTCGGTCGTGGCATTCGTGCGAACTGCTGGCTGCGCGCCGCCTTTCACGATCGCCTCCTATCGGCAGGGGAAGTCAAGCAGCCCCAAATGTATACAAAGCCCTATCTAATGTATACAAAGGCCTCGCGATTTACTGAGCGGGAGGAGGGATGCGGGAAGAGGGAAGAGGGATGCGGGAAGCGGGATGCGGGAAGAGGGATGCGGCGCCCACAGCCTCCCGCAGAATTCTCAGCGCGCCCGCAGATCGCTCGAGTAGATGCGCCACTGCAGTTGCTCTGGCGTGGCTCCGTCGACCATGGAACGGCGCAAAGTGTAAGTACCATCGAAGTGTTGGTGCTGACCGTCACGTAGAACCGCATCGATCGCTACTGGCACAGTCGCGTACTGTGATCCAGCCGCTCCCTCCACGACTACGCTGTCGGATGGGTTGACCCTCACCTCGGCAGTTTGCGCGAATCCTGCCGCGAACGCCGGTCGCGTCTGATTGCTCGCCTTGCCGCCGTCCGACCACAGGGCGTAGGCGGCATCGTAATCGTGGCGCTGGATGGCGTCGTAATATCTGCGGACGACATCCCGTGGACTTGCGGTCGTATCGACCGAGCCGGTCGAACCGCCAGGCAGACGCGTGTGATGCGCCGTGGCGCGAGGCGTCGTGTTCGCGGTGCTCGAGGCGTCAGCGGTATGCTGGCGACCGCGGCAGCCAGCCACCGCGACCGCAGTACAAATTGCGAAACAGAAAATGGCAGCGCGATTCATTGCGGGCAGCGGTGGGCGCGGGGCGGTGGGCGAGAGGCGAGAGGTGTTAGCTGGAAGCGGTCAGCGGGAAGCGATCAGCCGGTAGCGTGTAGCGTTCAGTTGCTGTTGCCGCATTCGCCTCCCGCCTCCCGCCTCCCGCCTCCCGCTCACCGCCCCCGCTAAAGCAAGAATCGTATCACTCAGCTCACCACAAAATCGCGAACCATGCCGTGCGCGACATGCGGCTTGCCGTCCTTTGCGTCGGGCACGAAGCAAAGCATCACATAGTGCCCGGGGGCAAGATCGACCGCCAGCTCGTTGGAATGACCGGGAGCCAGCGGACTCACTCCGCCCAGAAAGCGCGCCGGTGGCGGCCCCTGCATCTTCTCCGCCCAACGACCCAGATCGGCCGGCGTTTTTCCCGGAGCCAACTCGGTGAGCTCGAGCTCGTGAAGCTGCGCCCCGACGTTCTTGACGACGATCACGTGGTGACCTCTGGTGATCGGCTGTGAGGGCTGAAAGGCGTAATCCGTGAGAGAGATCGTAAGATCGGGTTTCGCGTCCTCCGTTCCCTTTCGGGCGCTGGGACGGACGAAGAGATCCTTGATCATCCCTTTCATCACGTGAGGTACTTGGTCGGGTCCGGGAATGACGCAGAGCGCGGCGTACCGACCGGGAGCGAGATCGACCGTCGTCGAGAGCGAGGTCGCGGACGGATCCACGCCATTGGGACCGCCGACTGCGACAGCCCACTTCGGAAAGGGGCCGGGCGTCTTCATTGCCGCGAGCAGGTCGCCAGCGCCTTTGTTGTGGAGCAGGCGCACGAGAAAGACCTGGTGCATTTCGCGTCCGTGATTTACGAGGCGGATGGTCGTGGCGCCTTCGGTCAGCGTGTCCGGCATCGATAACCGGTAATCAGTCGCCGTTGCGGTGACCATCCGCGGCGCTGCGTTGGGAGCGGTCGGCGAAGATGTGCTGTGCGAACCTGCGCCCCCGACGACGGTCAACCCGGCAGAAAGAGCGAAACCAATCGCGAGATGGTGCGAGATCATCCAGAAACTCCTTTGTGATTTGGGTGTTGAACGAAAGCGAACGGCACGCACGCGGTTCTGCTTGCGTTCACTCGTGCGAAATGCCACTATGCGATGTCGATCCGCCGCAGTAGCGGATCGCATCAATGATGGTCACCGGAAGAGAGCCCCGCTGTCCCCAAAATGTGGGACAGTGTGGAACGAGGGTTTTCCCTTGGAAGCGGCGTTCGACTGCGCCAAGCGCGCTTGTTATTCAGGATTGGATTCGGTCGCGCTGCGCCGTGAGGTCGCGGAGCGGGTCTCGCATGCCGTGGATTTCGATGCGCACGCCTTCAGCACCTGTGATCCCGACACGGGTCTCGCGACCCACACGGTCGGTGAGGGAATTCCTCCCGGGCTCGCGCGGACCTACGTAGAAATTCTCTATCCCGAGGACCTCGCTCGAGTCAGCATGGAGATGCCCCGCAAAGGCATAAGCGTCTACTCGATGGCGGACCAGTCGGAGCGCGCGCAGGCTGCCATGCGCTCTCACGGCATATGGCAGCAGCTCCACGTCTCGATATCGGACGCGGGACGCTTGTGGGGAACCTGGTGTCTCATGCGGGGAAGCAATTCCGTCGCGACAACTGGACGCGACTATCTCTTCCTGAGGCGTCTGGCGCCGCACATTGCGCGGGGTCTGCAGACCGCTGCCCGGATAGACCGCGGCCTCGCCGACGATCTCTCGCAAAGCAGCGAGAGCGCCCCGGGCGTCATCGTGCTCGATTCGCGAAACAATGCGACGCTCCGAACCGCGATCGCGGCGACGTGGCTCGAGGATCTCTCAGACTTTGGCGTCGGCACGACTGACGATGTGCCGCTCTCGATTCTCGGACTCGCGTCTCAACTTCGCACAAGACCCGACGATCTCGGGTTCGAGTTGCACCTGCGTGCTCGCGGGCGTTCGGGACGCTGGTACATGTTGCGCGCGTCCCTCTCGGAGCCTGACGCCCGTGGCCAAAGCGCGGTCGTCGTGGTCGTGAGGCCGGCAATGCCTCAGGAAACCGCGAAGTTGCTCACTCACCTTTATGCACTATCCGCCCGGGAACGCGAAGTAGTCGCGGCCGTCGCGCGAGGCGAGGCGACAAAGTCGATCGCCATCTGCCTCGGCGTCTCACCGCACACCGTCAACGAGCACATCCAGCGCGCCTGCGACAAGATCGGTGTTCGCGGTCGTAAAGCTCTCATCGCGAAGCTCTTCTTCGACGGATACGCGCCGAACCTGGCGACGCCACGGCCCACGATCGGGGAAGCGGGGAGCGGGGGGAGGGAGGCGGGAAGCGGGAAGCGGGAAGAGCAACTGAACACTACACGCTACCGGCTGATCGCTTCCCGCTGAACGCTTCCGCTAATCCCTCGCGCGTCCCGCCGTCCCGCTTCCCGCTTCCCGCTTCCCGCCTCCCGCCTCCCGCCTCCCGCCTACCGCTCGAACAGCGACCGGAGCGCGCTCTTCGCCGTTATTCGTCGAAGATACTGCAGCTCGTCGCCCGCGAACGGAACCGGTACGATCTTGAACTTCTCCGTGAGCGCGTTGCTCGCGATCGTGTTGTCGACCGCGAGAAGGTCCAGCAGGCTCGACGTCACAGGCGGATTGGGCAGAATCCGCTGAGCGAGCGCCACTAGCGGCCGCAGAACGGCGACTGGCACCGGCACCAACTTTCGCGTTGTCCCCATTGCCGTAAGAATTCTCTCGGTCATTTGCCGTAGCGTGAGCGGCACGGATCCACCGAGATCGTAGACCTGCTGCACCGTGTCCTTTTTCTCGAGCGACAGCCGCACCACTCGAGCAACGTCGTCAACCGCGACAGGCTGAAAACGCGCCGACCCACCACCAGGCAGCGGAAAAATCTTCGGCGTGAGACGGATCAGTCTCGCCAGGACGTTCACGAACTGATCTTCCGGCCCGAAAATCACAGAGGGACGGAGAATCGTCCACGCGAGACCGCTGGTCTTCACCGAATCCTGGGCCACGCCCTTGCTGTGAAGAAACGGGTGCGGCGATCTGCTATCGGCGCCGTTCTGCGACATGAAGATGATTCGGCGGATGTTCTGCGCCCTTGCCGCCGAGATGAGACGCTCCGTCGCGGCAGCGTTGGTTTCGCGATACGTCTGGCCCTTCTTCTCGATGGCGACTGCTGCCAGATGGACTACCGCTCCGCAGCCGCCGAGCGAGCTTCTGAGCGTCGTCGCATCCCGCACATCGCCGACTCGGAATTCCACTGGGAGCTGTCCGAGAGCCATCGCCGCCCGCGCCGGATCCCGTATCAGCGCCCTGACCTGCCAGCCGTTTTTTGTCAACTCTCGGCAGGTGTGGATGCCGACGAGTCCGGCTGCTCCGGTTACCAAGACCGGCTTTTTCTTGTCCGCCGAGTAGGGCAGAGGCTGCTCGGCGACAGCGGTGCCGGTGCCTTCGCTCTCGTACGAGTAGGATCCGCGGTTATCCATCAGCTCCGCGACCGACGATCACTCTCGTGGCGGCATCTCACGGCCACGAGTGCCGCGAATCACAATCCGGTAGATGAGAAGAAACATGCCCATCGTGAGCAGAATGTGAATCCATCCCGGCGCCGAAGTAGTGAGCGCCACGAATGCCCAGACCACGAGCATCACAATCGCCGCAATTATGCCTAAATCCATTGGTGGAATTCGTTGACCTTGAATGTGACGACCGGTAAGTTCAAACAGTCATTATGGCACTGCAACAACAAGAATTTTGCCATCATCGTTGGGGCGGAGAACTCACTTTTTGAGCCAACAAGTCCTTCGAGTGGGTCCGACAAACTTTGCTGACGTCATGCCCCAGTGCGGGGAAGACGGTAGGCGGGGTGAGGGCCTCAAAAATTCGACCGGGCTTCAAAAAACCTCTCCGTCCCATTTTTATTGAAGCTCCGCCGCAAAACGGCGGAGCTTCTTTGTATCGGATATCTTACCCTAAACATGTCGCGCGTAACAGTCACCCGCCGCCTCCGGTTCAACGCAGCCCATCGCGTCCACAATCCCGCGCTCTCCGACGCCGAGAACTCGAGGCTCTTTGGGAAGTGCAACAACCCGAACTGGCACGGGCACAACTACACGCTGGACGTCTCTGTCGAAGGAAGCGTCGACCCCAAAACGGGGTACGTTTGCGATCTGTCGCAGCTAAAGAAAATCGTCGGGAAGGAAATCATCGACATCGTCGACCACAAGAACTTCAACCTCGACGTCCCGTTCATGCGTGATGTGATTCCGACATCGGAGAACATCGTCATCGCGTTCTGGAAAATTCTGGCGCCCAGAGTCGAGCCGGGTAGGCTCGCCCGACTCGTTCTGTGGGAGACCGAGAACAACTATGTCGAATACACCGGACAGTAACGATCTCGACGGCGGTGGCGAGCTCAGGAAGTCCGCCGAGTTCGAAAAACTCGTTCGGCGCGAGCTCGAGCTCCTCGGGGAGGATCCCGCTCGCGAAGGTCTGTTGCGCACTCCCTACCGCGTGTCTCATGCGTTGCGCTGGCTCACCCAGGGCTATGCCTCGAGCGCCGAGGACGTGGTCGGCAAGGGCATCTTCAAGGAAGAGCACGACAACATGATCATGGTGCGCGACATCGAGCTTTACTCGATGTGCGAGCACCACATGCTCCCCTTTTTCGGAAAGGCGCACATCGCCTACATCCCGAACGGCAAGATCGTCGGCCTCTCCAAAATCCCGCGCATTGTCGACGTGTACGCGCGGCGTCTGCAGGTTCAGGAGAGACTCACGGAGCAGATCGCCGAGGGAATTTGCCGAGTGCTGAAGCCGGTCGGAGTTGGGGTGGTGATCGAGGCTTATCATCTCTGCATGATGATGCGGGGTGTGCAGAAGCAGAACTCGAAGACGATAACGTCGTCACTGAGGGGTGCGTTCAGAGAAGATCCGAAGACCCGCGACGAATTCCTGCGCCTGGCGCATAACGGATCGGATTGATGACTAATGGGCGAGCTTAGCGGTCGCACTGCGGTGGTCACCGGTGCCTCGCGCGGAATCGGCGCCGGAATTGCCGCCGCGCTCGCGGCTGAGGGCGTGCGTGTAGCAGTGCTCGCGCGCAACGAGGCAAAGCTCCGGGAGCTTTCCTCTACCCTCAAGGGATCGATCCCGGTTGCGTGCGATGTCACGCGCGCCGACAGTGTCGAAAAGGCCGCGGCGACGATCTCCAAGGAATTTGATGGCGCTCCAGACATCCTGGTCAACAATGCCGGCATCTTCAGTGTCGCGACCGTTGAAGAGACCTCGACCGAGTTGTTCATCGATACGATCAACACCAATCTCGTCGGGCCGTTCCTATTCGTGCGCGCGTTTCTGGGCGGAATGAAAGAACGCGGGAGCGGACACGTCGTCACCATCGGCTCGATCGCGGATCGGACGATCTACACCGGAAACGCCGCATACTCGGCGGCCAAGTTTGGTGTCCGCGCCATACAGGAGGTAATGCGCGCGGAGCTCCGCGCGAGCGGCGTCCGTACAACGCTTGTCTCGCCCGCCGCGACGGACACCACGATCTGGGACACGGTGACGATCACTGATCCCGCCGGTAAGCCGCACTCGAAGCGGACTATGCTTGCACCCGACGATGTCGTCCGCGCCGTGATGTTCGCTCTGACGCAGCCCGAGCGAGTGAACATCGACGAGCTCCGGCTCTCGCACAGCTAGGATCGGTGTTCATCGAGCTGCTGGATCTTCTTCGGTGCATCAGACCGCACGAAGACACCTGGCTCGTCGCCTCATTCCACACCGTGTCCAACCGGTTGGTCAAAGACGGCAAGCTCGGCTGCCCGATCTGTAAAGCAGAATATCCGATCGAGCGTGGGGTCGCCGATTTCAGCGCGGGGATGTCGCTGCCGGACTGCGAGGAAGGGCGCGCTGAAGCAAGCCACCGCCGGGAAGAGTTGGCGACGCGCGCCGGTGCGTATCTCAACGCCACTGAGCCGGCCGCCACCATCCTACTCGGCGGATTGTGGGCGTACGCTGCTCACGACCTGGCCAGAATGTCGCAGGTGCGCGTCTTCGCCCTCAACGCGCCTCGTGAGCTGGAGGAATCGGAGACGGTGGCACTAATGAACGTCGGCGCGGAGATTCCGCTCGCCGCAGGCTCGGTCGCGGGCGTTGCGCTCGACGCGTGGTTTCCGGCGGCCATCATCGAGTCGGCGCTGAGGGTACTGCGTCCCGGGGGACGCTTGGTCGGGCCGACGAACATCGACACACCGAGCGAGCTGACCGTGCTCGCGCGCGACGAGAACTACTGGGTAGCGGAAAAAGCGCCGGAAGTTATCCCAATACGGCGTGCGAGTCGGTGAAGCCGTTGTGCTCGGCTTCCGCGTACAGTGAGTCGATGAGCTTTTTGTAATTCTTATCGATCGCTTTCCGCTTCACCTTCTGTGTCGGCGTCAGCTCGCCGCGCTCGATCGAGAAATCGTGCTCCAGTAATCCGATCTTCTTCGGCACCTCGAAGTGCGCGGCGCCCGCGAGCTCCTTGTTGACCTCCTTCTCGATCTTTGCGTGGATCGTCGGCATGCGAAGTAGCTGCGCGCGATCGGTCCAGATGATGTTGTGCTTCATCGCCCACTTCTCGAGCTGATCGAAGTTGGGGACGATCAGCATCGAGGGGAATTTGCGCTTGTCGCCGAGCATGACGGCCTGGGCGACGTACTTGTTGGTCTTGACTTTGTTCTCGAGCGGCTGGGGCGCGATGTTCTTTCCGCCCGCGGTGACGATGATGTCTTTCTTGCGGTCCGTAATAGCCAGGAAGCCGTCGCGGATCTCGCCGATGTCTCCGGTGTGGAACCAGCCCTCGGGATCGATTGCCTCACGGGTTGCCTCGGGCTTGTTGTAATAGCCTTTCATGACGTGTGGCCCCCGAGTGAGCACCTCGCCGTCAGCGGCGATTTTGACTTCCACTCCGTCGATTGGTTTGCCGACGGTGCCGATGCGGAAATTGGCCGGAGTGTTCACGGCAATGACCGGTGACGTCTCCGTCAAACCATAGCCCTCGAGTATCTCGAGACCAGCCGCGTAAAAGAACTTGTTGATCTCAGGTGATAGCGGAGCTCCGCCGGAGACGAAGTAGCGGAGGCGTCCGCCGGTGCGCGCCTTCAGCTTCGAGAACACGAGCTTTTGCGCGATGGCGTACTGCATTGCCAGCACCCGACCGGGCTCTTTCCCCGCCAGCTTCTGATTCGCCCATCGCTCTGCCACATCGCGTCCCCAGAAGAAAATCCTCTTCTTCACGAAGCTGCCGCTTAGAGCCGTCTCGAGAACGCGCGCGTACATCTTCTCGTAGAGACGCGGCACCGAAAGTACAAGCGTCGGCTTTACCTCCTGCATGTTCACCGGAACCGTGTCGATCGACTCCGCGTAAGCGATCGATGTTCCAGTCGCCCACATCATGTAGTGCCCGGCCATCCGCTCGAAGATGTGCGATAAGGGGAGAAAACTGAGCGCGACGTCATTGCCCCCGAAGGGCACAGCTATTCTGGAGGCTGCGACGTTGGAGTAGATGTTGTCGTGGCTCAGCATCACGCCTTTCGGCTCGCCGGTGGTTCCCGAGGTGTAGATGATTGTCGCGATATCATCCGGCTTCACGGCCAGCGCGTCGCTCTTGTAGCGCTCTGTCGACGCATCGGATTCTCCTTCCGTGCCGCGCTTCTCCAGCGCGGCGAGAGAGATGTCGGTGAGACCGGACATCTCCTCGAATCCGATCACGGTCTTCAATGCCGAGAGGTGCCGGCGAATCTCTTTTATCTTCGCCGCCTGGACGCTGTTGGACACGAAAATCGCGACGGCGCCGGAGTCTTTCAGCATGTAGGCGATCTGATCCGCCGGCAGCGTCGGATAGATCGGCACGTCGGTGAGTCCGGCAGTGATGCTCGCGAAGTCGGCGATCGCCCACTCGGGCCGGTTCTCGGATAGTATCGCGACCCGATCGCCTCGTTTGACTCCGATCGCCTGCAATCCGCGCGCGGTGTGCCGCACCCGTAGCGCAACTGTGCTGTGTGAGATCGGACGGTAGGCGCCGCCAGATTTCACCTGGAGCGCATCTGGGCGGTTGAATTTGGCGATCGCGTCGAAGAAGAGTTTGTTGAGCGTCCCTGGCGCCGGGCGCGGGCCACCTCGTGCTTCCATCACAGCGTCCCCTCCAGAATGGGGTTCTAGCTCAGCGGCTTGAACTTCAGCACGAGCCGCACGGGACTGCCACTCACGGGCACGCCCCGATACTTCGCGGTCGCGTTCACAATTACCGAATCCACCTGATCCGAGGAAGTGAGAAAAAGAGGATGCAGACGAATCGCTCTTCCCGCTATCCCGTTCGCGTCAGTGGTGTCGACGAGCGATGGCTTTCCCCCATCGTTCACGAGCTGCGCAAGTTGAGGATCGCTCTGGGAGACGATGCTGAAGCTCACGATGTACGACTTGACACTGCTGTCGTTGGGCGCGACGCCGTGCGTCAACTTGATCGTGACCTGCGGTGACACATCGACTGTCGTGTCGAGGAGAGAATACGAGAGAGAATCGAACCCGTGATCGGCCGCGACGAGATCGGGCCGCAACGTCACATCCAGTTTCTGGATTGCCTGAAGACTGCTTACCGTCGCAATGATCCTTGCGGACGTCGAGCGCAAGCTGTCGCCGACTATTGTGCCGGTGAGACTGTCGACAGTGACACCTGAGTCGGGGGATTGAAACCAGATCGGAGCCGACGGTATCTCGTCGCCGCTGAAATTGAACGCATGGACGACGGGAAGTGCGACGTTGCCCAGGGTATCGCGAAGTGTGTCGCCAAGAACGACCGATGGAGCGGCGAGTGAATCGAACTGAAGAGAGAGCACCGAAGTCGAGCTGCCGCTCACGTCTCCGCACGCGTAGGCGCCGGCGGTGACGGCGACCATCGCAGTCAGGATCGCAACGGATCGCTCACGTCGAGTCATACCAGCCGGTCCGCCAATATCGTCGCGAGGTTGACGTAAGCCTGCGACGCCGAGTCCGCGGGATTGCGGACGACGACAGGTTGGCCGGCGGCAAAGGCGTCAGCGGTCGCCACGGTGCGTGGTATCAGTACATCGAAGACGATGTTGGCCGGCAGGTGCTTTCTCACGTAGTCAACTACCCGGTCCGACGCGGGATTGTTCGCCTCGTACATCGTGAGCAGGATTCCGTCGAGCGTGAGGCGCTCGTTGACTGAAACGATGTCCTGGATGGCGCGAAGGATCTGCGGAGTGGTCTGCAGCGCGAGGGGCTCGCACTGTAGCGGAACTATGACGTGCTCACTGCCCGCGAGAACCTTGCGCGTGATGGAGCCGAGCCCGGGCGGAGTGTCGACGACGACGACCTGGCACCTCTGCTCTGCCATCTGTAGCAGGTCCTGCAGGACGTTCGTCTCGCGCACGAGCTGCGAGTAGACGGCGTGGTCCGCTTCGTCGGCGACCGAGCCGGCAAGGATCACTCTCAGCCATGGCAGCGCGGTGGGAAGAATTATCTCTCGCAGGGTTCGCTCGCCGTTCAGGTAATCGGCGAAGCCCGCTGTTGGATGCCCGCGCTGGAGTCCCGACCCATACCTCACCGACCCCTGAGGATCGACGTCGATGAGCAGCGTCTTCATCCCGCGGCGCGCGAACGCTGCGGCGAGATTGACTGCGGTGGTGGTTTTGCCGACTCCTCCCTTCTGGCTTACGACGGCGAGGACCGCTCCCATCTATTCGAGGATCCCCGGATACTCATTCGTCTTGAGCCTCTGGGTGGAAGACGTCTGCGGTGGAGGCTCGGCAGCCTTCATCTCGTCGAGTGTCTTCTGCGCGTGCTTGATCCATCGCTCGGCCTCTGGGCTGCGCGGTGGATCCATGAGGAATGCTTCGAGGTGGTAGGCGGCATCGTTGAGATCGCCCCGCCGCAACAGAAGAAAAGCGAGGCCGTAGTGCGCTCCGGAAAGCTTGGGCTCGATCGCTAGCGCACGCCGGTAGCAGCGCACCGCTTCGTCCATTTGCCCGAGCTTGGAGTAGGCGATCGCCATGTTCTGCAGGACCTTGTGGTTGTTGGGCGTTTGCCGAAGGGCGAGACGGTACGACGTGAGCGCAGCGTCATAATCGCCCTGGCGTTCCAGCGCGAGCGCCTCGTTCAGATAGTCGAGGTTGTCGCGCGTTGGTTTCGGCTTTCCGCCCGTTAGGCGGTCCCAGAATGACATTTGGTCGAATCTACCGACTAAGAGTTGGCAGGGCTAGCTTAACTCTAACTGCTTTTCCCCGAACGGTTTGAGAGCGAAATGTCACCTCGAAAACGCACTGTAGATGCTACCAAAGGCGTCCTCGAAATCGAATGGCCGTTTTTCGGCGAGCTTTCGCGTGGGTTGGCGCTCAAGGTCGCGCGGGCATACGACCCCGAGATCGTCATCGGCATCGCTACGGCTGGCGTTATCCCCGGCGCGGTGATCGCCGCGATCATGGGAAGGGAATTTCACTCGTTGGTGGTGAGCCGGAAATTCGGCGCGACGCTCGCGCGTGAGAAGCCCGAGGTGTTCGGGAGCGCGCCGAAGGAAGTTCGCGGGCGTCGCGTGCTGATAGTGGACGAGACGTGCGATTCCGGCGACACCATGCGGCTCGCCGTTTCCTCTGTCACCGACGCGGGAGCTTCGGAAGTGCGAACGGCGGTCGCGTTTCAGACCGGCTCGTACGCGCCCGACTTCCACTCGATCGCAACGGAAAGCACGATCGTGCTGCCGTGGGATCGCGAGATACTCGTCGACGGAGAGCTTCGGGCGAATCCGTTGTACGCCGAGGCGATTGGCGTTCGCGGATGACCGTGGGCTCGCTGCTGAGGACTGAGGGCTCAGGACCAAGTGCATCTATGAACGCGGACTAATCGAGGACTGCGGACTAGCTACCACTCCGAACTGCTGACTGACTGCGGATTGGGGAACTAACTGCGAGATGCGAACTAGAAGCTGCGAACTACGGACTGCGGGCAAACTGCAGCTCCGGACTAACGGCTAACTGCAACTTGTACGGACGGGAGGATAGGTGAGCCTTAGACCGGGAGGATGGGTGAGCCGCGAGCGCGGTTTCATTAGTCCTCGCTAGCATCGGTTTTCCAGCAGGTCTCAGGCAAAAATATATTACTCGGTGGGT
>JBOHTC010000238.1:0-8562 GCA_050733495.1 Gemmatimonadaceae bacterium | reverse complement strand
GATCAAAGATCCCAAAATGGCCGAATTTTGGCTCAAGGGAGCGAGTAGTCGCGAGGACTATAGCGACATCAACCAATACCGTTATGAGAGTCTCCTGACGTGGTGGCCTCGGGGGTCACCCAAAAGCGGCCATTAAAGGTCACCTGAAAACCGGCCATTAAGAACATCGCCCGGGACGTTGACAGACGGGAGAGGCAGTGTAGCCTCGACCGCTATGAGCAACGTTTTGAGCGAAGAAAAAAAACAGCAAATCATTGCACTGGGACGGCTCGGCTGGTCGTTGCGGCGGATCGAGCGGGCTACCGGTGTGCGTCGAGAGACAGCGGGAGAATACCTGAGGGCGGTCGGGATAGCGGTGGGTGGACGGGGCCGCCGAAATAGCGGGAGATCAGGGAAATCGGCCGGTGGTGGGGTGGCCACTAATGCAAAGGAGGCAAAAGCGGCCATTAAGGTGACCACCGGCTTTCTATTGGGAAAACCGGCAAATGAGGCGCCGGTCAGCGAGTCGGCTGAGGCAAACCCGGCCAAGAAGACAAGCAAGGAGAGCGAACCGGCAAAAGCGGCCATTAAGGTGACCACCGGCTTTCCATTGGGAAAATCAGCAAATGAGACGCCGGTCAGCGAGTCGGCTGAGGCAAACCCAGCCAAGGAGACAGGCAACGAGAGCGAACCGGCAAGACCGGCCATTGAGGTGCCCACCGGCTCTGAGTCGGTGGGAGGGACCAATATTGTAGCCGGCGATTCTGGAACTGAACCCAGAAAAGAGGCCGAGTCGAGCCGGAGTCAGGGCCGAAGTCCGACGGCAAGTAAATGCGAGGCGTTTCGCGAAGAGATCGAGATGGGTCTGTCGCGAGGCCGCAATGCGATGGCGATCTGGCAGGACCTGGTGTCGTACCACGGTTTTGAGGGCGGCTACCAGAGCGTGAAGCGGTTCGCCAGCGGATTACGTGGGCCGCGGACTCGCGAAGCCTGCGGCATCATCATCACCGCGCCTGGGGAAGAATCTCAGGTGGACTACGGACAGGGACCGATGGTTCGGGATTCGAAGTCCGGCAAGTATCGCCGAACCCGGCTGTTCGTGATGACCCTGGGCTACAGCCGGAAGTCGGTACGGCTGATTACTTTCCGCTCCAGCACCGAAATCTGGGCCAAACTGCATGAGCAGGCATTCCGCCGGCTTGGCGGGGTGACGAAGACGGTTGTCCTGGACAATCTCCGGGAAGGCGTCCTGACTCCCGACACCTACGATCCAGCGCTCAATCCAGTCTACCGTGACATGCTAACCCATTATGGGGCGGTGGCGATGCCCTGCCGTGTTCGGGACCCGGATCGAAAGGGGAAAGTCGAATCAGGCGTTGGCCATGCCCAGAAAACACCGCTGAAAGGACAGCGATTCGAGAGTATCGAGGAAGCGCAGGAATACCTGGATAGATGGGAGCAGAACTGGGCGGATACCCGCATTCACGGAACGACCAAACGGCAGGTGGCTACGATGTTCGCTGAAGAGCGTTCGGCGTTGTTGCCTCTGCCACTCGAGCCTTTCCGCTATTACAAACACGGCGAACGGACTGTGCACCTGGACGGCTGCGTCGAGGTGGAGGCGGCTTACTATGGCGCGCCGCCGGGATGGGTTGGACGGCTGGTAAATGTACAGTGGGATGGGCTCACGGTGCGGCTGCTGAATCCGGGCACCGGTCAGTTGCTGCGCGAGCATCTGAGGCAGAAACGGGGGCATCATCGCATCAAGCCCGAGGACTATCCGAAACAAGTGCCGCTGAGCACATCGAAGCTGCTGTGGCGGGCGGAACAAGCAGGGCGGCAGATTGGGGTGCTGTGTCAGACAATGCACCGGCAGCAGGGACAGTCAGCAATCCGGCGCATCCAGGGCGTGCTTTCGCTCGCCAGAAAGTATGGGGCGGCAAGCGTGGAGGATGCCTGCGCCGCCGCTTTGGAACTGGGTGTTTCCGATTACCGGTTTGTCCGGCGTTATCTAGAACGCAGTCCCCAGCCATCGCTGACCCTCCGGCAGGTCGACCCCTTGATCCGGGAGTTGGTGGAGTATCGCGATTTGATCAATAGCCGAACGAAGGAGGTAACTGAATGAACTTAATCGAGCTGGACCGTGCGTTACGGCAACTAAGGCTTGGCGGTATTGCCGCCGTACTTGAAACACGTCTGCGCCAGGCTCAGGCGGAATCGATGGCCCACGTCGATTTCATCTCGTGTCTGGTTTGTGACGAACTGACTCGCCGGGGCGACAGGCTGCTGGAACGGCGGCGAAAACAGGCCGGGTTTCGCGACCCACTCAAGGCCCTGGATAATTTTGATTTCACTTTCAATCCGAAGATCAACCGCAGTCTGGTCTTTGACCTTGCCACCGCCGCCTTTATCGGCAGGCGCGAGGACGCATTGTTCCTTGGTCCGGGCGGGACCGGCAAGAGTCATCTGGCCCAGGCCATCGGCCAGGCTGCCATTCAGCAAGGCTACCGAGTCTTGTATCGCGAAACTCATGTGTTGCTCGAGGAACTCGCCGACGCCGCGATCGACGGCACTCGCAAACAATATATGGAATCGGTGAGCACCGTCCCACTGCTCATCATTGATGACTTCGGAATGCGCAAGCTTCCGCTCACCGCCGCCGAGGATCTGTTGGAGATCGTTATGCGGCGCTACGAACGGGTCAGTACGCTGTTGACCTCGAACCGGCCCGTCGAGGATTGGGGCAAACTGCTGGGGGATGCGGCGGCGGTCGGAGCAATGCTGGATCGTCTCCTCCATCACGGTCACATCCTGAAGTGCGGCCCTCGCAGTTGGCGGACCAAGATTGACTCTGGCTCACCCGCCGCCAAAGGCAAAGGAGATTAGGATGACTGACCGGCTTGATTTCGCCGCCATCAAACACGGCGTGAAACTCGACTCACTTTTGCGGCACTATCGAGTGGAACTGCGCCCTTGCGGTAAGAATCAATATCGGGGACGCTGTCCTATTCACCGCGGTGAAGGGTTCGATGCTTTCCACGTCAACTTGTCACGCAACATCTTTCACTGCTTCGCCTGCGGGGCCGGTGGTACGGTGCTTGATTTTGTGGTGGCGATGGAAGGCTGCTCACTACGAGATGCCGCGATCACACTGCAATCCATGACTGCCGCGACCGAGTCCGCACCCGGCAAAAAGAAACTGGTTACAGAAAAAAGATGCGCGCCCGAACCTCTCGGCTTCGTTCTGCGAGGCATTGATACCAAAAACCCGTACCTCGCCACTCGTGGCATCGACCAACGCACGGCCGCGCATTTTGGAGTCGGGTTCTATTCAGGGCCAGGTCTGCTCAGCCATCGCCTTGTCATTCCCATCCACGATGCGCAAGGAACGCTCGTAGGCTACTGCGGCCGCTCCATCAATGGACAGCAGCCTCGCTACCGGTTCCCGCCCTCCTTCCCGAAATCGGACCTGCTGTTCAACTTCCACAGGGCGGCGGCCACTGAAGCGTCCTCTGTGGTAGTCGTGGAGGGTTTCTTTGATTGCCTCAAGGTTCACCAGGCCGGCATCCGTTCGGTTGTAGCTCTGATGGGCGCCGCGCTTTATAAGACTCCAGCGCGGTTGCTCTTAGACCGATTTCCTGAAGTGGTGCTGATGCTGGACGGCGATAACGCCGGAAAAGCTGGCAGCCGTTCTATCGCCAAGAACTTGGGCGGCTTGTGCTCCGTTAGTGTCGTAGATATGCCGGCGAAACTTCAACCGGACCAGATGTCATCAGACATGATCCGCAACCTGTTGCATTCGGCCTTGCCCGAACACCCTTCGGCAAGGTAAAACAGGGCTTGTCCCGGCCGAAATTAATGGCCGGTTTTGAAGTGACCATAAATGGCCGGTTTTGAGGTGACCACTGAGGTTAAGCGGGTAGAAGATATGCCTTAACCCTGAACAGTTTCCGGCAGAGTTGTGAGTCAGATATACCAGTTATCCACTCTGCTGTGTTCTTCTCTAAGCCACGGAAAGAGAACCGCCGGAAACCTCTGACTTCTTTGATCTGTCCAAACACCGGCTCGACGATCACTTTGCGTTGCTTGTAGACCGCGCTGCCGTTCACGGTCTTCAATTTCTGACGCATCTGTGCGATAACGCTCTGGCCCAACCCGGGTTTTGGAGGCGACTCCGTGGTCTGTTTGGCGTCAATTACTTTTCCCCTCCCTCGTATTTTTAATTGTCGCCCATCAGTGGTCGACTCTTCAGCTTGGTGGGTCTTCTTTACCACGATCCGGTGTCAGATAGAGATCAACCGTGCTCAGGGCTTCGCTGGTAACTGCCGCGGCACTTAAAATTAAATAACTCGCATCAGCCAGGACATTGTCCGGCAGTCGGCCGACATTTGACTGAATGACAAGCAGCAGTCTCGATCTTCCGGGACGATATTCTCCCGATGCAGTATCCGTACACCAGCAACTTCACCATCATTACCGGATGGTATGGCACTCGCCCGTTGCCCCTCTCGTAACTCTCCACTGAGTATTCCGGTGAAATCGGCCACCCCATCGGAGCGAAGCGACGCTGGCCTTTGAATGATCAGTGAGGTGGCCGGTTTGGGTCAAGATGAGATGGAAGTGAAGTTTAGGGGAGATGATCGCTGGCTCCGCATGTGATAACCGGGGCCTTCTTTTGATCGTGGAGATGTGTTTTGGTCTTGTTTTTCGTCTGTAACGGAAGGAGCTGTAGCCGATCATGTAAAAACGAAGAAAAATGGACACAAGCCGAGGTAAGTGGTGATGTTTGGATCGAGTTGAGCTAAGGTCTTTGCGCGGTGGAGAGGCGAGCGGCAGCGGAGGTGTAGGGGGCGAGCTTTCGGCGAAGGTACTCAACATAGGTTGGTGCTAGAGGTTGGGCAGTGATTTCCTGGATGACGGGCAGGAAGTAGTGAAGTGAACGGATGGGGCCGAGTGGAGGGGCATCATTGGGGCGGTACAACCGGCGGCCCGTTGCTAATAAGAGGGCAGCCTCAACGGTCGAGACGGGCACAGTTTGCTCGAAGAGGTGGAGGGCAAGAGCACGGTCTGACCGGCTGGCGCGAGTGGGGGTCTCAGGAAGCGCCAGGTACAGATCCAGAACAGTTTTCACATAGAAGGTTGGTTCGGTATCCATAGAAAATCCATGAAAGCTGGGGCGTCTGGTACTTTTATACGACGTAGGTCTGGCCAGTCGCGTGGCAGTTCGTCGAACTCACAGAGGACAACATGTTCCGATGGCAACAGAGCGTGAGTGTCGAATACCTCGAAACCAGCTCAACGTTTCTTTCTGCGGGCAGCGGCTTCCTGCTCACTTTCACGGACGCGATAGCTCTGACCTTCGATAACGGTGACGTCGGCGTGATGAGTAAGGCGATCGAGCAGAGTTGCTATGCAGGCAGCATTAGGGAAGACGCTGTCCCAGTCCTTGAAAGCGCGATTGGTGGTGATGAGCAAGGAAGCGCGTTCGTAACGCCGATTGACTACTTCGTAGAGCAGATCGGCGGCGCTGGAATCGTAAGAAAGGTATCCGACCTCGTCGATGCACAGGAGAGCGGGGCGGGCATAATGAGCAAGCTTGCGGCGTCTGATGTGTGGATAGTCGGAAGCTAGGTCCGAGAGCAGGTCTGGGGCGGTGCGAAAGATGACGCTGTAGCCGGATATCAGGGCCTGATAGGCAATATTTTGGGTTATCATCGTCTTGCCCAATCCATTGGTGCCGAGCAGGATCAGATTACGGCCTTCCTTAATAAAATCGAGAGACAGGGCGGCCTCGATCAGAGAGCGGTCGATCTTGGTAGGCCAGCCCCAGTCGAAATCGGCTATATGTTTGAACCGGCCCAGCCGTGCATTGCGCAGACGGCTTTCAAGACTGCGGCGAGCACGGTCCTCGGATTCGGCTCGAACGATTTCTCCCAGGAGGGTGGCCGGGGGCCATCGCTGTTTGGTTGCCCGGGCAATCAGGTCGTCAAGAGCCGAAGCAGTGGTCCGCAATCCGATGCGGTTGAGCTGCTCGGATAATTCAGCGGTCATTACCGGCGTTGTGATCGCCGGTGTCTGAGAGTTCATCATAGACCTCCAGTTGGTGTGTTGGGACTGATAGACCGGCAAGTTCAGGGTGTCTGGATAGATCGACGCTAGTCCGAGGAGAAGAGGAACGTCGCCGCCGGCTCAAAATGAACGCGACCGAAGAAGCGCGGGGCGTTCCGCGCGCAAGAGCCTCGCTAACCGCAAGGCGAAGCTCGGCCGATCCGTAATCATCCAGTAAGGCGGTCAGCTTTTTGATCTGACGGGTGATCGATTCACCACGGCTGAACGCCGCATCTAACAACTCGCGGGCTTCGGGGACAGCTTGCTCGAGCCTGGTTCCCGGAGCTGATGCAACCGCTTTTCGCTTTTGCTCGAGCAATGCCTCGATATGTTTTGGGTCTTCGACTCTGGCGAGTTTGTCATAGGACCGGCGGTGCCTGGCCATCTCAGTGCTCCCATCAAGAATGCGAATAAGGCTGGGTGATGGAACGAGGGTCAGTGAGCGCCCAACGGCTTCGGGTGGAATGGAATAATCATTCTTGTCGAACCTGACATAGATGGTCTTGTCGGACCGGACCACTTGCACGAGGCTGGCTTCAAAAGGGTGAGCCGGAAGCGACAGCAGACGAGGCTTCTCTTCCTCGAACGCCGAGGCGACAGTGCGCGAGGGATCGCCGGGCCAGGGCCGCTGATGGGCAATCTCATCCCGCCACCGTTTAGCCTGCCGGTTCATCTCATCCAGGGTAGTGAAGGTACGCGCCGCAAAAAAGGAATCGCGAATATACCGGATTGCGCGCTCCACTCGGCCCTTCTCATTTCCGCGGCGTGGACGGCACGGTCGCGCGGAGAAATGGTAATGTCCGCATAGCTCAGACAATACCGGATGAAACTGAATAAGATCGCCGCGGCGGGCCAGCACCACTGATTTCATATTATCGTACAGTACGGTTCTTGGAGCGCCTCCCCAATCGTCGAAAGCATGAACGTGGGCCAGGATCATGCTCTCCAGTGTTTGATTCAGGAAGAACTCGAGCCACAGGGCGCGACTGTATGAGAGGGTCAGTACGAAGCAGGAAAGGCGGCGGCGTGCTCGGCCTATCTGGACCTCGCCGAAATGGGCCCAGTCTGCTTGGGCCTGCTCCCCGGGAAATGTAACCAACCGCAGAAATGCTTCACGACGAACCGGACGCACCTCGGCGACGATACGCCGCAACTGGACCAGGCTGCCGGTGTACCCGCGAACAAGAAGCATCTGATAGATTCTGGTCGCGCGCAGTCGCGGGTAAGCTTCAAGCGTCTGGGTTATGAACCCCATATATGGCTCGACCAGAGTCCGGCGCTTAGCTGGTCCACGATTAAACCGCTCAGTTCGCAGCGCGCGTCTGACGGTATCCGGATGCAGCCCGAGTTCGGACGCGATTGTCCCAATCTTCCAGTGTTCGGCGTGAAATAATCGGCGGATGTTGGCGGTCTGTTCTTCAGAGATCATCATTGTCACTCATGGTTCGAACGGATTCACCAGCCCCTCCCGCCCGCAAACCCGGCAACAGACAAGCACGGTCTGCCGCGGAGCGATCACAAGGTGCGGCTCGCTGATACTGCCACATTCAGCAGTCCCCTTTGAACCATGATCCGTCACGGAAATGTTTTCTGAGCCCCTGGCGGGTAGCTTCTTCTGTCCGCGATATCGACGCTGACGGTCCCGATGATCGAGCTGTCCTTCGGCGCTTTGCTGGTGTCGACGGTTAGCCTCGCGGCGCTGACGGCGTCGCGACTTCTGCCTGCACCGGTCACTGCAGTATGCCTGACCTCGGTCGCAGCTACGGCAGATGAAAAACATCGATCCGCAGTCGTCAGCCCTGCAGAACCGCTGTCGCAACACGACTTTCGCAGCCTCGGCCATCCAGCCAGTCGCGGGGATAGACAGCCGACGCTGGGTTGTGGCAAGATGGCAGCGCTTTGTTTGGCTGCTGCTCCGCCTACGGGGCTGCTAAACACTGAACCCCGGCTGGTGGATACAGCCGGGGTTCTCCTTCTCCGCTGGCGCGCTATTCTATCAGCGATCTTTCCGCGCCTCTACCGCCTTCGGCGATGATGTCGCTCCAAGTCTCGCCTTCTGTTCATTTTTCTACGGTTTCTCATGATCGTTCACATCCAGGACCAGCCCAACGAAGTAATCCACCGAGCCATCCACTCGGCGCACACACCTCGCTGCCATTATGCTATCGATAACACGCCCGTCTTTTCGAATCCATCGTTTGTCCAGAGTGTACCCATCAAACTCCCCGGCCATGACTCGGCTGAACTGGTCTACATCGGCAGCAAGATCTTCCGGATGGGTAAGCTGAGCCCAGGTCATCCGCAATAACTCGTCGCGATCGTGGCCGAATATGCGGCAAAGCTCGTCGTTGACCTCGAGAATTCCCTTAGTAGGTGAGGTCATCGCCATGCCAATCAAGCCGAGTTCGAAATAGCGGCGGAAGCGCTGCTCGCTGGCAGGAAGCGCCTGCTGCGCCCGATGCCGCTCTATCAATT
>JBOHTC010000237.1:0-1353 GCA_050733495.1 Gemmatimonadaceae bacterium | reverse complement strand
GAGCAGCATTGACCGCACTGAACCGCGACGCCCGCAGAACGGCGATCACAATTGGCGCACTGATTCTCGCGCAGATGGCAGGTAGTGCGCTCGTGAACTTTTTTGCCGAGGCGCCGCTGTTCGGGGCAGGCGGTTTCCTCGTAAATGCTTCCGCTCACTCCGAGCAAATCGCCGCTGCTGTGTTCCTCGCCATCGTGCTCGAGGCGACGTGGGTCACGATTGCGATTCTCGCCTTTCCGATTCTGGCCGAACGATCGCTAAGATCGGCGCTGGCGTTGCTCGCTGTGTCAATCGTATGTCTCGTAATCGGCGTGGTCGAGAACGCAGGTGTTATGTCGATGGTTTCGCTGAGTAAGCTCTATGCCGCAGCAAGTGCGGCTGACCGGGCACAGCTCGAAGCAGTTCGCACCATCGTCTCTTCGGCGAGAAACTGGCCACATTATCTCGGCCGCATCTTCGATGGTCTGGCGGCGCTCACCTTCTACGTCGCGTTATTCAGATCCGCGGCGGTACCGCGCGCGATTACCGGGCTTGGGATACTCGCGGTCGCATCAATGGTCACGGGACTATCGATGCCGTTCTTCGGCCACGCAGTGATTTTCCCGCTGCTAGCGCCGTTGGGCCTGACTCAGTTGGCGCTGGCGCTATGGCTCATCGTAAAAGGATTTAATGGGGGAGTTGTCGGAGACAACGCACCGGTAGTCAGCGCCCTTCGAAGTACCCCGGGCTAAGCAGCACAAGAAGAATGACGGCGATGGCCGCAAATGCTATCGCTGCCTTCGAAGCAGTTTGAGAGTAGAGCACGACACAGAGTAGCGCGGCGGCCTCGAGAGGTGCCCAAGTAACTAGCGCCGGTGTAGCAGCTCGCACCCAGAAAGCATCAGTGGATTCCTCACTCAAAGGACGAGCGACTCGTTTCAACAGCAGCAAGGATAGGCCGCATAAAGCACCCGCCACCGCGAGTACCGTGGGTACCAGCGTCACCAGATTTCCTGAGGTGTTAGCCCGCGGGACGAGCACGAAATGAGCAACTATGGCGAATAGAATGACTCCAGTTGCCATAGCTGCGTGAACAATGCGCGCTGAGCGAGATGTCGGCGGCAGGTTTCGTATGCTGTTTGGATCAATTTGCATCAGCTGATTACGGTCCGGAGAATCCGACGCGCACACCGCCGGGTGCTTTCACAACCGCGATCGTCACACCGTCCATCACCCTCATCGGCGGCGTCACAGGCTCGGCGCCTTCCGTCAGTGCACGCGCGAACGCTTCGTGAGCATCAGCGACGTGCACGGTGAAGCTGCTTCCCGGCGACTCCGACGGCATCAATCCGCGGATCCCGCCGCCGCCTTTAT
>JBOHTC010000236.1:0-152878 GCA_050733495.1 Gemmatimonadaceae bacterium | reverse complement strand
GCTTTCCTTCAATCCCGACCTCGCGCGCCACCGTCGTCACCTGATCGGCGAACGTCGCCAGCGTGTCGATCATTCCATTGATCGTGTCGGCCAGCTCCGCAATCTCGCCCTTGGTTTCGAGCACCAGCTTGCGCTCCAGATCGCCGTTGGCGACCGCGGTCACTACCTTCGCGATGCCGCGCACCTGGGTCGTCAGGTTCGCCGCCATGAAGTTCACGTTGTCGGTCAGATCCTTCCACGTACCCGCCACTCCCGGCACGTTGGCCTGTCCTCCGAGGCGGCCTTCGGTTCCCACCTCGCGTGCGACGCGCGTCACTTCGCCTGCAAACACGCTCAAGCTGTCGACCATCGTGTTGATGGTTTGCTTGAGCTCGAGGATCTCTCCTTTTACGTCGACGGTGATCTTCCTCGAGAGATCTCCCTTCGCGACCGCGGTCGTCACGTCGGCGATGTTTCTGATCTGCCCCGTAAGATTGGACGCCATCGCGTTCACATTGTCGGTTAGATCCTTCCACGTCCCGCCTACGCCCGGCACTTCCGCCTGTCCACCCAGCTTGCCCTCGGTTCCCACTTCCTTCGCTACGCGCGTTACTTCGGAAGCGAACGAACTGAGCTGGTCGACCATCGTGTTGATCGTATCCTTTAGCTCCGCCGTCTCGCCCTTCGCTTCTACGGTGATCTTCTGCGACAGATCTCCCCGCGCCACCGCTGTCGTCACCGCCGCAATGTTGCGGACCTGTCCAGTGAGATTTCCAGCCAGCGTGTTCACGTTGTCGGTGAGATCTTTCCACGTTCCGGCCACTCCCGGAACGTTGGCCTGACCGCCGAGCTTCCCCTCGGTTCCGACCTCGCGCGCAACACGGGTGACTTCCGCCGCGAATGCACTCAGCTGGTCGACCATGATGTTGATCGTGTTCTTCAGCTCGAGGATTTCTCCCTTCGCCTCGGCGGTGATCTTTCTCGACAGATCTCCCTTTGCCACCGCGGTAGTGACGTCGGCGATGTTGCGGACCTGGCCCGTCAGGTTCGACGCCATGAAATTCACGTTGTCCGTCAAATCCTTCCACGTTCCCGCGACGCCGAGAACTTCGGCCTGGCCTCCGAGCTTGCCCTCGGTGCCCACTTCCTTTGCCACACGGGTCACTTCAGATGCAAAAGCGCTCAGCTGATCGACCATTGTGTTGATGGTTTGCTTGAGCTCGAGGATCTCTCCTTTTACGTCGACGGTGATCTTCCTCGAGAGATCTCCCTTCGCGACCGCGGTAGTGACGTCGGCAATGTTTCTGATCTGACCCGTGAGACTCGACGCCATTGCATTCACGTTGTCTGTGAGGTCTTTCCAGGTGCCACCCACTCCCGGCACTTCAGCCTGCCCGCCAAGTCGGCCTTCGGTTCCTACCTCGCGCGCGACACGGGTGACTTCGGAAGCGAAGGTGCTTAGCTGGTCGACCATCGTGTTGATGGTGTTCTTCAGCTGCGCCGTTTCTCCCTTGGCTTCGACGGTGATTTTCTGGGACAGATCTCCCTTCGCGACCGCAGTCGTCACCGCGGCAATGTTTCGGACCTGACTCGTAAGGTTTCCGGCGAGCGTGTTCACGTTGTCCGTCAGATCCTTCCATGTCCCGCCAACGCCTGGCACCTCCGCTTGCCCGCCGAGCATTCCTTCCGTCCCGACCTCACGCGCCACGCGGGTCACCTCGGAAGCAAACGCGCTGAGCTGATCCACCATGATGTTGATGGTGTTCTTCAGCTCGAGGATCTCGCCTTTCGCGTCAGCGGTGATCTTGCGCGAAAGATCTCCGCGCGCGACTGCGGTGGTGACGTCGGCGATGTTTCTCACCTGGCCAGTGAGGTTGGACGCCATGAAGTTCACGTTGTCGGTAAGGTCCTTCCACGTTCCGGCAACTTGTGGAACCTGCGCCTGTCCTCCGAGCCGACCTTCGGTTCCGACCTCGCGGGCGACGCGCGTCACTTCCTCAGCGAACCTACTGAGCTGATCGACCATCGTGTTGACGGTGTTTTTCAGCTCGAGAATCTCTCCCTTTACGTCGACGGTGATCTTTCGCGACAGATCTCCCTTGGCCACGGCCGTCGTAACGTCAGCAATGTTTCTGATCTGACCCGTGAGGTTCGAAGCCATGGCGTTCACGTTGTCCGTGAGATCCTTCCATGTGCCGCCCACTCCAGATACTTGCGCCTGCCCACCGAGCTTGCCTTCGGTACCTACCTCCTTGGCAACGCGTGTCACTTCGGAAGCGAACGCACTGAGCTGATCGACCATCGTGTTGATGGTGTTCTTGAGCTCCAGCGTTTCACCGCGCGCTTCGACCGTGATCTTCTGGGACAGATCTCCCTTGGCGACGGCAGTCGTGACGGCCGCGATGTTTCTGACCTGGCTGGTAAGGTTTCCAGCGAGGGTGTTCACGTTGTCCGTCAGATCCTTCCATGTTCCCCCAACGCCCGGCACCTCTGCCTGGCCCCCAAGCTTCCCTTCGGTTCCAACCTCGCGCGCAACGCGCGTCACTTCGTCCGCGAACGACCCGAGCTGATCGACCATCGTGTTGACGGTCGTGGCAATACGAAGGAACTCTCCCTGCACCGACTTGCCGTCGATCTCGAGCACCATTTTCTGGGTGAGATCGCCATCGGCGACCGCCGTGAGGACGCGCGCCACCTCAGTCGTCGGCGACGCTAGATCGGTAATGAGCGTGTTGACGGAATCGACGGTGGTGCGCCAGCCGCCAGTTACAGCTCCAATCGACGCGCGATCGTTCATCTGGCCCTGTCGCCCGATCGTACGGCTGACGCGGGTCATCTCGTCACAGAGACGCGTATTCTGCTTTGCGATTCCGTTGAACTCCTCGGCGATCTCTGCCAGCAACGGATCCTCGGACACCGGCAGACGGACATTGAAGTCGCCCTCCTTGAGGTCGCGCATGGCGGACAACAAACGTCGGAGATCATCCTCGCGGACGGTGCCGTCTCGAGCCAGAACGTCGATTTCCCGTTCGGCACCACGAGATGGGCTGCCGTTCCCGTTTCCGTTTCGTTTGCTTCGCGTTTTCGCGGCGTTCCGGCCGGATCGGCCGTTCTTGCGCCTGGATGTTCTGGCGCCTTGCGAGCGGGAGTCCTGTTCGGACCCCGTCTCTTCGAATTCGATAGCGTCGCCGATCTCCACGACTTTTACTCCTTAGGGTGACTGCTTGCCGCCCTTCCTGGCGGATTCCATGTGCCCGATTGCCGGCGAGAAGCCCGGTGGGGAGGAATCATCTTTTCTATTCAAAAGTGGGACCGCTTTTCCTGGCCAAAAGTGGGACCGCGTTTTCGGCCCGCGGGCGCGGTGTCAGGCGGTCGGCGTGACTTCGATGGTGTCGCCGAAGTGGATTTCGCCCGTAGTAACTACCCGCGCGCAGACCCTGCTCCATCCCGGATAGAGCTTTTGCGAAATCCGGACGAACCGGCCATCGATGAAGGATTCCCGGATCGTTTCGCAGGGGGCGGTGAAGGAGGCGACTTCGAGTACAACCTGGTCGCCCAGCTTCAAGAACGACCCCGGAACGACGAGTCCCCAGTCGATTCCTTCAACTGTGACATTCTCCCCGGCCGTCCCGACATCGATCGGATGGCCTTCGCGCTGGAGCTCACGGATCTTTTCCAACGAATACACGCAAACGGCGCGATCGGGCCCTCCGTGGTGTTCTTTGTCGTTGTGATCGTCTTTTTCAAGCCCGAGACGGAACACTCTGGCGCCAGTAACCCGCCTCTTAGGGACACCACCCGCCGAGATATTTATCGATACGATCGTCCCAATTCGATTGTCATCGAACGAGGACTTGGGGTTAGTCATGCCGCCTACCTTTGGGTTGGCCACGTCGCTTACCCCTCCTCGGCGCCGCTCCCTTCCGACCCCTGGGCTCACCTGCCAGGGGTCCGCGTGGCGGCTCGCTCCCGCCCCCTTCGCTTACGAAAAAAGCCACCGGAATTCCGCCATTCGAAGTACTGAATCTAGCCCTCATTTTTAGTCCGGTGTTGTAAACGAGCGCAGAATCGGAGGTCAGGACGCCAAGGCGCCATTCAGGCTTTTTCGCGAGCGGGGCGCCGAGGGTCGCGTACAGATTCCTGAGATCGCCGGCGACGCCGACCCGAACTCCGTAGGGGGGATTGGTGAGAATCCAGCCCCGTTCTCTCGAAGGATCCTCGATTGCGCGGATCGAACCGGACACCGCTTCTACTCCAAACTTCAGAACCTGCGCGACGCCCGCCCGCTCCGCGTTTTTCGTCGCAGCCTGAATCGCGCCAGCGTCTCTATCAAATCCAGCGATCTCGAGGTGCTCCTCGGTCGCGACTGCGTCCGCCTCCGACATGATTTCGCGCCATAGCTGCCCATCGAAACCCGGCCAGTCCATAAACTGGAATCTCCGCCTGGCTCCCGGGGCAATTTTTCGCGCGACCATCGCTGCTTCAATTGGGATCGTTCCCGATCCGCACATCGGATCGAGGAGTGGTGACTCGCCCTTCCACCCGCTCGCGAGCACCATTGCCGCCGCGATCGTCTCACGCAGCGGCGCCTTCGCGATTTCCTGGCGGTAGCCTCGACGGTGGAGAAGCTCACCGGAGGTGTCAGCACTTATCTCGCATTCGTCGTGGACTATGCGAACGACATACAGCTGCGAAGGGCTGCTTCGTTTCGCGGAATCGGCGCTGAGATCGTCATCAACCGCATCGCCATCCGAGCTTTCCGCACGAACGCCTACTTGACGCAACGCAGATGCTGCTATCGCCGCCAGCACGCGTTCGGCCACCGCGTCGGAATGATAGAGCTTTGATTTCCGGCAGGTTACCCTGAGGCGTACATCACCCGTCGGCGGAAGGAAAATCTCCCACGGCAGTTTCTTTGCGCGCCGCTCCAGCTCGAAAAAAGTGCTTGCGTGAAATCGGCCGAGCCGGACGATCACTCTGCTGGCAGTACGAAGCCAGAGGTTCGTTCTGTAGATCCGCTCGAGGTCGCCGCCGAACGCGACGCCTCCGGGTTCCTGTCGTCCGCGAATCCCGAGGGACTTGAGCTCTCCCGCGGTGATCGACTCGAGTCCGGGGGCCGTCGACGCGAAAATCTCGAAGCCGGAAGAGTTGGCGGCTGGCATTCGCACTGAGGTTATTCGACTACCTCGGGCGGGGTAAGTGGGATAAACCGAGTCGTTGGAGGGGAATGCTTTGTGCCTGTACCAGGTAGAGTGTCAAAAAGCATCAACAGAGAAGCAGCCCGCAAGCTGCTCACGGAGCGCTTTGGGCATCAGGATTTCCGTCCAGGCCAGTGGGAACCCATCAACGCAGTGCTCGAGGGAAAAGACGCCCTCGTAGTCATGCCGACAGGCAGCGGAAAATCAGTGATCTACCAGCTCCCTGCAGTCGAGCTCCCCGGTCTCACCGTAGTCGTGAGTCCGCTAATCGCGCTCATGAAGGACCAGCACGATAAGCTTTCCGCCCAAGGCGTGAGCTCGGTCGCGATGCACTCGCACCTCTCGACATCGGAGACGCGCGAGGCGCACCGTCAGATCGCTGAAGGCGAGGGCGAGATGCTTTATCTGACGCCCGAGCGCTTCAAGGATCGCGCATTCTTCGAGCATCTGATGTCGCGCCCAATCAGCCTCTTCGTCGTTGACGAGGCGCACTGCGTGAGCCAATGGGGGCACGACTTCCGTCCGGACTATCTATCGCTTGGGGGAATCTCCAAGCGGCTCGGGCGTCCGCCGATACTCGCCCTCACGGCTACCGCCACCGCGCACGTGCAGCAGGATATCGTGCGCCAGCTCGGTATGGTGACGCCGCACGTGACGATCACAGGTTTCGCGCGGCCAAATCTGCGCTTCGAGGTGATTCGTACCGTCAACGATCAGATCAAGGACACGACGCTGCGGCACGCGCTGAGGGAGTTCGAGGGTTCGGGCGTGATCTACGTCGCGACGGTGAAGGAGGCCGAACGTATTCACGACATGCTGGTCGAAGCAGCGGAGTTCAAGGTTGGACTTTACCACGGCAAGCGTCCGGCGGCGGACCGGAAGGACGTTCAGGACCGGTTCATGGCAGGCGAGCTCAAGGCGATTATCGCGACGAATGCGTTCGGGCTCGGCATCGACAAGCAGGACCTGCGATTCGTGATTCATTACCATTTTCCCGGATCGATCGAGGCATACTATCAGGAAGCTGGCAGGGCAGGTCGCGACGGAGATCCGGCTGTCTGCCGCGTGCTCTATCGGGTGGAGGACAAGCGAATCCAGTCGTATTTCCTCGGCGGGAAATATCCCGAGGTGCAGGAGGCGGCACAGGTCGCGATCGCGATGGAGAAGTATCCGCTCAAGACTCCGGTCCTGCTCGAAGACATCGTGGAGATCACGGGGATTCCGTCACGAAAGGCAAAGATCGTCTTCGCGCTTCTGAAACGACACGGGTTGGTGCGGGAGCACCGCGGCGGCAAGTGGGAGCGACTTGGCGAGAATCTCTGCGCGGTGGATCTGAGCGCGGACCTTCAGGACTACGAGGAGCGCCGCGCCATGGATCAGGAGAAGCTTCGGACGATGATCCAGTTCTGCCAGACGGTGCAGTGTCGCACGAGGTACATCCTCGAGCACTTTGGCGAGGAAGTCGACGCGGAGTGGAGGTGCGGGAACTGCGATGCCTGCGACGCAATGGATAGTGTCGGGTTGGCGAAGGGGGCCTGACAGGCTCGGCGTTGAGGCTTCTTACCTCACTGGCTCGGCGTTGAGGCTTCTTACCTCACTGGCATCCACAAAACCGAAGCAGGGAGCTCCAAGCTTCGTAGCCGTAGCTTGGAGCTTTCATATACTCGCATTCTCTGCGCTTCATCCGGAGAAACTTCCGTCTCGGTGTCCAGACGCCAGAAGCCCGGCACGATGATAGAGGAATGAAACCTCCGTCAGAGTAGTCAGTCGAAGCTCGCCCAGGACTGCGAGTATGAGAGCCAAAAGCTACGGCTACAGAGCTTGCCGCTCCCTGCTTCGGTTTCATGGATGCGTCCGCAGCCGCTCCGATCTTAACGCCGAGAAACCGAGTTGCAGTTCCCAACCCAAACCCGTCAGTAGTACGCACCCTAACTACTGCACATGAAAAACAGTCTGGCCGTAAGGATTCTGCGCGGGTCGTTCTTTCTAATACTGGCCCTGATCGCCTCGTTTGTCCCGCGAATATTGAATCTGCCCGAGACCAGCGAGGACGCCGCGAAGTTCGCGACCATTCTCGCGCTCTTCGTGCAAGGCGTGATCTGGACGAACATCATCGTCAGCTACTACGTGCAGCGCTACACCCAACTTCACGTTGTCGATGGGAGCAGCATCACGACGTTCAAGGCTCTGGGAGCCGTCGCACGTGTCACGATCTGGATCACGCTCGGCCTCTTCGCGCTCAGCAACCTCCAGATTCAAATCCGACCCCTTCTCACGGGCCTCGGGATCGGCGGTCTTGCCGCCGCGCTGGCCATCCAGAACATCCTCGGCGACCTTTTCGCCGCGATCGCCATCGTGGTCGACAAGCCTTTCGTGGTGGGAGATGCGATCTCGGTCGAGAATTATCGCGGGAAAGTGGAGCACATCGGGTTGAAGACGACCCGGGTGCGGAGCGAATCCGGAGAACAGATCATCTTCGCCAACGGCGAGCTCCTCAAGAGCAAGATCAGGAACTACTCTCGGTAATTGTCGCGGTTTGGAGTCCCACGATTACGAACCGCATGGGCACGATATTCAGGCACCGCTGATCGCTATAGGTGATCCGATACCGCACCGACAGCACGTCCCGCGCTTAGACGAGCCGCGCCTCCAACTGCAGATCCACGTTTCCCTTCAGGGCCTTTGACACAGGACACCCTTCCTTGGTCTCCTGCGCAATCTGATCGAATTTCACCTTGTCGATCTTCGGCACGGTTGCCTGGACGTTGAGCTTCATCGTCGTGATTCCGAATCCGCCGGGGACCGGCTGAATCGTGCACGATGCGGTCGTCTCCACTCTTGTCGGCGGAGTCCCGTTTTTTTCGAGGCCCGCGCTCAGAGCCATGCTGAAGCAGGCCGCTTCCGCCGCCGCCAGGAGCTCCTCGGGATTCGAGCCCGATCCGCTCTCGAAGCGCGAGCTGAAATTGAATTGTCCATTGATCGCTCCGCTCTCGCCCTTGAAGGAGCCCTTTCCGCCCTTCAAGCCACCCTCCCAGGTGGCGCTTGCTTTTCTCGTTGGCATCGACCCTCTCCGAATGCGTTGATCCAGTTCGCGAAAGGTAATCAGGGCGAATGCGGCTGGCATATTGGCCGGGTTAGATTGCGCGGATGGAGAACGCTCCCGCCGCTTTGGGAATTCCTCCGTCCATCGAGCGCGTGCTGAGACTCTTTCGCGCGATGGGGCGGGAGGAAAAAATGCAGGCCCTCGTTCAGTACTCTAAAAAGCTCGAGCCGCTCCCAGAGCGATTCAGGGATCTCGATCGTGGATCTTTCACCGTTCCAGAGTGCCAGACGCGCGTCGACATCATTCCGGAAATCCGGGACGGGCGAATGTACTTCCACGCCGACTTGAATGTCCGCGAGTCGCCGACGATCGCAGCGGTGCTCGCGATAGTATTCGGCGCGGTGAATGGACAGCCGCCCTCGACGACGCTCGGAATTCCCTCCGACTTCGTGAGCACTTTGATGGAAAGCATCGGTCTGGCCACGCGAGAGCCCGGACTCACCGCGATGGTCGCACGCCTCAAGCGCTACGCGCGCGAAGCGGAAACCAGGACGACCTAGGCCTCGCGCATCCCAAGGCGAGTGGTAAGTTCATCCACTCGACGAGACGACATAGGAGACCAGCAATGGCGCAGGCTACGCAAACATACGCGACTCACCGGCGGTTCATTCCCGCCTTCCACTTTTTTGCGCTGCCGGTTCTGGCTATCAACGTCATCGTTACCGTTGTTCGCTTCGCTAGCGATGTGCGAGTCTCTACAGGATGGTCCGTCGTGGTCGCGCTCGCACTTTTTCTCGCCGTCCTGCTCCTGCGTGGCATGCCACTCAGAACCCAGGATCGTCTCATTCGTCTAGAGGAACGTACGCGCCTGGACCGACTTGTACCCGCCGATCTTCGCGGACGAATCGCGGAACTGACGCCTGCGCAGCTCGTGGCGATCCGTTTCGCGCCCGACGACGAAGTACCTGATCTCATGCGCCGTACCCTGAACGGCGAATTGAAAACTCAGAACGACATCAAGCGCGCGATCCGAAACTGGCGCGGCGATCACCTGCGAGCGTGAGAGCAGTTGATCGATGCGCGCTGAGTTATGAGACGCTCCTCGAGCTCACCTCCGCGGAGCACCATCGCTGGCACGACTGGTTTACGGAGCACCCCAAAGCATGGGCCGTTCCGTTTGCGACGGGCCGAATGGCCACCATCGGAGGAGTTGTCACGCACATCTTCGCCGTGGAGCTTCGGTATGCTCAGCGCTTGCTCGATCAGGACGTCACTGAGTGGGAAGAATTTCGCCAGACTTCCATCGAGGATGTCTTCGGGCTGGGTGACGACGCACGTGGATTGCTGGTGCAGTTTCTTACCACGGCGGCGGAAGCCGAGCTGGATCGAGTTCTCACCTTTCGCACCTTCACTGCCGGCCTCGTCACGGCGAGCAAGTACAAGATCGCCTCGAACGTTTTCCTGCACGGAATCAGGCACTGGGGGCAGATCGCTACAGTTCTGAGGCAGAACGGGTTCGCGGATCAGTGGAGTCACGATATGTTGCTTAGTACACTCCGAATGTGACTAAGCCCTATGCAACTTTGGTCGGGTCGTAGTAACATGAGTGCAATCGGGTCGGCGCAAGTTTCCTAACTCCGTACAAATGTCAGACGTCACGATCGAAGTCAGAAAGAACGGTCCCTACAGAGTCTACGGCGACGTGAAGCTCGTCGACCACGAGGGAAATCCGATTCCCATTCCCAATGAGCGAAGGAAAACCACGCCCGAAGGCGTGACGAGAATCTCCCTGTGTCGCTGCGGCGGATCTGTAGTGAAGCCGTTCTGCGACGGCACCCACAGTCGGATCGGTTTCATTGGCGCCGAGGAGGCGGTCGACAAGACCGACGCTACTCGCCCATCGCCTTGAGCAGCACGCGTTTGGGACGCTGACCGTCCCACTCTCCGTAAAAAACCCGCTGCCAGGGGCCAAAATCCAGCTTCCCCTTCGTAACCGGAACGATCACTTCGTGTCCGATCGTTAGCGAGCGCAGATGCGCCGCCGCATTGTCCTCGCCCGTTCCAGTGTTATGCCGATATTCCCCGGGCGACCAGGGCGCGATTCTGTTCTCCAGCCAATCGAGGATGTCCTTCCACAATCCCGGCTCGTGATCGTTTACGAAGATCGACGCCGAGATGTGCATCGCCGAGACGAGAACCATTCCTTCGTTGATGCCCGCGGCCGCGCGACACTTCTCGACTTCTTCCGTTATGTCTATGATCTCGTGCCGCTTCTTCGTGTTGAAGGTGAGGTACGAGGTGTGTGACTTCACGCGCGCTGCTTCTCCCGCAAAAGCCCGGCGTGCCACGATTTCGCCGCTTCGAGCTCGAACCTTGCGCGCCATTCGCCGAGCGTCACCACCGTCGGATCGAAAACCTTCGTACTCGGTTTGATCCTGCCTTCGGCGCTCAACTCCACAAAACCTTCGCGGTCAACCGACTGGACCTTGCCTTTGGCATCGCGATAAAAGATGAGACCACTCGTCACCATGCTCGCTCCAAGTCGCGGACCGAGGATTTTCAGTGAACGGAAGAGTTCATCGATCGAACAGCCCGACGCGCCCGCTGTGGACTGGTCGACAGCGACGGTCAGAAAGCGGCCATAACGCCAATCGCGACCAACCGTCAACGGCGCGCCGTGCGCGTTCCACTGCGAGAGGAAGTGATCGACTTCGCGCAAAAGGAAATCCGATGCGGATCGGTCGAGAGTCCGGTCGCTGCCAAACACCCACGTCCGTGCATCGTCAGGAAGGTCCTCGAATTCTGTCAATGGCATATGACTTTTCTCATTGCGAGTGGATGATCTCGTCATTCCGGAAGGGTGGATACTTTCCAAAATGACCGACAGGAACTGGAGCAACTCGTCGGCCCCGATCACAGACAATACTGATTGACGGTGAACCAGCACTTTGCATACGTCGAGCTCTTGAAGAAATCCAGCAACAACCCAGCCATCTTGCTCTCGCCACTCTGCGACGGGTGCGTGCCATCCTCTTCGAAATCAGCGCGCGTCCAAACCAGCTGATCCGACCTCGGCACCGTTCCGTTAGCCCACATGTACGGTCCCGACAAGACCAATGACGCAAGCCGCTTTGTGTAGTTGAGCGTAGCCACGTGCGGATTCGGCGCGAGCCCGCGCATCTCGTTGATCTGCGACTCAATCAGCCACTTGACCGCGAATCCGCTCTCGTACGCGTACGGTTCGGGATTGAGATCTGTAGCCGCGTAGCCGCCGTACACGCGGCTCGAGACAAAGACGATCCGCAGGTACGGATACCGAACGCGGAGAGCACGCATGGTCTGACTGAGTCTATTTAGCAGTACGTAGACATCAGCGGTGTCGGCCGGCAGCGATGCCTTCGGACTCACGTCTTCGAGGTCGACCCATATCGCCTGCACCTGATTTTCGCTGAGTCCGAGGGGCGTCAGCCGCCCCACTTTTATCCGGTCATAGTTTGGTGAGCTCGGCGATGTCCACGATGTAGCGTCCTGGCCATCGGCGGCGCCGTTCACGATGACCAGCGTGTAGTGATTGACGCTCGGATCTGCCGCGGCTTCCCCCATGAAGGTCCATGCACCGCACGGCGGGCCCGAGCCCTTCGAGCACCAGGCCTGGGTAGCGTTAGAACCTCCAATCGAGAGCAGTACGTATTTGCCGAACGGGCTCTCATCACCGTTAACGTCGAGCGGCTTGATGGTGTTTCTGCGCGCCCGAGCCGCGGAGTCGTGGTCCGGCGGCGGCTGATTGAGTCCGCCGGGATAGAGGCCACCAGCATTCCCGTAATAGGTCCGCGCCAGCAGATCGGTGAGCGGAATTTTTACCGTGTCCGTTGGTGGACCGACGACAACAGGTTTTGGAGGTGACGGCGGGGGCGCTGCGCATCCGACGAGCGCGCCAACGATTGTCAGAACAGCCAGACTTTGCCGTCTGGAAAGAACCGGCATCCCTACCGGCTTTCGGTGACCTTCTTCTTCCGGTCCAGCGACGCCTTGCTCTTTGCTACTCGCACGAGCTCCGCGGTGGAATCTTCGGCTTCCATGTGCCGCTCGAGCGCCTTCCACGTGACTTCGGTCGGCTCCTGGTACGCGATGAGAATCGCTGAAAGGGCGGCATTTCGCGCAACGACCTGCTCCTTGTCGAGCGCGACCACTGCGTGCGAGCGATCATCGGCGAGAATCATCGTGCGACGGGTCTTGTGCAGCACGGCCGGATATACCGGGGTTGCGGCCGTGATGCTCAGGTTCTCGATCGGACGAAATGCTCCGTCTCGGTCCTGGAAGTATCTCCGGTCCGGCTTGGTGACGACTTTTACAGCCATGCTGCTCTCCAAAACGGATTGTGTCCACCCAATGTACCACAAGGAGAGCTTCTATGATCAGGTCTCGGCGTAAAGATCGTCGCGAGTGAGCGGAATCTGCGCGCGCCCGCGCGCATCTGGCTTCGCCAGCAAAGTCTGCAACACGTTTATCGCCGCTGTTGTAAAGGCGTTGGCGGACGCAGCCATGTAGAGGCGCCAGACCCTGAAGGTGTGCTTGCCGACGAGGGCCGTTGCCTCCTGGGTCTTCTCTTCCAGCGAGCGCACCCAGTGACGCAACGTCATCGCGTAGTGCTCGCGCAGGCTTTCGACATCGCGAACCTCGAAGCCTGCAGCTTCAGCGGCGCCAATTACGTCTCGCGAAGCGGTGAGCTTCCCGTCGGGGAATACGTATTTGTCGATGAACGCGTCCGCTTTCCAGAATCTCCGGAAGATATTCTCACCCAACGATCTCGGCCGCGCTTCGCTCAGACTCACGATACCATGATTCATGAAAAGCCCGCCAGGCTTGAGCGCGCGATACGCGGATTCGAAGTAGACAGGGAGATGGCTTAGTCCCACGTGCTCCACCATGCCGACGCTCGCGATCCGATCGTAAGCATCGTCGCTCACGAGCGTTCGGTAATCGCGGATTGCCACTCTGCAGCGATCGCCGAGCCCGGCTTTGTCGATTCTTTCGCGCGCGAGCGCCGCCTGGTTCTCACTCAAGGTGATTCCCGTGGCGTCAACTCCATAATTCTCGGCCGCGTACATGATAAGGCCGCCCCATCCGCAGCCGATGTCCAGCAGACGCTGACCGGGTTTGAGCCGAAGCTTCCGGCAGATGTGATCGAGCTTCGCTTCCTGCGCCTGGTCGAGAGTGTAATCCGGCGAGCGGAAGTACGCACATGAATAAACCATGCGCCGGTCGAGCCAGAGTTTGTAGAACTCGTTGCCAATGTCGTAGTGAAACTGAATCGCCGCTCTGTCGCGCACAGGCGTGTGGCGGGGGCCCAGGTTCCGGGAGTGCTCGGGAAATCGCGTGTCGGCGAGATCATCTTCGGCCTGACCGGGAAGTCCGATCACCAGCCGAACGAGCTTTGCGATGGCAAGTGGAGAATGGAGCCGCTCGCCTATTTCTTCGCCGAGGTTGGAGGCAGCTTCCATACTGCCGTCGATATCGATGTCACCGCCGATGTAGGACTCGACGATCGACAGCTCGCTCGGCGGTAGGAGCATTCGCCTGAGTGCCGCCGGCCGGTTCAGGACAAGCGTGAACGGGGGACTGGGACTGGCGCCACGATCGACCGTCCCGTCCCAGAATCTCACATCGAACTTGCGTTTGGCGGGCTCGCCGAAAAGTGCGGTCAGAACCGCTCTGCAACGCGACGCCGCTTTGTCGTCTAACAGGGCGGCGGAAGATTCAATCTCTGCGTGTGCCGTGGACATACTGTGAAATTACGGTGAAAAATCTTGCGCAGACTCGTGCGAGGTTGCGGCACTCATTTCTTAATGCCAGAACCCTGCCGCGCCGATATCTCGTTCAATGACTGTAGGTTCTCAGCCGGACGAACGCGGCACAGCCACCTCTGTATCGAGATAGCGCCATAAATACCAGGACGCAACTGTTCGATAAGGGGCCCACTTCACGCCGATTTTCTTGACGCGCTCGGGCGCCGGAAGCTTTCGCAAACGGTACGCCTTCTGAATTCCCTTCTGAATTCCGAGATCCAGATCGGGCAGGACATCCGGCCGGCCGAGTCGAAACATGAGGAACATCTGCGCCGTCCAGCGGCCGATGCCTTTGACCTGCGTCAGCGCCGCGATCACTTCGTCATCGGTCAGCTCGTGGAGCGTCTCGATCGGTATTTCTCCCGATGTGACACGCGCTCCGAGGTCTTTGAGATAGGCGGATTTATGACGCGAAAGTCCGACAGAGCGTAGTTGCTCGTCGGAAGTCGCGGCGAGCTCCTCAGGACGCGGTGGTCGGCCACCGTACAATCCGTGAAAACGCCCGTGAATCGTGCCGGCCGCCTTTCCGGACAATTGCTGGAATACGATCGATCTCGCGACCGCGTCGAAGTGCGTGCCGGCGCTGTCTGGCCAGCCGCGGTACCGTCCTACTTTTTCGATCACTCGCGCCATCACCGGATCGACGCGACGCAAGTGCGCGACCCCCGTGCGATTGAGACTGTTACTAGAACCAGCAGACTTCATTTTTCCCCGTGAGCGGCAATGGCTCGCGATTGAGCTTCAGCTCGACGAGCGTCGTGGTGAATGGATAGAAGAACTTGATTCCCGTATCGTCGACCAGGGAGGAAATGTTGAGCGATGCATCCCATTTCCCGTCGGACGTGGTTGTTTGCACCGACGATTTCTCGCTGCCGAAACCCTGATAGCCTACGAGCTGCGACCCCGACGTCGCGATCACGCGGACCCACAGGTTCGGCAGCCTCTTGTAGTCAAGATCGGACAGTCGGACGTGAAAGCAGCGAAGACTCGAGTCGCCTTTGTAGGTGTGAACATCGACATCGAACTGGTGGATTCCCGAATCCGACGCGCTGGTACCTCTACGGAACAACTGGATGTTGTAATCCGGCACCGGGTCACCACGCTCGTCTACGACCCGAATCACGAATTGCTGCCATTCGTCGACCTTTGCTCGCGCGGGCCGGCTTCGTTCCAGCGCATCGTCGATCCACTCGGTGAAAGCCGCTGCACTCGAAACCTGTAGCGCGCCATCCACCAGTTCTATGAGCGCATCTCCCGGATCGGACAGTATGGTCCCGTGATTCTTGCCCTCGATGTGGATGAGCGGAATATCGGTGTTCCGCCACTCGGCCACCGAGATCCGCTGCTCGGATCTTTCCAGAGCCGGGGCCTGGGTGAGGTCGAGCATGATCTTTCGCGTATTCAGAGGACAGGCGGCCCATCGGACCACTCCGTCGCTCCCGGGCTCGTTGTCGACGAGCCGGCGCAATCCACCGTAGCTCTGATTGCCGCTGAAGATGAACACGTAAGGGGTGCGTCGCGTGGGGCCGTAAAAGGTCTCTTCGCCCAGGAGGTCGAGGTGCGAGAGATCCCACGTGAAGCGGCTGGCGAGCTCGAGTCCGTCCAGAACCTTGTCTCCAGCCTCCATGAAGTCCGGACCGAGATGCCGGTTCCCCTTGAAGAGAGCGCCCAGCCAGCTGCGGCCTTTGTGTGCGAGCGGCGAGCCGAAAGTAGCGGGCGCCAACCCGATGAGATGCTTGAGTCGCTGACGGCGGTCGTCGTAGGCAGTGAGCCACGCGCGAATCACGAGCATTCCCGTGGAGTGCACGATCGCGTCAAACGGCTCATCCTCGCTCAATCCAGCCTGCAGCTTGAGCGCACGATCGAATCCTTCGGCGATGTCCTTGATCGACACTTCGTTCGCTAGCGAGCGATAGGTGCAAGCATGAAGCATCGCCACGTCATAGCCGTGCTGTTCGAGAAGGCCCTGCCACTTGTCGAACGCTCCGCCATCATCCGAATAACCGTGGATGAGTACGATGGGATTCCGCCGCATTCACGAAAATATACGAATGCCAGGCATACCCGTCCGTGAGCCTGGGCGGCCAACGCCCATTTTTGCTCTCTGGCAGGAACGAAGAATGCTGGGCGGTATATTATCCGACTGCTAATCCAAACCCACCCATCAGAAAGCAGGGAGATTCTTGATGAAAGCCATAGTGAATGGGATTGCGGCCGTTTTCTCGCTCGGCGTTCTTGGCGCGCTGCCAGTCGCCGCCCAGACCGCCGCGGTGCCGGCGTGCGATCCTACTGCGAACACAAAGGGCGATATCGCGAAAGCGCAGTTCTCGATGACTCGCGCGCTCGGATCTGTCGAAAAGGGTAATCCGACCAAGGACATCCAGGACGTCCTCCGTCTCGTCGACAACGGCAACGACAACCCTACCGCCCGCAACTATCTGAGGGGGGAAGCCTACGTTCTTTACCTCATGCAGCCCAACACGCCGCCTGTAGTTCCGCGTAGCGCGCTGGGCCTCACGACGAATCCCACAGGCACCGTCGATCTCTTCGCCGGTGCGGACTCGGCGTTCTCTATCGTCGAGCACGCATCTCCCGAGTGCGTTCCGCTGACCACCCAGTGGCGTCAACAGAAGCCCTGGCTCAATACGCTGAACGCGGCGATCAACGCGTTGAACGACAACCAGCTGGATTCCGCCGAGGTTCTGGCGAAGCGCTCGCTGGTGTTGGACAAGCGTGCTCCTTACGCGTACTCGGTGCTCGGCTCTGTGGCGCTGAACCGTAAGGACATGGCCGCTGCGAACAATTACTGGAAGCAGGCGCTTGCTGCCGCAGGTACTGATTCGCTCTACACCGACGTGCGCTTAAAGACGCTTTACGCAATCGGATCGGCGCAGTCGGACAGAGTACAGCAGGCGACTGGGGCGACCAAGCGCGCCCTCGCGGACTCGGCGATCAAGGACTGGCAGGACTACATAGCGGTCGCGAACAGCGATCTTCTCATGGCCGACGCAATCGACAATCTCGCCATGATGTACGACGAAAAGGGCGATAGTGCATCGGTTCCGGCCGTTTACGCATCCATGCTCTCGAATCCATCGAAATACGGCGAGCTTTCACTGGTGCACGCGGGCGTCGTTGCGTCACGGAATGGACATCAACTTGATGCGACGAAGCTGTTCGACGCGGCGCTGGCACAGAACCCTTACTCCCGCGATGCGATCAACAACCTCGCGGCGACATATATCCAGAACAACCAGTTCCAGAAGGCATTTCCTCTGATCGACAAGCTCGTGGCGATGGATCCGAGCAACCCCGACAACCAGCTCCTGTACGCGTTCGCCTATCAGGGGATGTACAAAGGCACGAAGGACAAGAAGCTCCAGAAGATCTACACTGATTCGCTCGTCTACTGGAACGCCAAGTCCGAGAACGCGACGGTGAAGCTCGTCGTGACGGAATTCTCCCGGCGCCCGACGGACACGTCGATCGGCGGCACCATCGAGAATCGCGGTACCACGGCTAAGACTTACACCCTGACGATGGACTTGCTCGACAAGGCTGGCAACGTCATCGATACCCAGACTGAGACGGTAGGGCCGGTAGCGCCAAAGAGCACGAAGGCATTCAAGATCGCGTCGGCGAAAGGCGGCGTATACGGATACCGCTACAAGCCGTTGACCTGATCGTCATGCTCGTTCGCAATAAACAAAACGGGGCTCCGACTGGAGCTCCGTTTTTGTTGGTGTGAGCGACCTCACGAATTCCTGGGAAGGATCAGAGGGTCTGTCTCGACGATCGCTCCGAAAATCCAGAATCTCTCGCTGTCGAACCAGAAAATCGCCACCTGCTCCAGCTCTCGTGCGAGATCAAGCGCTTCCGTTTGCGGCATGACCACAGCGACGCTGCCCTCGCAGTGAGAGCGATCGGGCGAGCAGCAATTCGCACGCACGAAAGTGTGGCCGGTTGCAAGTAATCGTCTCCCGAGCGAGCGCATTCTCTCTTCATTCTCGTTTTGCGCAAGATCTCTTCCGTCTGGATCGACCGCTGTCACTATCGCGAACGGTCTCCCAAATCCGGCAGCCTTTAGTGCCGCGAGGTCTGAGTTGGATGGAATCCTCCGCAGATCGATTTCCACCGGCGGATCGATTGCGAAGGTCACGACGGTCTCGGCGTACTTCGGCCAATCTGGATCTTTCTGATCCGGCGTAGATCGCATTGAGTAAAGTTACCCGCTCCGCGCGTGTACGCCCCTTGACCTGCATGTCGGCGTGAACCCACATCAGATCTGGCCGGAACTCCTCTACTTTGTCGCGCCGCTGGAGGAATCAGGGACCGCTGCGACGGCGGAGCCGGACACCAGTATCGGAATTCGCTGAGATCGCGCTGGCGAATCAGATTTCACGGTGATATCAGCGGTCCGCGGCGCGATCAGATGTGCAGCGAGTAGAGCGGGCTTGTAGGAGTCGTAGGCGTGTCCCGTTTCCGTATCGTCTCTCCAGTCGGCGCTTTCATCGGCAGCGTCAGAAGGAAAGTCGTGCCCGATCCCATCCGGCTCGCGACGGTAACGTCGCCTCCGAGAAGACGCGCCAGCTTTCGCGTCACGCTCAGGCCGAGTCCGGTGCCGCCGGTTTTTCTTGTGGCTGTCTGCTCAGCCTGCCAGAAGGGTTCGAACACATACTCGATGTTCTCGGCGGCGATGCCTACACCCGTGTCGGCGATGGTGACTTCGAGCATCCCGTTGTTCACAGCGCAGCCGAGCTGCACTTCACCGCTGTCGGTGAACTTGATTCCATTCGAAAGGATGTTCACCAGCATCTGCCTCAGTTTGGTTCCGTCGGTCTGAATGGACTGATCCTCTTCGAGGAGCTTGACGATAAGCTTGAGCTTTTTCGCTGTGGCCATCGGCTCTACGAGAGCTGCGGCGTCAGTAAGAGTGTGATTCACCGACATCGACTCCCACCGTACTCGCTCGCGTCCGATGTCGACACGCGCAAAGGTCAAAATCTCGTCGATGAGACCGAGCAGATGACGGGCGCTGGCGTTGATGCGTCCGAGCTGCTGACGCTGCAGCTCCGTAACGGGCCCGGTAATACCGTCGGACAGCAGCTCCTCGTATCCCATGATAGCGGTGAGCGGCGTCCGGAGCTCGTGCGACATCACCGCGAGAAAATCGGTCTTGCTGTTGTTCGCCCTTTCCGCCTCCGCTCGCGCCGCCTCCGCTTCCGCTCTGGCTTTTTCGGCATGCGCGCGGGCGTCCTTCTCGAGCGCCAGCAGATCCACGCGCTCTTTGTCGGTATCGCGCAGCACTCTAGCCGACCAAAGCACGAGCCCGACGAACGTGAGGATGGTCGCGACGGCAAAAAGCGAGATGCCGAATTCCGATTCGTAAATGCCCGCGCTCTCGCCCGCGAACCGCACGACGCCGAGTATGATGGGCGCCAGAACGGCGGCGGGCAGCAGGCGCCGCGTCAGAACTCCTGCCGGACCTTCGTCCATCAGCAACGACGGTACGCCCCGATCTTTCACCGCGAAAATGATCCCGATCCCCATGACGAGGTGAGTGATCGCGGTCGGGAGCGCCATTCCCGACTGTGAGAGTGTGTACATGCCCCTCACCCCAAATACATAACCCAGCACCGCGACAAGAGCGATGAACAGCGCTGGTGCGGCGAACATCTGCGACCGCAGATCACGTTTTCTCTGGTCATGCGGAACCGAGAGGAGAGCGAGCGAGTAGAGAAGCAGGCTCGCGGCGCTGTTTATCGCAATGCGGCCGGGAGGTCCCCATGGCGTGGTCTGAATACGGCCGCCAAAGAGAAGCATGTCGAAGCGCGACTCGCCTCCCGCGACGTACTCATACAGAGTAAGAGTAGCGATCGTGGCGGTGAGAGCTGCCAGGGTTTGCTGAACTGCTTCAGTTGTGGGAGTGCGCCCGGAGCGCACCGCGAGCAGCAGCGAGATTCCGGCCAGTGTGAAACAAAGCGCGGTGAGCGGAATCATCGGTATCCCGCCGACTTTCCACGACGTGACCGTTGGGAGCTCGAGGTACCAGCCAGCGAGGACGAGCGCTCCGACGCCAGCGACGACGCCGCCAGCTACCAGAGGCAGCCGCTCGAAAAACCCGATGGAGGGACTGTGACGTCCCGACGGGCTCAGTACAACTTCGGTTGGATTTGCCATGACACCTGGAAGAAAAAAACCTATTCTCGAAACTTGGTCAGTGCAATTCTACCAGGCGATTGCTTTCCGGTCGCGAAAGAAGCCACCTGTCGGCCCGCTGTCGGGAAGGGTCGCCAACCAGACTGGTGTTTCGGCCCCTTGCTCGACACTTCGACGCGCCGCTCTTCCGCCCATCCCGGTTTGAACCCAACCCGGATCCACCGAGTTGATGAGGATCCCCATCCCTTGAGTCTCCGCCGCGAGCACTCTCGTCACGACGTTGATCCCCGCCTTGGACATCCGGTAAGCGATATAGCCTGCGCCCATTTCCGCAAGTGACCCCATTCCGCTCGAGAGATTCACGATCCGTCCGTAGCGCCTGCTTTTCATGATAGGTGTCGCCAAGCGAGAGAGCAGCAGTGGACCGTAACAGTTGGTTTGCATCGTGTCGCGGATTATCTGTACCTCGTGCTCGGGATTCGCATCACCTTCTTCCACCATGATACCGGCGTTGTTCACGAGAATGTCGAGACGTCCGAGGTCGCGGCGGATCCATCTCATGCATTCGCGGATGCTTTCTTCATCGGAGACGTCGAGCTCCCGTGCCTCCAGGGGAAGTGACTCCGCGATCAGTCGCGCCGCCGCAGCTACTCCTTTGCCCGGATCACGGGAGCCCAGGATGACGCGGGTACCCAGCACCGCGAGCTGACGGCATATCTCAAGGCCGATTCCGCGGTTGCCGCCTGTCACCAGTGCGATTCTTTGTTCTGACATTTCCTTTTCGATGGCCAGCGGGGGCCATTCTGCTAAGTTGCTGGAGTGATTGAAGATCGGCAAAGCTGCGGATTGCGCGCTATAACCTAGGTCAGATGCTCGAGCTAGCAAGTTAGATCCCCGGCAATATCATTGCATGAGCTTCTGTCCCCTTATGAGCGCCCCTCGACTCGCCCTCCCATCGTCGCCCCCCTCCAGGAGCGACATCGCGCAACTCCTGAAAGAGGCACGCGACCGAACCCTGCTGTTGATCTCGAATTTGTCGGACGAGGATCTCCACCGACAGCACAATCCGCTGATGAGTCCGATCATCTGGGATGTCGGCCATATCGCCCATTTCGAGGAGCTATGGCTCACCCAGAACCTGGACGGACCGATTGAATTCTCGGAGATGCCGGGGCTTTACAACCCTTTCGAGCACCCGCGCGCTACGCGCGCATCGCTGGCTCTCCCAACGCTCGCGCAGATGATGACGCGACTGGAGGAAATTCGTGGCCGCGTCCTCGACCGCCTCGATGCTATCGAGTGGAACGATGAAAATCCGCTCCTCCACGGCGGATACGTGTACCACATGGTTCTTCAGCACGAGTATCAGCACAACGAGACGATACTTCAGACAGTGCAGCTGAAAAAAGGCGAGTCGTACCGCGCCCCGCGCTCGATCACGTTCGCCCGCAGACCTGTCCCGCCTGGCGGCATGGTTGAATTCGGCGGAGGCCGCGTGACGATCGGCACGTTGGACCGGACCGTCGCCTACGACAACGAGCGTCCGATCCACGAGGTAGAGCTGCGACCGTTTCTTATCGACAGGAATCCGGTCACCAACGGACGTTTTCTGGATTTCATTGCCGACAATGGCTACGAGCGCGAGGAGTTGTGGTCCGAAGGCGGTCGACGCTGGCTCGCGGAGTCCGGCGCCGTTGCTCCCATGTATTGGGTTCGCGAGGGACAGGACTGGATCACCCGGGCAATGGACATCGTTGGACCCGTCGACGCGACGCGTCCGGTTTGTCACGTCTCCTACTACGAAGCAGAAGCGTTCGCAAACTGGGATGGCAAGCGACTGCCAACCGAGCTCGAGTGGGAAGCTGCCGCTTCGTGGGATTCTTCCACGTCGACCGCGCGAAAATTTCCGTGGGGTGAGTCCGACGCCGACTCCAGAATCGCGAACGTCGATCAGCTCTCCTTCGATACGGCGCCCATCGGCACCTATGCGGTCGTGTCTCCCATTGGCTGCTATGGAATGATTGGCGACGTGTGGGAGTGGACGTCCAGCGATTTAGGCGGCTATCCGGGATTCGAGAGCTTTCCGTACAAGGAGTATTCTGAGGAGTTTTTCGGCCCCGAGTACAAGGTACTTCGTGGCGGATCGTGGGCCACACGTCCCGGCGCGATTCGAAACACGTTCCGGAATTGGGACTACCCCATCCGCCGACAGATCTTCAGCGGCTTCAGATGCGCGAGAGACGCGTGAACCACGACCACGCCGTTTCCGATACCCTTGGTGTGAGCCCCCCGTACACCGTGCGCCGCTCGCGCGAGCAAATGTTACGCGACGTTCGCGAAGGTCTTACCGCAATGCCAAAGCAGCTCTCGCCGAAATATTTCTACGACGAGCGGGGCTCGGAGCTCTTCGAGGAGATCACGCAGCTGCCGGAATACTACCTCACGCGAGCTGAGCGCGGCCTGCTCGAGCGGAAGATTCCGGCGATCGTGCAGTCGGTGCGTCCGTGCTCACTCGTCGAGCTCGGCGCCGGCAGTGCAACCAAGACTCGCATCATCCTCGATGCGATGGGTGAGAGTGGATGCGCCGAATGTTATGTGCCGATCGATGTCAGCCGAGATTTTCTGGAAGGGGCCGCCGCGCAGCTGCGTGAAGATTATCCGGCGATGCGGATAACGCCCGTCGTCTCCGACATCACCGAGCCGTTTGTGCTTCCCCCAGTTGCGAGCCCAACGATGGTTGTTTTCCTCGGGAGCACTATCGGGAATTTCTCCCGCGAGCAAGCGGTCCGGCTTCTGTCCCACATCGCTCGCGCCATGTCGCCCGCCGATCGGTTTCTGCTCGGCGCCGACCTTGTCAAAGACCCCGAGGTCATCACTCGCGCATACAACGATGCGCAGGGCGTGACCGCCGCGTTCAATCTCAACGTGCTCGAGCGATTGAATCGCGAGCTCGGCGCGGATTTCCCATTGCGGGATTTCGGGCACCGCGCATTCTATAGCGCGGCGCACAGGCGAATCGAGATGCATTTAGTCGCCCGCAGACCGCTGCAGGTGACGATTCCAGAAATTGGGCGCATCGATTTCCAGGAAGGCGAGACAATTCGCACCGAGCTGAGTTACAAGTACGATCGTGCGACCCTGGAGGACATCCTTTTGGCATCGGGACTCTCGATGGAAAAATGGATCCCGGCTGAGGACAAATCCTTCGTTCTTGCACTGGCACGCGCGGAGAGCTGAGCACGCACCGTGAGCCTCTCGGCAGCTGGACTGCTCGAGGATTTGAGGGAGCGCTTCTTCTCACCGTCGAGCCCGGAGACGCCACTCAAGATCGGCGTTGAGGTGGAGGTCATTCCGGTTCATGCGTCGACGCGATTGCCAGCGCTACCGCGAGGCGACGGCAGTGCTGGCATCTCAGGCACCGCGCGAATCCTCTCCGAATTGGCGCGATCGGAAGGTTGGGTAGAGAACGTTCTGGAGAACGATCCGCCGTCGTGGACCCTGTCGGACGGATCCTGCATCTCCTTCGAACCCGGCGGCCAGATCGAGATCAGCAGCGCCCCCCATCCAACCGCTTCGTCCGTCATTCTCGGAATCCGGGATCTCCTCACGATGATACGCGATGCCATGCGCATCGCTGGGATCGACCTCGTTGCGCTCGGCGTGGATCCCTGCAACGACGTCGACAAAGTCCCCCTGCAGCTGAATAGAGACCGTTATGTGCGGATGACCCGCTATTTCGATTCCATCGGGCCGTCCGGGATTCGGATGATGCGGCAGACAGCAGCAGTGCAGATCAATGTCGAGCGTGGCCCGGATCCCGTGGCGCGATGGGCTCTCCTCAACGCTCTCGCTCCCTACATCGTGGCGCTATTCGCCAACTCGCGCAGCTACGCGGGAAAGACGACCGGCCACGCCAGTTACCGCGCGCATCTATGGCGCACTCTCGATGTCTCCCGCACTGGACTCCCGTTCGATTCCCACGATGCGGCGCAGCGATATCTTGGTTTTGCGCTCGACGCAGGCGCGATGAGAAGCAGCGATGGCTCTAGTCCCTGGCTGTCGTTTCGCGATTGGATGCGATTGGGTAATCCTACGCAAAGCGACTGGCTCTTCCATCTCAGTACGCTGTTTCCGGAAGTGAGGCCAAAGGAATTCTTCGAGATCAGGTGCGCCGACGCGATCGAGAGCGATTCTCTTGCGGCGCCGATCGTGTTCGTGACTGGAATCGCTTACGACCAGACGAGCGCTCTGGCCGCGCGCGGTTTGCTTGGGGCAGCCAGCGAAGCGTTGCTAGAGCGCGCCGGACGGCTCGGGTTGAGTGATCCGGACATTCGTCGCGTGACGGCCAAGCTAGTGGCGTTGGCTGTCGACGGAGCGAGAAGGCTCGGGCCTGGTTACATCTCGGACGCAGACGTCGACGTAGCGCGCCAGTTCTTTGAGCGCTCGCTCTCGGCTCGCTCGGCTAAGTCTCTACCGCGGTAGAGGAGCCAGCCCCGGCATGCTAGCCGGAATACCGAGACTCTCCGCCGGCGGCAGCTGGTGCGTCCGATACCACTCCTGCCTTGCAAGGTTTACTCTGTCGGCGCGGTCGATCCACATCTGCGTCGCCATATCATACCGCGCGAGCACGTTGTGGAGCCAATACGGCCTGTTCTCTCGCAACCACGCCTTCTCGTACTCGTCGCGAATCAGGGAATAGCCATCCCGCAGGTCCTGCAACCTGCCGTTTGCTCCCGTTATGTCGGCGAGGTCGCGGCCCGCTGACTTATTCGTCGAATCCGACGCGCGATCGTACATCCCGACTACTTCGTCGGCGAATTGGAATTTCATTCCGATGAAGTCCATCTTGCGCGCGCCGAGCTTCATTGCCTCGAGCGCATCGCGCTCGCGAACGATGTGTGGGTCCGCCTGATCGAGAAAGACGAGCGCCGACTCTGCGAGGATCCGAAGGTCGTGGGTGTACGGCCGGATCCGCTGCGCCATACTGCGCCCTTCTGCGCTCCACGGGTCGAGCCAGAACAAATAATCGCTGGCATCTCCGACGTGTCCCGCGAGGAGAAGCGCGTGCGCGGCAGTCAGTCGTCGCTGCGCCTCGTCGATCTTGCCGCTAAGGTCGCCGTGAAAGACGCGACCATAGCTCGATTCGAACGCGTCGATACTGCTTTCGCCCTCCTGCCATCCTGCGGCAGCCCCGAACAAATCTCCGTACCAGGTCTGGTTGAAAAGTGACTCACCATCGTCGTCCCACGACGTATTCAGCATTCCGGTTGCACCAAGGCGTTGCCCATCGCGGACGAATCCCTGGATGTTGGGGAGGGCCACCGCGTTGTCCGGGTAAACGCGGTTCCAGCTGTTGACGCCGGGCGCGACCCACGTCTCCATTCCCGCATCGCGGAATGGAGCGATGAATCTCGTGAAAGAAGAATCACGGCCGTAGGTCCACGGAACGGCAATCATATCGCGCGGCAGGGTCTTGACGAGGTCCGGACTATTCATCGCGATATCGCCCCAGAACAGAAACCTCTTTCCACTCGGCCTCAACGCAGCTTCGATCTGCTTCAGGAAGTCGAGATACACTGCGCCGATACCCTCTGTCTTTACACGCTCGGCGGTTTGTCCGCGTCCGAGCTCGAAGGTCTCATCGGCGCCAAGATGAACGAAGTGGCTGGGGAAGATCGAGTCGATCTCGGCGAAGAGCTGGCGTATCAGCGGAAGTGAGCCCGGTTGACCCGGCGCGAGGACGTGCCCGTGCGGAGTTTCGCCGAGAGGCGAGTAAATCTCGTACTTGAGCATGTGGTGGAGATGTCCGAATGCTTCCTGCTCCGGAATTATGTCCAAGTGGTACTGCGCCGCGTACGCGACCAGCTCCTTTACATCGGCGTGTGTGAGCGCGCCACCAGGCGGCGCGATCAGCGGGTTGGAGTCATACGCGAGAGTGTGCTCGAAGTAAGGCGAGAGAACGTTGACTTTATAGGCCGCGAGCGTGCGGATCTGCTTCTTCTGAAAATCGAGCGTTGGTACCGGCCCGCGCGAGAGATCGTCGTGAAAGCCGCGGTAGCGCATTGCCGGCCAGTCGCGAATGGTTGCGCGGTAAAGTCGGGCGTCGGCGCCATCGCCGCTAACGATCTGCTTCACGGTTTGCGCGCCGTAGAAAACTCCGGCTCCCGTCGCGCCGATGACAACGATCCGGCTCCCATCGGGAGTGATTACATACCCTTCGTCTCGCATCGCCGGATCGAAGACGAGTGAATGCCGGCGCAAAACGCTCTTGGCGCTCGACCCATCGAGGCGCATCAGTATCACGCGGGGTGTTGGACCATTCTCAGCGGTGCTGACTCGAATTCCTCGTTCCTTGAACGAGCTCGCGAGATCGGCCGCTGCGAATCGATCCTCGGAATTCGTCGGACGCGCGATGGTAATTCCGCGGAGAGCAACGGATCCTTCCAGCTGCATCTCGCGCGGTTGCGGAATCAAACGCAGATCCGTCTGTGCCGCTGCGGAGGAGGCGAGACCGGTGACAAGGAGGGTGAGCGCAATCGTTGCTTTCATCGAGTCGGTGGTCGAAGGTTGACTTGAAGGGATGAATATGGCTTCCGCACGCGCATCACGTCTATCTTTTCTGCCTATGATGCTCCTTTCGATATTCGCGCTGTTGCAGACCGCTGCGCCCAGTCAGATGGGTGGCGCAATCCGCATCAATCAGCTCGGTTACCTGCCCGACGCTCCCAAAATCGCAGTTCTTTGTTCGCTTCAACGATTGACTGTGGGCGATTTTAGCGTTTCGGATCGAGCAGGAAAGATCGCTCTCAGCAGAGCAGCAACGGCCGCAAAGCCATTTGGACCTTGCGCCACAACCTACCGGCTCGATTTCTCGTCGATCAAAGCACCGGGGGAATACCATCTTGCCGCCGCTGGCCTCGTGTCGCCGCTCATTCGCATCCGGGAAAACGCCTATGCGGGTGCAGCCGACACACTCCTTTACTACATGCGAGAACAGAGGTCGGGGTACAATCCGGTCTTTCACACCGTCGTACACGCCCGAGACGGTATCGTTGTCGATTCATCGCCGCTCGCGGGCAAATTTGTGCCCGTGACGGGTGGCTGGGCTGACGCTTCGGATTATCTCCAATACGTCATGACGTCATCGAACGCAACGTTCGTGATGCTGATGGCCTACCGCGATCATCCGCGTTCTTTTGCGGATCGATTCAATTCGCTTGGACTCCCTGGCGGAAACGGCGTGCCCGACGTCCTCGACGAAGCGCGGCACGGACTCGAGTGGCTCATGCGAATGTTCCCGACCGACTCCGACATGTTCAATCAGCTCGGCGACGACCGCGATCACACCTATTGGGATTTGCCCGCCACCGATTCCGCGGATTACGGCTGGGGAAAAGGAAAGGAACGACCAATTTATCCCTGCACCGGAAAACCCCAGGGATTGTTCAAGTACAAGAACAGGTCGAATGGGCTTGCGTCCACCGCTGGCAAATACGCGAGTGCATTCGCGCTCGCCGCGTCCATTTACGGGAAGACTGATCCGGTGTTCGCCGCGAAGCTGCGCCGAAAAGCCTTGTCCGCCTATTCGATCGGCAAGAAATATCCGGGCGTATGTCAGGGCGCTCCCGGTCACGCGCCGTACTACTACGAGGAAGACAACTGGGTCGACGACATGGAGCTCGCCGCGTCGGAGCTCTACGCGCTCACTCGTAATCGGTCTTATTTGCGCGACGCTTTGCAGTATGCCGCGCGCGAGCCGGTGACGCCGTGGATGGGTGCGGACACCGCGAAGCACTATGAGTGGTATCCGTGGCACAACAATGGGCACTATGAGGTTTGGCGAAACGCGACCGAGAGAGACCGAAAGACGGTCGCCAATTATTATCGCCGCGGCCTGGCCGCAGTCGTGGCGCGTGCGGACAATGGCTTTCGAATCGGTATTCCGTTCATCTGGTGCTCGAACAATCTCATGGCCTCCTTCGCGACGCAGGCATTTTTGTATCGACGCATGACCGGCGACAACCAGTTCAGGGAGTACGAGCAGGCGGCGATCGATTGGCTGTTCGGGACGAATCCATGGGGCGTATCGATGGTGATTGGCCTGCCGCATGATGGAATTTTCGCACGCACCCCGCACTCTGTCGTAAACGACCAGTTGCACATCGAGCTCACCGGCGCGCTTCTCGATGGGCCGGTTTACTCATCGATATACCACAATCTTCTCGGCATCCATTTGCATGATCCGGACGAGTACGAGCCCTTCAACACGGGCTTCATCGTCTACCACGACGATGTGGGCGACTACTCGACCAACGAGCCGATCATGGACGGGACGGCAAATCTGAGTTACGTGCTCGCGGCAATCGCGGACAGTTACAGGTAACGCGTGCCCGAGCTTCCCGACATAACGGTTTACATCGAGGCCCTGGAATCTAGAATCGGTGGCCAGATACTCGAGCGCGTCCGCATCCCGAAACCCTTTCTGCTGCGGTCCGTCGATCCGCCGATCTCCGCAGCGCAAGGCAAACGCGTTCTTGGCGTGCGCCGAATGGGAAAGCGAATCGTCGTCGAGCTGGAAGACGATCTCTTCCTTGTGATTCACCTGATGATCGCCGGCCGCCTGCGCTGGGTTCCGTCGGGCGCGAAGGTGCCGGGCAAGATCGGGCTCGCGGCATTTGATTTTACCAACGGGAGCCTGATTCTCACTGAAGCGGGTTCCAAGAGGCGCGCGTCACTTTGGCTCGTGCGGGGCGAGCAGTCTCTCGTGCAGTTCGAGCGTGGCGGCCTGGAGGTTCTCGATTCCACGATCGAGGAATTCACGGAGAGACTGATGCGTGAGAATCATACGCTCAAGCGATCGCTCACCGACCCGAGACTTTTCAGCGGAATTGGCAACGCGTACTCCGACGAGATTCTTCATCGGGCCAAAATCTCGCCGATCAGACATACCCGTCGGCTGACTGAAGAGGAAATACAGCGTCTGTTCGCTGCAACCAGGACCACGCTGATTGAGTGGACGGATCGCTTGCGGCGGGAGTCAAAGGGAGATTTCCCAACGAAGGTCACGGCGTTCCGCGACGAGATGGCCGTCCACGGAAAGTTCGGCAAGCCCTGTCCGGTCTGTGGAACACCAGTCCAAAGGATCCGCTACGCCGACAACGAGACGAATTATTGCCCGCGCTGTCAGACGGAGGGTAAGCTGCTGGCCGATCGCGCCCTGTCGCGATTGCTCAAAGAGGATTGGCCGCGCTCGATCGACGAGCTCACCTGGAGCTAGATCGTGCCCGCGTTCACCCACTTCACCACGCGCGGCGGTTCGTAGGATTCAAATCGTGCCAGAAGTTTCTCGGGGTCACTCTCCACGATCACCATTGCCCGGTGAGCGTCACGGACAAATTTCTCCGCGACAGCGTGGTCGAGGAACTCGAGAAGCGGATCGAAGTAGCCGGCGACGTTGAGGAGCCCGCACGGTTTCGTGTGCATTCCGAGCTGCGCCCACGTCCATGTCTCGAAGAACTCTTCGAGGGTGCCGATCCCTCCGGGCAGCGCGACAAATCCGTCCGCGAGCTCCGCCATCAATGCCTTTCGTGCGTGCATCGAGTCCACTACGCGCAAGTCGGTGAGCGCAGTGTTCGCGACCTCACGCTCCACTAGCATTCGTGGAATTACTCCGATGATGTCACCAAGCTCGTCCCCCACTGAATCCGCGAGTGCTGCCATCAGTCCGACGCTCGAGCCACCGTACACCACCGAAATACCTCTTCGCGCCAGCAGCCTGCCAAAGGCGCGCGTGGCGTCCATATACTCTGCTCGCGCACCCGGATTCGATCCGCAGAAAACAGCAAGACGCCGGATATCGCTCATGATGCAATTTTCGTCATCGGTGAATCCTTCAGGCGCGCGGACGCAGCGCGTCCATCATGTTCACGCCAAGTCCCGCGAGAGACTGACCTCCATCGCACACTACCACAGCCCCGGTGATGAACTTCGCCGCATCGCTCGAGAGGAACACCGCGAGATCAGCGATCTCGTCCTTCGTCGCGAAACGTTGGAGCGGAACGGCTTGCGCGAACCGCTTCCGTATCTCTGGGGTCGGCGCCAGGCGACGCATGCCTTCGGTGTCGTCGACCGCACCGGGAGCGATCGAATTGACGCGCACGCCTTGCGGACCCCACTCGATCGCGAGGCACTTGGTCAACATGTCCACACCTGCTTTTGCCGCGCAGACGTGCGCCTGCATCGGCATCGGCGTAAATGCCTGCATAGCGGAGATGTTGATCACCGATGCGCCCGGCCGTCTCAGATGCTCGAACGCTGCACGGCAGGCGTTGAATGTTCCGAGAAGGTCGATGTCTATCACCGACTTGAAGCCGTTCGCCGACATTCCAAGCGCTGGAGCGGGAAAATTGCCGGCGGCGCCACACACCATGAGATCGACCTCTCCGTTCGTGTCACGCGCGGCCTTGATTGCCGCGGCGAGAGCATCGTAGTCTCGGACGTCAGCTGGATGGCCGGATGCCGATCCACCCGCCTTACGTATCGCGGCGCACGCGTCATCGAGTTTTTCCTTCGTCCTTCCTATCAGCGCGACCTTCACGCCATGCTGCGCGAATCGCTTCGCTATCGCGAGATTTATCCCGCTGCCTCCGCCAGTAATGACGGCGGACTTTCCCTCGAGGATTTTCTGTCCGAATACTTCCGGCATCCACACCCCATCAGCGTCGTCGAAGAGGAGGCAAACCTATCGCGCGCGTATGAGCGCTGAAAGTCCCGCGAGAGGGAGGGACTGGGCGTCGCAACGAATCACTGCAGCGCCTAACGAAAAACCCCGCATCCTTTCGGACACGGGGCTGGCTACTGGTGGCCCACCCGTCCTACAAGCTCAGCCAGTAGCACTATCGTTAGCCGGACCAAGCCGGGCTCTACCTCTTAGACTCAGAGTACGAGGAAAGGGTTTATAAAGTTTTAAATTTCTTTTCCGGCGTCCTGGCCGGCGCGCCGTTTCCGGGTTGTACCCAGGCTAAGGTCGGCCTTCGAAGCGAAGAGCTGGCCAACCGCCGCTTCAGATATCGCACCAACGGTTTCGCGATTCAGCGAGAGCCGGACCGACCCTCCTTTCGGAGTTTCGGCGATTAGGCCGGCGGACCGCAGCGCCTGGACGTGGTGTGTGATCGTGGGCTTCGAGACCCCTAACATCCGTGCCAACTCCGCCGAAGTCGTAGGCGTGCGTGCGAGAACCGAGGCGATCGCATACCGTGTGGTATCGCCGAGGGCACGGAAGACGGATTCGGCATCCACTTTGGGCCTGGCGTGCGCGCCTGGTGCGCTGCTCCTGGCCGCATCGGTCGCTCTTCGGTTTGCGGCCGACGCATCCCGCGTGATCGGGAAGTAAAGGCTGACGCGCCCGGATTTCGTTTCGTATTTCGCCCACCAGTGACGCGTGTTGAACGCCGAAGGAATCAGGCAACAGGTGTCGATCCGGCCGTACGGTATCGCTGGCCCGCTTCGCGGACGAACCTCGCTGGCTTTTCGATCGAAGACTACCGGAAGCTCGAGCTCCCGCGCCAGATCCTCTATCGCCCGCTCTTCAGCAAGGTCGCGCATACGAAACGAATCCGCGCGCAACGGCGCTTCAAGACCGGACCAGTCGTCACGGAATGTGGTCGACCAGAATTGCTCGAGCACCAGGGCGAGATCCTCACGAAATGCATCGGGATGCAGCAGCAACGCGGAAATTGCTTTTGCCGACCGCGACATCGAGTCGAACGGGCGCAGGCCGAAGGCACGCAACAGCTCGCCGCTCTCGCTGCCGTCCTGTGAAACCACGTCGCGGAGCTTCTTGTGTCCACTCACGAGCGAGCGCACGGTTCCACTGTCGTGGAATATCCCGGACACGATATTTGTCGTCAGCTCCTCCGCCGGTAGCGCGCGAATCGCGTCAACGATCTCGTCGAACGCCATCTCTCCGGAGGTTTGCTGCAGCGCGTCCGCAAGAAGTGGCCAGAAAAGCGGCACTGGTGCAACTCGACCAGCAACGCGTCCAAAATCCTCCGGCAACCGCGCGATTGCGCGCTCCTTCCACTCATCCGACGGCGAAGGTGCGGCATTGGCCAGCGCGTACAGCGCGTAGAACACGTCGAACCGCGGCGTCACGGCGAAACTCACGGCAAAGGGTCGCGCGGCAGACATGTTAGTTATCAACCTAACAGAGCAACTTGGGCTTAGTCCACCTTTTTGCGGCTGATCGCGAAGATGCCGTTTGTCATGTCGATGCGGACGATGCCGCTATTCCAGACATCGCCGCCCAGCACGCCATCGAGCGACGCGAGAACCTGGTAGACGGGCGCGCGGACGACGGCACCTCTGAAAAGAATGGGATAGCCGCGCACGAGAACCCGAAGATCGGGAAGCACGGGCGCTCGGAGTGAGATCTCGCCGCCCAGTCCGCCGACGCGGCGGTTCTCGATTCTCGCTGCTGCGATTTGCAGCTTGTCGAGTAGCGTCTCCGTGACGAACGTCAGCTGCGCACCGGTATCGAGCGCAAAATGGAGCGGAATTCCGTCGGTGCTCATGATGCGCACCACGGGCAACCCGACCCAGAACAGATTTCTTTCAGAGTTGCGTCTCGCCGTTGTCGGATTGCGCAGGTTGATTACGCCATCGCCATAGTCCATCTCGATGTCGAGCTGCCGGATGATGTCGAAGCCGATGATTCCGTCGATTTTCACCGGCGGAGGCTGCTCGATCGGCCTCGGCTCCCGCATCTGCATCATCGTGTGTTCGACGATCATGGCTGGAGCGTTACGAACGGTGAGCTGGCCAATCCGCAGTTCTGGAATGAGCCCCGGATTTGCTTTTACGCGTCCGGTGCTCGTCACGATCTCCAGCGTATCGGGAACGAGTGGCACAATCTTCAGGTCGTGTGCGACATCGGAAGCGAGCATGGTCATGCTCGAGCCGGTATCCAGCCAGAAATTGTAGTCCCTGTCGCCGATTCGTACCGGAATCAGGGGTGTCCCTACCGCGGACATCGTCATCGGGAGCGTCATCGATTGCGATCGGAAGCTCACTGTCTTTGGCGGCACGTTTCGAAATGCCGTTGCCCACAGCTCGATGCTCGCCCGGTCCGTCGTATCGATCCTGAGCGGCGCGGGCTCTTTACGCAGATCCGCTAGCGCGTCCCACTTCTCTTTGTACTGGAGCGTCGCCGTGTAGATCACTCGGGAGCCGGAGCGGATTACGGAATCCTTCGCTGTCAGTCGCAACGCACCGAATCCCCGCTCGGCGGAATCCATATCGCCGTTCATCAGGCCTTGCAGCGATTGCGCGAACTCCTTTTCCGACGGCGTTCGCGCAGCCGCTATCGCGTCGTCCGGATGCAGCTCCGCGAGCGCTTCCCAGTAATTCATCCGGCGCGTCGAATGCAGCGCGGCCGAAGAATGGACGCACCCGGCAAGGACCGTCAGGACTGACCCGACGGCACAAAGTCGGCGTAGCAAGGGGTACGACACGACAGTCAAGGTAGGATGGTGCACGGGGATATTCCACACGAATCCACCTCGAACGCTACGCCAGCGTGTTCAACGCCGTCGAGATCAATTCGGGCTTCTACCGCCCACATCGTTTCGCGACTTACGAGCGCTGGGCGGCTTCGGTGCCGGCGCATTTTCGCTTTTCAGCAGCGATCGGCACAGGGCGCTTCTACGTGGTGTATCTTTGACAATACAGCGCTCGGCGCGGCAACCGCAGATGCGTTGGCTCTGAGATCTCGGCTTTTGGAACGGCGGGTAGCAACGATATGAGCGACGAAGTCAAGAAAAGCGACGAAGAATGGCGGAAGGAGCTCACCCCGGAGCAATACCGAATTGCGCGACAGAAGGGAACAGAGCGGGCCTTCACCGGCGAATACCACGACAGCAAGCAGCCCGGAACCTACAGCTGCGTCTGTTGCGGGACTCCGTTATTCGACTCCGACGCGAAGTTCGAATCCGGCACGGGCTGGCCAAGCTTTACCAAACCTGTCGCTGAAGAAAGCGTTCGCACCGAATCCGACACGAGTCTTTTCGGGCGGCGAACGGAAGTCCTCTGCGCAAAATGCGACGCGCATCTGGGGCACGTCTTCGACGACGGCCCGGGACCCACTCACCAGCGGTTCTGCATAAACTCGGCGGTGCTCAAGCGGGAAGACAGATAGGCACATCCGGATCCGGCCAAATGATAGGGCTGGTCGTGGTCGATTAATGTCCCTGCGCGAGGCCTAATAAAACCGGGGCACTTTCGTTACCGGTTCGATCAACGGAGGATACGGCGACTTCGTCGGCAACCTGTCCGCCTGCGAGTCGTGGAATCATGTAAAACCGTTGTAAGCCCGGCACGACCTCGGTCGTCCAGTCGCTCCCGACCCTGGTTCGAATCAGCCAGAGCCAGGTTGGTTCTGCCCCCTGCGGTTGGAGTGACAGAGTATTGGTGGATGCGGCGGCGTCCCAGCCGACTCTCACTGTCGGAGAAAGCGGTGGTAGGCTATCGAGCCATGGTGACGCCGGTACTATGGTTCGAGTCGCGTAGGGTCCCGACATCAGCTTGCGAGCGAGATTGTCAGCGTCGCCCATGAGCGTGGTCATGCTGAAATAGATATTCCCCGTCGCGCCATTCTGCGCTCTAGTGACGGCGATCTGGTTGAGAATCTCGTCTGCAAGCCAGCCTGTCGGAGTACCGTTTACCTTGTCGACGTAATTGCCCGGCCATATGTGGCGTCCTTTCGCGTTCTGCTCCACCCACCACTCGAGCAGAACGGGATAGCTCAGGTCAGGCCGATCGATCGGCCAATAGAGCTGCGGCGTGAAGTAATCTCCCCAGCCGTTCATCAGCCACTTCCTCGAATCTCCATACAGCTCGGCGTACGAATCAAACTTCCCCGCTGTTATCGATGGATATCCCGGACGCCACACACCGAATGGACTGATTCCGAATTTCACCCACGGTTTCAGATTCTTGATCCCCACGTACACCTGGTGGATCAGGCTGTCGACGTTCGCGCGACGCCAATCATCTCTCGATAACGTTCCACCCGAAGCCCGATAGCGTCGCCAGCTCCGCGCGTCCGGAAAATCAATCGTCCTCCCACGCGAATCTTTTTCCTTGTACGGATAGAAGTAATCGTCGATGTGAACGCCGTCGATGTCGTAGCGCTTTACGACATCGAGCACGACGCGAATTGTCTGCTCCCGAACCGCGGGCTCGCCCGGATCCATCCACAACATGGATCCGTAACGCTTCACCAGCTCCGGATGGGTGACACTAATGTGATTCCTCGCCGGCTTCGACTTGCCGGAAGGATGACGTGCGCGGTATGGATTGAACCACGCGTGCAGCTCGAGACCGCGACGATGCGCCTCGGTCACCGCGAACTCGAGTGGGTCGTAATATGGATCGGGTGCGCGGCCCATCTTCCCGGTCAAGTACTCGGACCACGGCTCGTACGGGGAAGCATAGAGCGCATCGGCGGCCGGCCGAACCTGAAGAATCACCGCGTTCAGACGTAGCTGCACGGCGCGATCGAGCATCTCGATCAACTCCTGCTGTTGCTCGCGAGTGGAAAGACCGGGCTCGGATGGCCAATCGATATTCTGTACGGACGCTATCCAGACGCCTCTGAACTCGTGGCGAAGTGGGGGAGGCGCTGTCAGGTTCTGCGCCGTTGAATCCGGCGTCTGCCCGCATGCGGTGTCATAACTGCTGAGCACGAAAAGTGAAAGGAGCAGTACGACTATTCGGGTTTTGGACATAGGCAAGCAATGTAAATCACATGCGCGTCAAGAATCTGCTCGTCATCTCTCTCTCTTTTGTCCCCGCGTGCAAACCGCCGACACCGGCAGAGCAGATGGATTCAATCCTCTCCTGGGTTGCAACGGCCGGAATGGCCGGCGAGGCATGGCTCCGTCACACCACGCTGGACCGCTATAGTCGTCAAACCCTGGAGCTCTCCAACGAGACCATTCTCCAGATCTCGAGCGGCCTCCTGAAATCGCCGCCGCCAACTCTCGATTCAGCTTCTCTGGACAGCATCATCACCACGAGCCGCGCTCACATCGCGAAGATGGCGCGCCTGATCGAAGCCAGGAATTCCCCCGATTTCTCCAAACAGCTCGACTCGCTTCGCGCCGAGGAGAGAATCATAAAGCAACTGGCGGAGAGCGCTCAACAGAAGCAATGAAGAAGAAGATTCTGCAGCTCGCACTTGGCATCATCACGAGCATCGGCGGATTTCTGGAGATCGGATCCGTCGTGACAGCGGTCCAGGCCGGCGCATCATTCGGCTACCAGCTTCTCTGGGCAATACTGCTCGGAACGATCTGCCTGATTTTTCTCGTGGAGATGTCGGGGCGGCTCTCGGCGGTAAGCAAGCACACTGTTGTCGATGCGATGCGAGAACGCTTCGGATTTCCTTTCTTTTCCATCGTCGCGCTCGGCATTGTCCTCGTCGCATTCATGGTGCTCGTGGCCGAGCTGGGTGGGATCGGGCTCGGACTGCAGATCCTGACAGGCATCGGGTTCCCCTGGTGGGCGATCCCCGTGTCGTTCATCGTGTGGATTCTGATGTGGAAGGGAACCTTCAGCCTCATCGAGAACGGGGCTTCGCTTCTTGGCCTCGTTACGCTCTCCTTCGCGGTTGCCGCTGTGAAGCTGCATCCGCAGTGGGGCAGCGTTGGTCACGGCTTCATCCCGACCATGCCGGGTGACCAGAAAGCCAAATACGGGTTCGTTGCGGTGAGCATTCTGGGCGCATCGATCTCACCCTACCTCATGTACTTCTATTCATCGGGCGCGATCGAAGACAAGTGGGACGAGACCTACATCCCGATCAATCGCGTGATCTCCGTGTTAGGGATGAGTCTCGGTGGATTGTTGTCGATGGCGGTTCTCATCTGCGGTGCAATCGCGCTCCAGCCGCGGGGGATCGATGTCGACAAGTTCGAACAGGCGGCACTACTCATGACGACGGCGCTACCCCGGTGGGGCTTTATACTTTTTGCTCTCTCGATGGTTTTCCCGTGTCTTGGCGCTGCTTTAGAGATATCGCTCGCGATCGCGTACTTCTTCGCTCAGGGATTGGGCTGGAACTGGAGCGAGGATCTTGATCCCTCACGGAATGCCCGCTTTGCCTTCACTTATACAATCATCATACTGTTGGCCGCCGTGCCTTTGCTCTTCGGCCTCGATCCCGTCAAGATCACGATGATATCGATGGCGCTCACTTCGGCGACTCTCCCGTTGGCGATCGTGCCATTCCTTTTCCTGATGAACGATCCGATTTATCTGGGCGATCACCGGAACGGCTGGATCAGCAACACCGTCGTCTCGATAGTAATTCTTATCTCATTCGTTCTTTCGATCATCTCGATTCCGCTCGAGATAATGGGGGGCTGAATTGCATCTGGTGCGAGACGTGCTCGACAAGAAGTTGATGGACAAGGATGACGAAAAAATGGGGAGAGTCGACGGCCTTGTGATGCAGCTCGGTGAGCGATCGCAGCCTCGAATCACCCACATCGAGATCGGCGGTTCCACGCTGGGCGCTCGGCTACATCCATTCTTCGAGCGGCTCGCAAGAAGGATTGCGCGCGCGACAGGACCCAGGCGAAAAGAACCTGTTCGCATTCCCTGGTCCCGCGTCAAGACGGCCGGCAAGGACATCAGGGTCGATGTTGAGGCGAAGGAAACAGGCGCGGTCGACTGGGAGGTGTGGATCGCGCGTCACATCATCGAGCGCATCCCAGGCTCGGGCCACGACGAGATCGACGATGCAGATTAACGTCGAGCGGCTTCTTGGAACGAAGGTCCGCGACGTCGACGGCGAGCACGTCGGCCGAATTGAGGAGATCCGCGTCGACCGGACGACCGACGCACTACTCGTGGATGCATACCTCATCGGTGCGTCGGCTGTTATCCAGCGGCTGTCGGCATGGACCTTGGTACGACCTATCAAGCACGTGCTGCATGCGCGACACATCTATTCACTGTACGAAGTTCCCTGGAAGAATATGGATTTGACGGATCCAAAGAAACCGACACTCCGAATCGCCAAGCGCGATTTGAGCCGAGCGAGATGGCGACATGACGATCGCAACGATTAATCCGGCCACAGAAGAGACAGTTCGCACTTTCGAGCCGTTCCCATCGACGAGGGTCAGCGAGTGTCTGGATCGCGCTGTGATGGCGTTTCAGCGTCACCGTCGAACGTCATTCGCGCAGCGCGCCACATGCATGCGAAAGGCAGCCGAGATTCTCGACGCCGAGTGCCGGGAGCTCGGACGCCTGATGACGATCGAGATGGGGAAGCCCATCGGCGCCGCGATCGCCGAAGCGGAAAAGTGCGCGACCGGGTGCCGCTATTACGCTGATAACGCGGAGAGATTTCTGGCAGACCAGCCAGTGCAAATGGAGGGCGGCAAGAGCTGGGTCGCATTTCAGCCGCTCGGCGTCGTGCTGGCAATCATGCCATGGAATTTCCCATTCTGGCAGGTCTTCAGATTTGCGGCGCCTGCCTTGATGGCTGGCAATGTCGGCATTCTTAAGCACGCCTCGAATGTCCCGCAGTGCGCTCTTGCGATTGAAGACGTTCTGCGGCGCGCTGGCTTCGTCGAAGGAACGTTTCAAACACTTCTGATCGGATCGGAGATGGTGGAGGGCATCATCGGAGATTCTCGCATCGCCGCCGTGACTCTCACCGGCAGCGAAGGCGCCGGCAGATCCGTCGCGGGTGCTGCCGGAAGAAATCTCAAGAAAAGCGTCGTCGAGCTGGGTGGCAGTGACCCGTTCATAGTCATGCCGAGCGCTCATCTCGAGCAGGCAGTATCAACCGCGGTGACTGCACGCATGATCAACAACGGCCAGTCCTGCATTGCGGCCAAGCGCTTCATCGTTCACGAGCAGATTTACGACGCGTTCCTCGATAAGTTCGTCGCTGGCGTGTCGTCCATCCGTATCGGCGACCCAATGGACGAGAAGACACAGCTCGGCCCGCTCGCAACGAGTGGGATTCGCGACGATCTCGACAAACAGGTCAAGGCATCAGTCGCGTTGGGTACTCGGGTTCGGACCGGCGGGAACAAAATCCAGCGCAAAGGTTTTTTCTACGCTCCAACCGTTCTGACGGATATTCCGCCCGACGCTCCCGCCGCTCGCGAAGAATTATTCGGTCCGGTGGCAGCCGTCTTCAAGGCGAAGGACCTTACAGCCGCCATCGCGATCGCCAACGGTACGACCTTTGGACTCGGGGCATCAGCTTGGACTCGCGATGCCGCGGAGCGCGATCGATTCGTAAAGGAAATCGAATCGGGACTTCTCTTTATCAATGGTATGGTGGCGTCGGATGCGCGTCTGCCATTTGGCGGCGTCAAGAATTCGGGATTCGGTCGGGAGCTCGGGGAATTCGGGATCCACGAGTTCGTGAACATCAAGAGCGTGCGCGTCGTCGAAGCGAAAGCCAAGAAAAAGTCCGCGACCGAGTGATATTGGCCCGTCAGAGATCCATGACGAGCCTGACGTCGGAGTCGAGCTGAGCCGCTGCTGAGCGGCGAGTCAGGAACGACACGACAAAAAACACGATGAACGATGCGACCATCGCGACTGCAGAAGCGGTAACTCCAGCTGGAAACGTGAACACCTTTGCATACGACGCGGATTCCAGCGCAAGGGTTAGGAACAGACCCGTTGCGATCGACGCCATCGCTCCGGCGCACGTCGCTCCCTCCCAGTTCAGTCCGACGGCGAGGGCTGGAACGAGCGTCGAAGAAAAAAGGCCCCATCCGAAAATTCCAAGGAAGGCGACGGTAGCGCCTGAGCGCTGTGCAGTAATAGCGGCTGCAACGGCGATCAGTACCGTCACGGCACGCCCCCAGCCCAGCTCATTCCGCACTCGTCGTCCGAACGCGATCGGCAAATCGTGGGTCACGATAGCTGAGCCGATGTTGATGAAAGAGTTTGCCGCGCTCATAGTCGCCGCTGCGACGCCCGAGAACACGAGGGCGGCGAGAATTATCGGCGTGACGTTGAGAAGTAGGGCCGGAGTCGCCTGGTCAGGGCTCGTGAGTGGCGCGAGACGCCCATCGAGGACGAACGCTTTCACGCCGATGCCGACGCTGAAATAAAGCAGGAGCACGAGCACCAACCCGAGCGTCTTCAGCAACGGGTACCATTTGAGCTGCAGCGGGTCGCGGAGCATGTAGTACTTGTGCACCGCTTGCGGCTGGCCGAGCGACCCCATCGAGAATACGAAGAAGAAAGAGAGCGCAGCGAGAGGAGTCAGTCTGCCCCACGGTCCGAGAAACTGAGGGTCATGCGCGAGAATCGTGTGCGAGATCGCGCCGAGTCCACCACCGTAACCGAGTACGAACAGGAAAACGAGGACCGATGCGAAGGCCATGAGAATCCCCTGAAAAACATCGTTGTAGATGCCGGCCAGGATACCGCCCGACGCGGAATAAGCGAGCGTCACGCCCATGCCGATCCAGATCCCCCAACCCAGACCGACGCCGAAGATCGAATCGATCACCACACCCATCGCGAGCGCGTTGGTGGCCATGTATCCGATGATTCCAACGAGAATCGCGATCGCCGCGAGTCCTTGTGCGGCGCGTGACTTGTAACGGGCCCCAATCGCATCGGGAATGGTGATGAGATTGCGTGCCTCACCGAGGAGCCTCATTCGCTTGGCGAGGATCCACGCACCCATGACATTCGTTACCGCAGCCGGCAGTACGATGTACATGGCGCCAAGCCCGACAGCATAGATAAGCCCCGGTCCACCGATGAACGCGAACCCTGATACCGACACCGAGACCGACGCAACGGTCAGAGCGACGAGGCCGATGCCCTTGCCCGCGACGAAAAAATCGCTCGCGGTTCTCGTTCGGCGCGCAGCCCAGATACTGATCGCGATTATCACCGCGAAATAGAACACGCCGACTGTAACGACAGCCGGCTGTGCCGCGCTCGGCAGCGCGACCTGGACCAGCGCGCAACAAGACAGAATCCCCGTCACTCGTCGACCGCGCGGTACTGGCGACCGAGCTCTCGAACACGCTCGACGTCCTCGGCGGTCAGCGTCTGGCTCTTAAAGGTCAAAGCGTAGGCGACGGGAAGCACTACTATAGGTAGGAGTCCGATTCCATATATCACGAGTGCAGCTCTGATCGGCAAACCGAGCCAGAGATGGCTCTGCGCACTCTCAGCCGAGGGAAGGGCCAACGCGGCGCAGAATCCAGCCGCGAGTGTTACAACCACGAACAGGAAAGGAATTTTGAGCGGCCCAATTCCGCGGTGCCCTCGAGTTGCGCCAAGAACCATGATACCGCCGAGGGCGGTTGGAATTCCGAGGGCAAGAAGCCACGAAGCCCAGGTCGGAGTACCACTCGGGCTGAACGCGGCAGCGTAGCCAATCGCGATGGCCAGAATGCCGAGGAAGAGCGCGCTGAGAGCCAGGCGCCTTGTTGCGTCTGTGCTTGCCGAGCCCACGGGCGACGGAGTTTGATCAGTCAACGAGGCCGCTCAGAGAAGTGCGAGGAGGGCGAAGGTCGCCAGCCAGTGTTCGCCCATGTAATCGCCGGTGACGTGCGGAAGACTTGCCGCGAGATGCGTCCGTGCTGCGTCGAGCGCGATCTCGCGGCGTCGGTCGGAATCAGGCAGCGACGTCGCGAGCGAACGCCAGCACCATGCCCGACTCAGGTTCAAGCCGTCGAGGTGCGCGATTTTTCCATCGCTCCTGTCACTCACCGTCGCCGGCTGGAAAAGCGTCGCTGGCTCGCGCTCTACGATGCGCGGCAGGAAGGAATCGAACCACTTCTCGAATTCTTTCCCGCTCAATACTCTCCGCATGCACTCAGCTTCCATTAGTGCAGACGACAGAAAATCATCGCCGGCCGGCTCCCACGCCTGGCAATCTTTGTCACCGGTGTACCACTCGACCGCTTTACCGATCACCGTCTTCCGAAGAGCACCGTTGCCGGCAACTTCTGAGTACTCGAGGGCAAGAGTGAGGGCAAAGGCGCTGTTGAAGTGCGTTCCGACCCGGGTGGCGTATGTGACCTTCGGAAGAAACCCGAGAAAGCGGTCGACGAACGCGGCGGTCATCGGCGCCAGCGCCGCATTCCAGCGCTTCCCATCTCTCGTGTCGTGGCGATTGAGCTCGGCGGAAAGCATGAGAAGCCACGCCCATCCGTATGGACGCTCGAAGGTGTTGGTCCACGGGTGCGACAGATACTCGAGCTCTCCCCGAACCTTCGTCGCTGTCAGTTGATCGTCGAACAGATCACGGATTCTCGCTGTCTCGTCGATTTCCGGATAGAGACGAAGAACAGTTGCGAGTAGCCAATAACCGTGAACGCAGGAGTGCCAGTCCAGGCTGCCGAAGAAAACCGGATGAAGCTTGCGCGGCGGTCGCAGATCCGTCGCACTCGTCAAAAAGTGATGGAGAAGGTTCGGGTACTCGCGCGTGATGTGCGAGAGCGCGACCCTCGCAAAGCCGGAGGCGATTTGCGGGTCGAGCGCGAGCTGTTCCTGGCTCAACGACGAAATACCAGAAAGTTCATCAGCAGGATGTTGGCGGTCAGCAACGCCAGCGCAGTCGGAATCTGAACCTTGATGACTGCGTTCTCGTCGGGCAGCTCGAGGAGCGCGGCTGGAACGATATTAAAGTTTGCAGCCATTGGCGTCATCAGCGTTCCGCAAAACCCGGACAGCATTCCAATCGCCGCCATAACCGTAGGATCCCCGCCGAATCGCTGTACGATCAACGGCAGTCCTATTCCAGCCGTCATCACCGGGAACGCTGCAAATGCATTCCCCATGATCATCGTGAAGATCGCCATGCCAATCGTATACGTCAGCACTACGACGGAGGGATTATCGAGAGGAATCCAGCGGTGCGCCAGCCCGCTCACGACCGTACCCACTCCCGCGATGGCGAACAGCGCGCCGAGCGCGGCGAGCATCTGTGGTAGCACGGCGGCCCAACCCACGGCATCGAGCAACCGCCTGGCTTCCCTGATCGGCGCGAGTGCTGGTGGTCTGAGCATCGCCATTCCCACGCCTAGCGCAATCAGAGTCGCGATTCCCAGTGAGATCACAGTCACCTGACTGACGTCGACCAATGAGACGCCATGATAGGTGATCTTTTTGAATAGAAGCGTGCCGAGCACCGTCACTAACGGAATCGTGAGTGCAGGGATGAAGAGCTTATTGCCCCAGCGTTTCGCGCTCGCCTCACGCTCTTCTCGGCTCGCGCTTTCCTTCTGGCTCTGGCCGAGTCCACGGATACTGGCGAAGAGAACCATCGCGATCACGAGAAATCCATTTAGGAGATCGGGAAGGTGCGTGCCGACGAGAAAAGTCACCGCGTATATCCCCCAGAACGCAGTGTTGTTGAACCAGCGGGGATTGCTTCGGTCTGTAAGGTTGACGATGGCGACGCCCGCCATCATCACCCCGCTCAACCAGTAGATGTGTTCGAGGGTAATCACTTTTCCCGGCGGTCGGCAGCGAGTCGGGCGCGCAAAGATCTCTCGAGGAGGACAAGTCGGGTGCAGTGTATCACGAGCGCGCATAGAGCAGTCGGTATCGCCCAGATCGCGAGCTGAGTTGGCTCGACGTGGATGCCGTTCTGGTCCAGGAATGCTTTGATGAGGAGTATTGACCCGATAGCGATGAAGATGTCTTCGCCGAAAAAGACCGCGATGTTGTCAACCGCTGCGGCATTTGCTCGTATTCGATTCCGTACTTCCTCTGTGAGCTCACCATAACGGTTCTCAGCGGCACCTTCCGCCATCGGGGCGATGAGCGGCCTCACCATTTGCGCGTGTCCGCCCAGGGACGTCAGCCCCAAGGCAGCGGTGAGCTGTCTGATAGCGAAATACGCGAGCAGAATCCGCGAAGTGGTCGCACCTCGGAGTCCGCCAACGAGAGACCGCGCGCGCTCCTTGAGGCCGGCATGCTCGAGGAGACCGATCACTGGCAGAACGAGCCAGACTATCGCGACATAACGGCTGGTGATGAATGCTTTGCCGAACGCTGCAATGACGGCAAGCGGATTGAGACCGCCCGCCATGCCAGTGGCAAGACCAGCAACCGTGACGACGAGGAGCGGATTGATCCTGAGGACAAATCCGACTACGACGATGAGGACACCGACGAGCGTCAGCAGTTATGCCGCTCCACCCATCTACTTCTCGAAGCGATTACGATTTTCGGGACGGCCACATTTGGTGGGAATCGTGTGGGCAACAGCGCCCCGAAAGTTCGGAATCCCGCTCCCGATCTACAAGAGGTGCCCGAATCGCACGCCCGTCATCTGCCCAGCCAGTAGTTGACCTTGATCTGGAACACGTTCGTTGGCCGGTCGCGGAATATTTCCCGCCGCTGCTGCGTGAAGTCGAATTGACCGTTCGAATCGCTGCCCGTACGGTCCTGGGTCCACACGAAGAAGACCGTAGATCCCGGACGGTACTCCCACCGCAGCACTGCATTCCCGATCAGAGACCGGAAAGTGAAATCGGGATCCGGGAAACTGAACTGCGCGGCAGGGCCGGCACCGTCGGGATCGACTGTGTATGTCGCACTTGTGGTAGGTGTTGCCGGCGTACGCACGATCGTTCCAATGTCCTGCCCATACACAAGCTTCTGAACCGTTCTCGGTGCCGCGAACTCGCGGAACGAAGAGTACGCTCCGCTCGCGATGAAAGGCTGCGCATAAAGCTGCAGGGTCAGGTTCGGCGTGAACGTCCAGTTCACTCGGGTGTCGAGTGACAACGTGTGCGTCTTGATGAACGCGAAGACGTAGCGAGTCCCGTAAAACGACGTTGCCGTCGGATCGCTAACCGCGTCCACGTACTGCGCTACATCCTCGTCCACGTCGTAGTTCGGCGACAGACTGATGAAGACATTCGTCGAAGGCTTGAGCGCAACACCCGGCGTCAGGATCAGCGTGTGGGTGTCGGCTTGGATTCCCTTTGCCACCTGCACGGCGAAATCGAAGACAGCGCGCTGCCGTGCATCAGTAGATATCTCCGCCTCGCCGAAATTGTAGCCCGTCCGCATGACGACCGGCCCGCCGCGTGTGAGACGGTCATCAAGCTCGGCGGGACGATGAATGACAAAGCTCCGCAGGTTCCAGTAGTTGCGAAACTCGTTTCCGAAGTAAAGCTGCGACTGCGCGTCTGTTTTATCCCCATCGTAATTGAGCTGCTGTTGCCCACCTCCCAGAATCACAGCGTTGCGGAACCAATGCGCGGGAGTGCTCCACTGCCGTCCGATATTCGCGTTCATCCATTTGTAGTCCGCACGGTCCAGAAACGACAGGTCATTTACCTCGAAGCCGGGGCTGCGCCAGTTCTGCGCGGTCTCCCAGAACCAGTCTCCAGTATTCTTGGCAATACGCGTGTAGAAGCCGTAGCCCTGCAGCGATGTCGCGTTCGGGTCGTACTTCGCGTTGAAAATTCCGTCTGTCGTCACGCGGCGGTCTGGGCGCTGGAAGTAGTGCGCGCTCGACTGCTCCGTCAGGTCGATCGAAGGCGATGTCCCACCCACGTCGGACGCGACGATCGATCCAATCCAGCCGTACTCCCGCTGGTGCCAGCTATGATCGAAGTCAACCCCGACCGCCTCCGCGTTGAGGCGGAGCCTATCGGAAACCACCGTGTCGTCCATCCGTCGCAGCGCTGACGTGAAAGCTCCGCCGATCGTCGTCGCGCCCCCGTTCAGATCCTTCTTCACTCGGCCCACGAAATAATTCGTCAGCGGCTCCACTTCCTGCGTCTCCTCGGGAGAACCCGGGCCAGGCAGGTAGCGCGCTGTCTCGCTATTGGTGAGCGCGTCCAGAAGTCCGACTGTATAGCCTGCCTTCGTGCGGCCCGTTACTTTCGCGGCGCCGAGGATCGTGGTGTTGTCCGGTGTGTCCGCGAATTCCGCGACACTCCCAACGTACGGATTGAGCTGCGGCGGGCGTCCAATGCGCCGCGAGTAGAAAACATCGAGGCTCGAAGTATTGCTGCAGAAGTTGCAGCTGAAATTCCCGAAGGAGAACGCGCTGCTGCCGGCGACGAAGAACGGCCGCTTCTCGGCGTAGTAAGTCTCGTACGCCGAGAGATTGATCGTGGCTGGGTCGACCTCGACCTGCCCGAAGTCCGGATTGATCGTCGCATCGAGCGCCAGGTTCGACGTCAACAAGTACTTCATATCGGCGCCGGCGCTCACTCGGCCGTAGCTGTTGTTGTGGTAGGGATCGCTGGGAAGCGCGTACTTGTACTGCTCGCGCGATTCTACGTACGGCAGGATCTCCAGCTGCCGGGGCTGGTGCTCGATCTCGAGACCAGTGAGAGATCCGAAATACATTGGGCCGCCGGCTTCACTAAGACGCCGAAACGACCACATGTCCTGCTCGTTTAGTCTGTCCGTGTAACGCCAGATCTGCATACCCCAGGTCTGCAGACTGTCGCGCGAAAAACGCAGCTGCGAGTAGGGGATCCGCATCTCCGCTGTCCAGCCGAGCGAATCGACGTGAGCAGCTGCTTCCCAGATCGGGTCCCACGACGGGTCACCGTTGAATTGATCTCCTTTCACACCCATCGGATTGACCTCGAACCATGCCTCGTCAATGTGGTTGTGATAGGGGTCGAGCATCACGATCAGCTTGTCGGTGGTGAGCGAATTGAACGACCCGTTGTTTCCGTTTGCGTCGAGCAGCTGGTCTCGTCGCGCGAGTGGAGCCCGGATGCCGCGAGCGCCGAGAGAGTCGTACATGCGCGCGCCGATGTAGAGAGCCCGGGCGTCATAGAGCACCCGAATTTCCGTACGCTGGCTGGGCGGCGCGCCTTCGTTGGGGCGTTGTTGGTGCAGATCGGTGACCGGTGTCGCCTTCGCCCAGGCGCTTTCGTCGAGTCGTCCATCGATCGTGATTGCCTCATTCGCGGCGACAGCTCTTGCAACCGGCAACGAGGCGGAAACGGCGGTGCTCTGTGCGTTTGCGGCCGAGCCGGCGCTCAGCACGAGGGCGGTAAGGACGGTTCCATAGACGGGTATCGTCGCCAGACCGGCGGAGCGTTTAGTGAAGCTCATGAACCTTTCGTAATGCTGATGATGGATTGGACGGAAGGTCTCCAAACGCAGGAGAACCCATGGGTTGGTACTTCATCTACGCCGATAGCTAAAACGGGGTTTCACCCCGCTTGCCGGGCTCGCCCGGTCCATGGCCGACATCGTGATTATCCGGCACCTACGGAGAACAGCCCATTGGTGGCGTCAATCCTGATACTTCCAAACTGCGCGATGTCGCTGCCCAGGATTCCGTCGCAGGTTACGAGGCCAGCTGAGGAAGGATAATACACGATCAGGCCTGTCAACATCATCGACCTCCCTCCAACATCAACGCTCAATGCGTGGACAGCCTGGGCCTTTTGGCCGCCGCTCCTCGCTATACCGTACGGCCGCGCATCCGAGTTGCCCGCGACGGCCCGCGCTTTCTTCAGAGTGGACGCGTTCAGGAAACTCGCCTGCGCACCGGTGTCGAGACTGAAGTGGAGTGTCATTCCTGATTTGGTCCGCACTTCGATGAAAGGTTTGCCGACCCACATCAGGTTTTGCGACGACGTGCCGCGCGTTCCGAGGTTATCCGGTCGCTGCAGGGTAACTCTTCCATTTTCATAATCGAGCAAGATGTCGAACCTGCGGATTGTGTCCCATCCGATGATGCCATCTACAGGCAGACCCGAAGGCGGCACTCCCGGGGCGGTTGACTGAACCCGCATCAACCGCGATTCGATGATTATCGCGGGAACGTTGGTGAGTACTATGCTTCCCAGCTCTACCCGTTTTGCGACCGCCGGCCTGGCTGGAGCAAAGCCGGCGAATGTCGCAATCGTGAGGGTATCACTGCCGAGAACGGAAACCCCCGCCTCTTCCGCGACATCGGAGCTGAGCACGGTGATACTCGATCCAGTGTCCAGCCAGAATCGGTACTCATGGCCGTTGACGCTCACCTTTATTATTGGAGTCCCAAGCTGGGTCACCCGCAACGGCAGTGTCACGGGCACGTCCGGGAATTCGATTATTTGCGAATCGAGCTCGGCGAATGCGTTGCCCCATCTCTGCACTCCGGAAATGCTCTGACTGTCCGCTGAAGCGAGCTTCAAATCCGTTGCCAGATTCCGTAGGGTCGACCACTTGTGCTCGTATAAGAGAGTAGCCGCGAACATCAGCTGCGAAGCCGTCGCGACGTTTGGATCCGACGTCTCGACACTCATTTCACCGAACGATCTTTCGGCCCGCGCGTCGTCTCCAGCCGCGAGCGCAACGACGGCGTCGGCGAAGCGCGCCTGTGGATCCGTGCGCGCCGTCTGACGCACTGCAACCAGGTCGAGATTCGCAATCGCATCCCAGAAATCATCGGTACGGCCGTCTGCTGCCGCGGATTCCTCCGCACGCCCCAATGAGTTGGGCGCAATTGGGTTCGCCCGTTCGGCCATCTCCTGAAACGCGCTCGATGTCTCGAGACAGGCGGAGAGCAAGAGGGTGAGAGCGCCGATGCTACATGCGTGCGGCGGGACGTAATGTACCTGAGTCGACCTGCCGGACACGGTCCCACCCTTCGACCACTGCATACCGCCCCCCACGAAGCCGCTACCGCGGACATAGGTGTTGGACGGAGCTTCAGTCAAAAAGGTTTTACCGTTACACGTGCTTCTTCATCAACCCATATATCATGTTCGTCACAGCCGATCGGGTGCAGGCGGCCGGCTACGTGCCACCCTCTCTCACCGAGCCTGGGAGAACGGCCGACCTGAGAGGCGCCGGTCAGAATCGAACTGACGAATAGCAGATTTGCAGTCTGCCGCCTTACCACTTGGCCACGGCGCCGTGCGACAAAGTTATCGGGTCGTGAGCCCCCAGAGCAATCGCGCCACAAACACACCCAACGCGAGCCCGGCACCCAGAATCAGAACCAGCGCCACAACCGCGACTACCACCACGCCGATAACGTTATGCGTTTTCGGCGCTGCTACATCGGCGGCACCCAGGTGACGCTCGAGAAGAGCGACATTCATCGAGTTCGACTTCCATGCAGCATCGAACACGTCGCCCACAGCCGGAATAGCACCGAGTAGCGTGTCGATTCCAACGTTCACCAGCATTCGCACCAGTGTGAACGTCGGAACTTCCGCGCGTACCGCTTCCAGAACGATGTAGCCGGACAGCACCGCGCCAATCAAATCTCCAATTCCCGGAATCAGTCCGACGATCGGATCGAAGCCGATCTTCCAGGTCGTCCCGGGAATCGATATCGAATTGTCGAGCAGTTTTCCGAGCACCCGGACGCGACGCATCCGACTCGCGGAATCGGAACCAAGGATGCCGCGCGATTCCCCCTCGACGATCCTTGAATTCGTCCTGCTCACCGCGACATGTTCACTTCCAGAGTGGACATCCTATTCGTCCCCGGATAGGGTTTGTCGCCCTTGATCGTCGTCCACAGAATGCGATTGAAGAGATCTTCGTCCGAAGTATCTTCTTTCTTCAGCGAGAGCCTCTTCGACGCTTCAGCCATCGCTCCCCTCCTCGGATTTGTCTCCGTTAACGACACGCTCGACGTCAGAGCCGTGTATGGCGTCAGATCCGGCGTCGTCTCCCATATTTCGCGCAACGGTCTGCCGTACTGATCGAATTGCGACATTCTGTCGAGGTGGAGAATGTCCTCGATAGTAGCGAGCACGTCGGTGGTGTTTGCGAACCTGTGAAACACCTTGCCCCTGTTGTAAGCCGAGATTACGAGCAGGGGGGAGCGGTGAGAATCGACGTGGTCCGGACCATCTTGCGCGTCATCCTCGAGGACGAAGACGACGGTGCTTTTCCAGAACGGACTCCTCGACAGAGCCTCGACGATCCGGCCCAGGGCTAGATCGTTGTCCGCCATGTATGCGCGCGGTGTTGGCATTCCGCCACTAGCGCCCGACGTGTGATCGTTAGGTAGCCGCATTATCTCGAGTGCCGGCAACTGTCCCGATCTTACGTATTCCTGAAACTCCTTCAGCCAGACGTCGACGCGCACCTGGTCAGGGACATTCAACGCGAACCCTGCATACTCGCTGTCGGTATGCGCCCGCAACGTTGGCTTCGTCGCTGTATACACTACCGGCTTAGCGGGTGGCGTGACCTGCGGCTGCATAGTTGACATCGACGCCGGCTCGTCGACGTATTCGCCGTAGTTCCGGTAGGAGATCCCGGCGCGGTCCGCCAGGTTCCACAGGTATCCACTCGACGGTTCGGCGACATCGTCAACCGGGACAGAATCACGATTTCCTCCCTCGTAGTCGTAGGGCCGGCCCAGATAGGAATACTGCGTGGGAATGGTTTTCTCCGCGTAGTCGGTGACGTACGCCGCGGTAGACCAATTGTGCCCGTCGGGACTCACTTCTGCGTTCACGAAGAATCTGTCGAAGATTCCAAAGCGTTCGGCGAGCGCGTGATGGTTTGGAGAGATGGCACGAGGGAAGAAGGTCAGGGATGAGTCCCCATCCGCCTGAGTTAGATCACCCAGAACTTGATCGTAGGTCCGGTTTTCCTTGATGATGTAGATGACGTGTTCGAATGGCGGGTACTTCGCGGCGGGCTTCGCAGCGTTCCAGCCATTGGCCGAAGCAACCCGCTGTGAATAGCTAGGGATGTCAGTGGCACTGAAGGCCGACAACGGAAGAACGCTTAGAGTTCCCATTATTTGCCCGAGCGTGTAATCAGGCGAAACGCGCGGATGTTGCTCGCCCGGCTGCCAGTGTCCGACGTTTGGCGCCGTGCCGCGCCCTTTTCCGTTCGCAACCAGAACCTCGCCGCCTTCGATTGCGATTGCAGACGGATACCAGCCCACCGGCACCCTCCCCAGCAGCAGGTCGTTACCGCTGGCTGTTGATATCCCCGATGTCGCAGCCGACAGATCGAAGACCGCCGCCGCATTGTTGTCCGCCTCGGCAACGAACAGTCGCCCACCATCCGCCGAAAGCGCCAGCGCGTCGGGAGTGCTGCCTTCGCCGTTCCCGGCGGGTGATGGGTCGTTGAGAGTTGCAATGACGCGGGGCGCCTTCGTGTCGAGGACTGCAATTTTGTCCGTGCTTCCCGATGCGATGAAGAGTCGCGATCCGTCGCGATTGAGAGCGAGGGCGGACGGATGTCGCCCAACGTGTATCCGGACACCTTCGCTCAGCGTTCCGCTTGCTGTGGGTGAGAAAATCGATACAGTCCAACCGTCCCAGGCTGACACGTAAACGGTACCATCCGGCGCGACGGCGACGCCATACGGATAGCGCTCAGTACCAAGCCTTTGTACAACCCTGCGCGTTGCGAGATCGATCACGGCGAGAGAGTCATCAAGATTCTCTGCGGCGTACAGGGTGCGGCCGTCTGGTGAGATTCCAATTCCGGCAGGATACTTGATGCCCCGGCTTCCTTTCTTCTTGGCGATCAGCGCGATGCTGTCGGCGAGAGTCGCTGCTCCGTCACGCCAATCGAAACGATAGATGACCTCCTGGTTGCCGCCGGAGACGTAGAGTGATTTGCCGTCAGGGCTGAAAGTGAGCCCAAGAAATACCGCCGGCAGCGGTATGGTTTGAGTGACGCGCTCCGTGGCTGGGTCGACAACCTGGATTCCCTGTTTCATCCATCCGTTAAGGAGGACCACGACTCGATCCTTCTCCGGAGCCACTGCCATCGCCAGCGGCATGGATCCGAGATCGAAAGAGGTACCAGCCGGATCGAGCGTCACCCCGGTCGGCAGGCGGCGCGCGCCGGCGGGATCCTGTGCGGCGATTCCTGCCCTGACCCGCGGCGAAGGAGAGCCACAGGCGCCCGCGCCCAGCGAGATGAGTAGAAGATTCCAGAATCGATTTTTCATCCGCGAAAAGATGGCATTGACACCCGATTCTGCCAGTCGGATAATGCCCGAATGACCAAGACCTCAGCCGAGATCAGGATTGTTGCCGCCACGAGAAAGGATGTCCCGCTCATTCGCCAGCTCATTCTGGAGCTGGCTGAATATGAGCGCGCGCTTCCGGGTGAGGCGCCCGTCTCGGAGAAAGATCTCGTAGAAACGTTGTTCGGGGCGCGTCCCGCCGCTGAGGTTCTGATCGCATATCTGGACAACATGCCAGCTGGTTTCGCTCTTTTCTTCCACAACTATTCGACCTGGCTCGGCAAACGCGGTATCTATCTCGAGGATCTTTTCGTCAGGCCGTCGGCGAGAAAACACGGAATTGGTTTCGCCCTACTGCGCAAACTGGCGCGGATCGCCATCGATCGTGACTGCGGCCGCATCGATTGGTCGGTTCTGAAATGGAACGAGCTGGCGATCAACTTCTACAAGCAGATCGGCGCGAAGGAAATGCACGATTGGGCGACGTTTCGCTTGACCGGGGACTCGCTGGCCCAAATTGCCGGAGACCAACCACCGGCTACCGTTGCTCCGTGACCCCCACCTGCCGGCAATATTCGAGGACCGGGCACCTCGAGCACTTGGGTAGGCGACCCGTACAGACGTGCTTTCCGAACGGCACCAGTAGCCGGTTGATTTCCACCCAGTACTTAGTCGGCAGTTTGTTCTCGAGCGCCACCCGAGTCGCGTCTGGAGACGACGTTTGCACGTATCCCCACCTATTGGTGACTCGATCGACGTGCACATCGACGCTGATCTCCGTCGCCCCGCACGCTATTCCCAGAGTGAGATTAGCGCACTTGGGTCCAACCCCGCGAAAAGATGTCATCACCTCGAAATCGCACGGCAGGTTTCCGTGGTATTCTTCAGCGACGCGTTTGGCGAGAGCGTGGATGTTGTGTGCTTTCGTCTCGTAGAACGTCGACGCCCGGATGACTTCCGCAATTTGCGCCACCCTCATTCGGCTGATCGCTTGGGCCGTTGGCGCCATCTCGAAGAGTCGAATGGCGGTAGGTAGTGACACCTCGTCCCGCGTTCTCACCGATATTATGCACGCAACGAGTTGGTGAAATGCAGTCGCGTACCCCTGTTCGGCGAGGTCGAACATCGCAGCGTCGGCGAATTGCTTGACTTCCAGTCGAATCCGGCGGAGCATTGCGTGGATGTTGTACGGCTTCTTGGCCGTCTGAACGCTCACACCCATTTGGAGTTCGATGGTGCAAGGAACCTTCCAGACCAGTCTGCCCGAATCGTGCTCTCTACAAGATTGCGCCGAACAGATCGGAATCTCCGCCTCGCGTGTGACCGCTGAGGAGGCCACCACAGGATGATCTATGGTCGGAGACCTCATCAGTTGCTCGTCGTGTGGGGGACCTCGTTGCTCCTGATCGCTCTGATCTACTGGATCGAGTTGCAGGCGCCCGCGTTAGACCAGCTCCTGAAGCCGTTTTACTGGATCATCTTTGCCATCGCTTTCTTTGTCACTTACCGCTGGCTTCGCTCGCGTTCGCGCAAGGAAAGGCGGGGCGGGGATCGTCGGCGTTCGGATCGGCGCGAGCACGGTGGTCCACCCAATTCCGATGAGGCGCCTCGGTGATTCAACCGTTGCGAAAATCGTTATGCTGATTCGAGTCCTGCGACCTGGGGACGGGCGCGTCCTGGCGCGGCGTGGATTTCCTGGCGTCGCTGACATCCGCGAGCGCAGCCACGTTCTCGACGAAGATCTGCGTTAGCTCGTCGACGCGGTCGTGCACGAGCATATCGCTCGCTCGAGAGATCGTTGCTGCGCGGCGCGTCACATCGTCGATTGCCGCACGCACCGTGTGTGGCGCGCCTTCGGCTAACATCCGAGCGATAGCGACCGACGGAGCCACCTCTCCAGCCAGACATTGCACGAGAATTGCCCGCATCTCCGCCGGCTGAACACCGATCGTGAGACGATTAATGGCTTCGGCTTCCGTACCCGTCCGGCTGTGCATGATTGCGCCTTGAGAGTGACGAAGAATCGATCACGATCATGTTCTGTGGCACAACATGCGCCATCCCGACGCGGAACGGTTATTCCATTCTACTCCGGAGGACGAGCATGGCCGCGCGAAAATCTTCAGGCAGGCGGAAGTATGGCAAAGCCGCATCGAAGCGAGTCGAGAGCGCGATGCGTCGCCGCAAAAAGGGAACGCTGAAATCGGGACGCGGAGGGAAAGGCGGAAAGGTCAAGAGTCGCAAACAGGCAATCGCGATCGGACTGTCCGAAGCTCGTAAGAAAGGCGCCAAAGTTCCCCGCAAACGTGGCAGGAAGAGCTCCGGCCGACGGAAATCAGGAGGAAGAAGAAAATCGTCGAGCCGGTGACTGGCCCGACGATTCCAATGTGATTTCAGGCGGCGATTTCTCGCGTGGTGCGCAGGCGCTCGACCACAGTGCCGAGCGCTCGCACTACACGTTCGTTGCCCTCTCTGAGTAGCGCGGCGAGAATGTGCTTGCAGATTCGCTCGCGCCACAGATGATCGCCGCAATCACAGCGCCCCCAAAAGACTTATGCGTCCTTGTCGTGCACCGTTTCCGAGATGTTCGCAGTTTTCCGAAGCGCGACCGCTCTCGCAAAGCTGGAGACGTCACTCGTCCACTCCGGCAAAATCACCGAGATCAGAAGACCTTCCAGTTGCGCCGCAACGCCGAACCAGACGGCAATCCATACGAACGGTCGCGCGATGCCGAACCCGAGCAGCAGTACTAGCGCAAGGGCGAGCGATAGACCCCACGCCTTGGAGCTCCACGCATGATACGCGACGTCTCGGCCGAATTTAACGAAATCGAAAATGTGCCGAATCACGTCCAGAGCGATGACCACGAGCGCTGGCACCGCGATTGTTCTCGCGACGTCCGTCCGCATCATCCACACGGCCCACGCCGCGGTCGCGTAGAACACTAGATCCGCTCTGCTGTCGAAGTGGCGAAGCTCGGGTGTCGAGACACCGAGACGGCGGGCAACCACTCCGTCGAAATAATCCGAGACGAAAGCTGCCAGCACGACTGCCGCGAACGTGACGCCCGAAGCATCGGCGTAGACAAGGCCGACCAGCACCGGCGCAAGGAGAAGCCGCAGTAGCGTAAGAGCGAATGGGAGTGACTTGACGAGAGTTCCGGGCATTCACGCCTCAGTACTTCGCGAGATAGTTATCGAGCTCCCACTGCGAGACCTGGGTGATATAGTCGTCCCACTCCTGTCTCTTCGCCGCCAAAAACTGCGTCGTGATGTGTTCTCCGAGTGCTTCGGTGATGACGTCGTCCTTTTCCAGCTCGGCACAGGCTTCGCCAAGATTGTGCGGCAGGTCGTCGATCCTGAGACGCCGCTTTTCCCGGTGCGACATCTCCCAGATGTTCGTGTTGACGGGCTCACGCGCATCCGCCTTGGTGGTAATTCCATCCAATCCCGCAGCGAGCTGCGCCGCGAGCGCCAGATACGGGTTTGCTGAAGGGTCAGGAATTCTCAGCTCTATCCGCGTGCCAGATCCTCTTCGATCCGGAATGCGAATCATCGGGGAGCGGTTTCGCATCGACCACGCGACATTCACGGGAGCTTCGTAGCCTGGGACCAGTCTCTTATAGGAGTTGACCAGTGGATTCGTGATCGCCGTGAATCCGCGCGCGTGGCGCAAGAGCCCACCTATGTAATAGAGCGCTGTCTTCGACAGCTGCCATTGTGCCTTCTCGTCCCAGAACGCGTTCTGTTTCCCCCGAAAGAGTGACTGGTGGGTGTGCATGCCGCTTCCGTTCTGGCCAAAAATCGGTTTCGGCATGAACGAGGCGGTGAGTCCGAACGTTCGAGCTACGTATTTCACGACGAAGCGAAAAGTCGTGATGTTGTCGGCGGTCTTCAGAGCATCGGCATAGCGGAAATCGATCTCGTGCTGGCCGTGAGCGACTTCATGGTGCGCAGCCTCGACCTCGAATCCCATCCGCTCCAGGACGTCGACGATGGCCCGCCGTGCATCCTCGCCGAGGTCGGCGGGGGCGAGGTCGAAGTAGGAACCCACGTCGTGCGTAGTCGTCGAAGGTTCTTCGTCGCTGCTCGGCTTAAACATGAAAAACTCGGCTTCCATGCCGGCGTTCATGGTGTAGCCGAGCTCCGCGGCTCGCGCAATCATCTTTCTGAGAACACCGCGCGGATCGCCGGCGAAGGGATTGCCATCGGGAGTATTGATGTCGCAGATCACCCTCGCCACTCGGCTGTTATCGTCGCCCCACGGGAAGATCTGGAAGGTGCCAAGATCCGGTGCGAGTAGCATGTCGGACTCTTCTATGCGTACGAACCCTTCGATTGAAGAGCCGTCGAACATCATATCGCCGGCGAGGGCCTTCTCAAACTGGGAGGCGGGGACCTCGATGTTCTTGTTGATGCCGAGGATGTCCGTGAATTGCAGTCTTAGGAAGCGGACGTTGTTCTTGTTGGCGAGCTCCAGGATTTCCTGGGCTGTAGCGCCCGTTGTTTCGAGGATTCTTGAGCGATGGCGGGGCATTGGGGGAACGTAGCCCTGTTCACTAGATTTTGCAATTTCTGCAAGGACCTCCAGGCAGTTCCTTGCATCAGGGACAACAAGTAGCGAATTTGACCCAGTGGAAGTGCAGTTTGTGCAATATTGGTCACACATTTCAACAGCAGACCCATGACAGCCCCGACAATCAGCCAGCGCAGGGCCATAGTCCAGGAGCTCACCAATCGCTCACCACGCGTCGCTCCCGGATTCAACGAAGACGGCATACCCGGCCCCACCTCTCAATACTTCGGCGTCAACACTCTCGGCGTTCGACAGCTGCGCGACAAGCTGCCGAGGGAGGTCTTCGCGAGTCTCGCAGCGTCGATCCGTCAGGGGAAAAAGCTCGACCGGGCAATTGCGCCCGTCGTCGCTCAGGTCATAAAGGAATGGGCTATCGCGCGGGGAGTCACGCACTTCACGCACTGGTTCCAGCCACAGACCGGACTCACGGCCGAAAAGCACGATGCCTTTTTCGCGTTTGACGACGACAGACAACCTATGGAGTCCTTCACCGGCGACCAGCTGATCCAGAGTGAACCGGACGCGTCAAGCTTTCCGTCCGGCGGGTTGCGCGCCACCTGGGAAGCACGTGGCTACACGGCGTGGAATCCCGCAAGCCCAGTGTTCATCGTCGAGTCGACGGGCGCTCGCACGCTTTGTATCCCCTCCGTCTTCATCGGCTACAACGGCGAAGCGCTCGACGAGATGACTCCCCTTCTGCGCAGCTCCGATGTGCTCTCCCAAAAAGCGATCGCGCTACTCGAGCTGCTCGGCGACCGGGGTGTGCAGCGAGTCTACACAACCCTCGGACCGGAGCAGGAATACTTTCTGATAGATCGCGCGCATTTCGCCATGCGACCGGATCTTGTCATGGGCGGACGCACTCTCATAGGCGCTCCACCCCCTCGTGGTCAGCAGCTCGAGGACCACTATTTCGGCGGAATACCGGAGCGAATTCAGGGCTGCATCGCTGAAGCCGAGTTCGAGCTTTACAAGCTCGGGGTACCTATCACCACCCGACACAACGAGGTGGCGCCGTGCCAGTTCGAAATGGCGCCGTACTTCGAGGAGACGGATCTGGCGGTCGATCACAACATGCTGGTGATGGCCACTCTGCGCCGCGTCGCTCTTCGACACCATCTCCAGGCAGTTCTTCACGAAAAGCCGTTTGCCGGAATCAACGGTTCAGGAAAACACTGCAACTGGTCGATGTCCCTCACCGCTGAAACGTCGGACCTCGACGGATTGAATCTTCTCAAGCCCGGCAAGACGCCGCATCAGAATCTTCGTTTCCTCATGTTCCTCGCGGCCGTGCTCAAAGCCGTCTACAAACACTCCGGGCTTCTGCGCGCCGGCATCGCGTCTTCGGGCAACGAGCACAGGCTCGGCGCCAACGAAGCTCCGCCTGCGATCATTTCGGTTTTCATGGGAGACATGCTCACCCGCGTGATCGAAGAGATCGCGACGGGCAAGAGCTCCGGCACGGCGGAACAGCAAATGATCAAGCTCGGAGTCGCCCGTCTTCCTGAGATTCAGCGCGATAACACAGACCGCAACCGCACGTCACCCTTTGCGTTCACCGGACAGAAGTTCGAGTTCCGCGCCGTCGGAGCCTCGGCCTCGATAGCATTTCCCGTCGCCTTGCTGAATACCGCCGTGGCGGACGCGATTGACGAGATCACAGAGTCGCTCCGTGAAACCCTCAAGAAGACCAAGTCGGTCGACGACGCGGTTCTCAAGGTCGTTCGCGATGCGTTCAAGGAAAGCGCTCCCGTCCGCTTCGAGGGAAACAATTACTCGGAAGACTGGGTCAAGGAAGCATCCAAGCGTGGTCTGCCGAACTTTCGCCGCACACCAGAAGCCCTCAAGGAGATGGTCTCCAAGCAGTCCCGCGCGCTGTTGACGAAGCTCGGAGTTCTCACCAAGGAGGAGCTCGAGTCCCGTTATCACGTCCGAGTCGAGCGCTACGTGAAGGACATGCTCATCGAACTCGACACGCTGCGCGAGATCGTGGACACACTCGTGATCCCGGCTGCTTATGGATACCTCGGCCAGCTTTCTAACGCGGCTTCACAATCCAAAGCGGCGGGAATCTCGATCATTCCACAGATCGAGACCGCAAACAAAGTCGGGGAGCTGGTAAAGCAACTTCAGAAGCACCGCGAAGAGCTGAATGATGTGATCGAACGAGTCGGGACGATGCACGACGATCCACCGCGTCAGGCAGACATACTGACCTCTCAGGGTGCCGACACAATGGCGGAAGTGCGCAAAGCGTGCGACGCCCTCGAGTTATGCGTCGCCGACGACTTCTGGCCGCTCCCCAAGTATCGAGAGATGCTTTTCCCGGTGTAGCATCGACTGCAGCGCGCCGTCGTGAGCGGTGCATTGCCACTCACGGCTGACTAATTTCAGCGCATGACGCCGTCCGAAACTGACTCCCGGGCCTGTCCGTCGTGCGGAAATCCGACGACAGGTCGCTACTGCGCCAACTGTGGCACTCCTTTGGTCGGCGCGACTTGCGCAACTTGCTCCGCCGATCTGACACCCGGTGCGAAATTCTGCCATCGTTGCGGCACTCCCGTCGGAGCCGCAGCTTCGCCGGCGCCCAGAACCAGCTCCCTCCCGTGGATAGTTGCGGCGCTGGCTTTCCTCGCTCTATTCGCGATGGCAGCCGGTCGCGGGTTCAATGCTCGACGTAGCAGCACCGTGGATGGGTCTCAGAATGCCCTTCCGCAGGCGGGCCTCGATGACCGAGGAGTCAGTAACGACGATCAACCGGCAGGAATGCGCGCGCCCGATATCTCCAGCTTATCACCTCAGGAGCGGGCTGATCGTCTGTACAATCGGGTGATGATGCTGGCGACCGAGGGAAAGATCGATAGCGTACAATTCTTCGCCCCAATGGCTCTTACCGCTTATGCGATGCTTTCTCCGTTGAACGCGGATCAGCGCTATGACATGGGACGCATAGGAGAAGTCGCCGGAGCTCTTCCCCTCGCCAAAGCACAGGCAGACAGTATCCTGCGCGAGAATCCCAACCACCTGTTGGGCCTGATACTCGAAGCGCGCCTTGCAGTGATCGCGGGCGACAGCACTCAGCTCCATTCGTATGAACGACGTCTCATTGCCGCTGAAAAACCGGAAATGGCGAAAAAACGCGAGGAATATCTGCGACACCAGGACGACATCTCCAACGCCTTGAAGCAGGCACATCAAAGCCTGACCGGAAGGTCATGACTCCATCCGCCACGATTCACCTCGCGCATAGTCCCGACTCCGATGACGCGTTCATGTTCTACGCCTTGGCCGACGGTCGGATAGATACAGAGGGCGTGAGCTACGTGCACGAGCTCCAGGACATCGAGACGCTGAACGGGCGCGCCTTGCGCGGAGAGCTCGACGTGACGGCCGTATCGATTCACGCGTACGCGTACCTCTCCGATCGTTACGCGCTCCTGCCACATGGCGCATCGATGGGCGATGGCTACGGACCAATGCTGGTTTCGAAAGTTCCGATGACGCGGGAGAGCATCGCTGGGCGCAGGATCGCGGTGCCGGGGCTGATGACCAGCGCCTACCTCGCTCTCAGACTATTCCAGCCCGACTTCATTCCGGTGGTCAGGCCTTTCGACAAAATAGAAGAGGCGGTCCTCGCCGGTGATGTCGATGCCGGACTTCTCATTCACGAAGGACAGCTCACCTACAAGGATGATGGACTGCACCTCATAGCCGACATGGGCGCCTGGTGGCTCGAGAAAACCGGCCTTCCGCTCCCGCTCGGCGGCAATGTGATTCGGAAGGACATGCCTAGAGACCTCCAGAAAAAGGTCTCGCGCCATCTCCGTGAGAGCATCGCGTACGGTCTCGACCACCGGAAAAACGCCCTCGACCACGCCATGCGATTCGCGCGCGGACTCGACCGCGGCAAGGCCGACACTTTTGTCGGGATGTACGTCAACGACTGGACGCTCGATTACGGAGACCGCGGCAGGAGTGCCATCCGGCTCTTCCTCGATGAAGGCGTCAAATCGGGCGTGATTACGCGGCCAGTTACGGTGGAGTTCGTTGACGACTGAGCTGATCGAGGAGCTTCAGCGTAGAGCGGCCCGGTTCGCGGCTGTAGCCACAGTGCAGCAAGCAATCTCCGCCACGATCTCTCTCGACGAGGCCTACCGCGAGATCTACAAAGCCGTCGCTTCCGTGGTCGATGCGCCCTGCTTCGCGCTCATGATCGCAGACTCGGAGTCTGGAAAGCTGAACGCTCGCTGCATCGTGGTCGACGCCGAGGAGCGTCACGGCGAGGGAGTCCTTGATTTTCCCCACGGTACCGAGACCATCACGAGCGTTTTTCAAAGCGGAAAGCCGCTTGTCTCGTCGAAGCCGGAACGCTGGTGGAAGGGAACGATTTTCCAGGTCGCCGCAAAACGGGAAGTACAAAGCGAGATCACGGCGCCCCTCGTCTACCACGAAAAAACCGTTGGAGTGATGCAGGTTCTCTCCTACAAGGCAAACGCTTACGAAACGGACGATCTCGATCTGATCATGCTCATCGCTCGACAGGCCTCGGTTGCAATAGAGAACGCGCGGCTTTTCGCGGCCCAGCGGAGGGAGCAGAAGCAGACTGAAGCGGCCGCAGAGATCGCCCGGGTGGCACTCCGCAACCTCGGTGTTGCGGAGGCGAGCCAGGCAATTCTGGAAATCCTCGCCGACGTCGTCCCTTCCAGCGGAAAGGCGATTGGTGTGATATCACGCGACGGTCTTACTCTCTCATGCGTTGCTGCATGCGGCGCCTGCACAACGATGAAAGGAACCGTCGCGCCCGTCGAGCGCAGCGCCGTGCGCGCCGCGTGGGCGCGAGAAGAACCGACCTTCGTAGAAAACCTGCGCGAGTTGGCCCACAACCCCGAGCGCATTCCCGAGGAGCCGGCCATTACCGTTCCGCTCTTCGCCAGCGATCGAAGAATCGGCGTGCTCGTTGTGATTTCGGATACGCCCCAGCTCGAAACAGGCCCGAACGTCGACGCGCTCCTACGCCTCGCCCCCGCTGTGGCGCTCGCGATAGACGTGCGGCTCCTCAGCGAAGAGGAGCAACGCATCCATGCCCGCGAGCGCACTCTCGCGGCAGCACTAGCAACGATGGACCAGGCCGTCCTCATACTGGGCGTTGACGCGAGAGTTCAGTACGCAAACGCTGCCGCTATTACCGAGTACGGGTACGATGCTTCCGAGATAACGGGTCTTTCCGTCGACGATTTTGTGGTAGCCTCCGCACAGCTTTCGACGCGAGAGACTATTCCCGCAATTCCGCCCGACAAGGCGCTCTGGACAGGTGAGCACACCCACCGCCGCAAGGACGGAACGCAGTTTCCCGCCGCCGTCATGCTTAGCCACATTCGAGATGCGGAACACAACGTCGTCGGGCTCGTGATCGGCGTGCGCAATCTCACCGAGGAGCGCCGAGTCGCCGACCACCTCGGTCGCACCGAGAAGCTCGCCGCCATCGGCGAGCTCGTCGCTGGTGTCGCCCACGAGCTCAACAACCCTCTGACTGGCATATCCACCTTCGCTCAACTGCTCCTGGAGGACAAGCTTCAAGGCGAGCAGCTCGAGTCAGTGAGCCTGATCAAACGCGAAGCCGATCGGGCCATTGGAGTCATTCGTGATCTCCTCCTTTTTGCCCGCAAAACGGACGCGCGTGACATCCCCCTCGACATCAATACCATAGTCCAGCACACGGTGCGTCTCCGCGCCCTCGCCTCGAGATCGAACGGTATTGAAGTGCACATGCACCTCGACGAATCAAACCCCAAGGTGCGCGGCGACGAGCAGAAGCTGCAGCAGGTCTTGCTCAATCTCCTCGTCAATGCGGAGTCGGCGCTGTGCGACGCCAGAGTCAGACATCTCTCACTAATCACTCAGAGCCGAAACGGAGCCGTCTCTCTGATCGTATCCGACACCGGACACGGAATGACTCGGGCTGTCAGTGAGCGCGTGTTTGAACCCTTCTTCACAACGAAGCCGCCCGGTGAAGGAACTGGGCTGGGCCTGAGCGTGAGCTACGGAATCATCCAGGCGCATCAAGGCACGATTGGCGTTGAGAGCACGCCGGACATCGGCACGACATTTACGATCTCCCTCCCGCGCTACGCCGAGGATCCGAGGTGACGCGCATTCTCATCGTCGACGACGAAGAGACGATCCGCCTCGCTCTTCGGAAATTTCTGCGATCGCGCGGCTATGAGGTGGAGATCGCTGGATCGGGCGACCAGGCGCTCGAGCTTCTCGACCAGGGGCTGTTCTCCCTCATGTTATGCGATGTTCGTATGCCGGGAATGACCGGAGTTCAGGTTGTCCCTCAAGCGCGTCAAAGGGACGAGGATCTCGCCATCATCATGCTTACTGCTGTCAACGATGCCGCCACCGCCACTGAAGTTCTCTCTGCCGGCGCAAGCGACTATTTGATGAAGCCCGTAGAGCTCGCTGACCTGCAGCAGGCGGTTGATCGCGCGCTTCACAAGCGCGCAGGTCTCATCGAGAAGCGGAGAGTCGACAAGTTGATCCGAGAGGAGGTCGCTCTCAGAACCGCGGAGCTCGAGCGCGAGAAAGAAGCTCTGCGAATGATGTCGGTCAACATCGCGGAGACGCTGATCAATGCGATGGAAGCGAAGGATCTCTACCTGCGCGGTCACTCCCAGCGTGTCGCGGAGCTTGCGGGACAGTTGGCAGTGGAGATGGGATTGGAGCAGGCAATGTGTGAGGACCTCCGAGTCGCTGGTCGTCTCCATGACGTCGGCAAGATTGGGATTCGAGAATCCGTTCTCAACAAGCCCGGGCGGCTTACTGCCGAAGAATTCGAGCACGTCAAACAGCATGTGCAGATTGGGCTGGACATCCTCGCGCCCCTCTCCCATCTCCGGACGCCGCTCAACTATGTCGAGCACCACCATGAACATTGGGATGGCGCCGGCTACCCTCATGGCTTTTCAGGCGAGGACATCCCGCTTGGCGCGAGGATCCTTTGCGCCGCCGATACCTTTGATGCGCTCACATCGAAGCGCGCCTACCGGGATCCAATGGAACCGAAAGCGGCGCTTGAGCACCTCAGAGTGGACGTCGGAAAGCAGTTCGATCCGTGTGTTTATGACGCGCTTGTACATGTTGTTACGCGACGGCTCGGAGCACAGTCGCTGGTATCGGAGTAACTGTACTACACTGATTCCGCCGCCGATTCTTGCGTGAATGGGCTCGTCTTGACGGCGTCTCGCCCTCGTTGTATCGGTATTCCGAATGACAGGTATTCCGAGTGCGGATGCACAAGGCACGCGACGTGCAGCGGGCGAAATCAGAAAATTGCGCGCTACTTCAGTGCGATGCTGGACACTCTATAGGAGGACTAATGCCGAGCGGTGAATCAATGGAGCCATTGCGTTTCGCGGATGACGACGACCCGGACGATCTCGGTGGCTTCAGTCGCGGCAAGCGTTCCTACGAAGACGACGAGGACGAGGACGGTGGCTGGGCAATCAATGAAGACCACAGCGATCGCCTCTGGGACAGCGCTGAAGACGCGGACGACGACGAAGAGGTCGACTCCGACGCTACTGTAGTGGCCGAAGAGGAGGGCGAGGACGAAGAGGAAGAGGAAGATCTTTTCGGCGGGGGAGCGCCCAGAGGAAGAAGGGGCCGCCCGAAGGGATCGGGCAAGCGGCAGGAATCCACTCTGACGGGCGGCGGACTCGGAAGTAGCGGCGGCGGGGGAGCCGGCAGTTCGGGCCTCGGCGGGACCAGCTTCGACGGACCGACTTCAACCGGCGGAATGAGCGGGTCCGCAACCACAGGCAGCCCATCGACGAGCGGCAGGAACACGTTCGCTGGCAGCTCCACGTCGTCGGGACGCAGCGGAGGCGCTTCGGGCGGAAGCGCTGCGACGTCGGCCCCGCGAACGGGTGCCGGCACCTCGGGTGGAACTGCGAAGGCATCCAGGAAATCTTCCTCGCGATCGTCGGGTGGTCGGAAATCGAGCGGCCGAAAGGCGACTGGTGCGAGTAAGCGCTCCAAATCGCGGCCCGCTGCCCGAAAGAAATCGGGCTCGGGAAGGAAAGCCGCCGCCCGGAAGGGCGGAACAAAAAAATCGACGAAGAAGGCCGGATCTCGGAAATCGGGCGCGAGCAGGAAGACGACGGCGCGGTCTCGCGGAGGGGCGAAGTCCCGCGGCCGGAGTGGCGCCAGCCGCCGGAGTTCCAGCAGGAGCCGCTCGCGCAGATAGCCGCACCCACCCCCCGTGCGCACTTCTCAAAGCGCGGTTACTCTCAAGTAGCCGCGCTTTTTTTCCCAGGCTATTTCAGAAAGAGAGGTTGGATGCAGGAGAACGAGGAAAGACCTGAAGGACCTTGGAAGAAAATCCTTCTGTCGGGCGGGGCCATCCTCGGCGTCGCCGCGGCCTACAATGCATTCGCTCGCAAAGGCGTCGACCAGCTTTCCAATCTCATCGGCGGAGAAGAAGGCGGATTTGAGTGGCGGGACAGACGCGTCGCGTTCACAAAGCACGGTGAAGGCCCGCCTCTCCTCCTCCTACACGGGATCCATCCGGCCGCATGGTCCTACGAGTGGCGCAATAACGTCGACGCCCTCGCCCGCAGCAACACCGTATACACCATCGACCTGCTCGGCTTCGGACGCTCCGACCGGCCGGCGATCCGTTATTCCGCGCGCCTATATATCTCACTAATCTCGGACTTCGTCAGCAGGGTGATAGACGAGCCGTGCGTCCTCGTTGCTTCCTCGCTCTCCGGCGCTTACGCCATAGTATTGGCCGCCCGCGACCCCCATCGTTTTCCGGCCGTCGCGCTCATTGCGCCGTCAGGACTCGTGCGGCAGAACGAGCCCGTCGGAATAGGCGGTGAAGCCGGACGTCTCGCTGTCGAAACTCCGATCGCCGGCACGGCGATGTTCAATGCTCTCGTTTCGCGGCCGAGCCTGCGTCGATCGCTAAAAAACGTCTACTCGAATGACGCACTCGTGACGCGCGAGCTCGTCGAGATATATTATGCGACTTCCCATCAACGCGGCGCACGTCACGCACCTGCTGCACTTCTGTCGGGGCATCTGAACATTGACGTTCGCAATGCCCTTCGCCGTCTCAGTCAGCCCGCGCTACTGGTATGGGGCGAGCAGGGATCGACGGCGCCGGTAGAAGAATTTCGCGGGTTCCGCGAGCTCAAACGCGACTTCGAAATCTCGGTTCTGTCACCGGCGGGAGACCTTCCGCACGACGAGCGAGCAGAAGACTTTAATGTTATCCTATCCACATGGCTGAATCGCCTGTCGCTCTCCTCCGCGCCCACGCTAAACACGCTCCCTGGAACGCCCGCGGACTTGCCGCACACGCAACAGCTCTTGTAGATGCAGCAGGCATAAGACCCACCAACGCTTCCGCTCGAACGGCGCCCAGCGCACGCGCGGTACGATTCTACGTCGCGAGCGGATTACTGGATCGCCCCGAGGGAACCGGGACAGGTGCTACGTACGGCTATCGTCATCTCCTCCAGCTCCTGTCGATAAAAATTCGTCAGCGCGAAGGACAGAGCCTCGACACGATTCGCGGCGAGATGCGCGACGTCACCGGCGACGCCCTCGAGCGGAAGATTGCTCTCGCTCTGGCTCCCGCGCTCGGTGCCGGCGCGGATGCAGCGGTTGCCCATGATGACGACCTGTCGCTGCGATGGCATCGTCTGCCCGTCGCCGATGGCATCGAGCTCCATGTTCGCGAAGATTCTCCCGCCGCTGGCGAAGAAGCGGTCATCGCTATGCGCGAGGCCGTACGAGCAGCACTCGGCCGCGCCGACATTCGCTGATAGCTACATCACGTAGCGCGCGGATCGCTCACCGCGAAGATGTCCGATCAACGCTTTCTTGGCTTCGGCTGTCTGCTCCGGTGACATCCAGCTCGCCACCGTGAGGCGACGCCCCCGCCCTTCAACTGCGATGGCGACCTTCCCACGCCGCATGACCAACAACGCGCCCGATCCGCGAGGTCTGGACAGCGGATCACGATCCACGAGCTCGAGTTGAAGATTGTAAACGTTCGCTGGATCACTCGCTGCCATCACGACGAATTGCCCGGAATCCTGATCCTCGGTCGCGACGGAGCGTAGCCACTCGACAGCATCGGGCAAGGCGAACTGCGCACCACCGAGTCCCTTCACGAAGTAACCGCGCCGCACCTCTCCGCGAAATTCGAGTCGCTTGAGCTCCCGATAGATCGCTCTCCACGACACCGGCGGTCGCTCTCGCCGCCACCAGTCACGCGAGACTATTCCGTAGCGAGCCAGCCACTGGCGAGCGATTCGCTCTGCGCGTTCTTCCTCAGGAAGCTCCGGCCCGAGCGTTCCCCTGCGCCGCACCAGAGACCAGCGCCCCGTCCACCCACTGGGCGCTCCGCCTGGTTTGTCAGGCCTCCTCCATTTCGGAAGTCTTCGGAGATTCGGGCGTCGCTGCACCACCCTTCTGTTGGGAGACGGAGTGTAGTCCGCCGGTAACCAGGCCGTCGGATCGGGACCCGTTCGCGGAACCATCGATTTCCAACGTCCGACCTCCCGCAACGCCTCCACCGTATCGTTCGTCACCAATCCCCAGGCAACCAGCTCACGAATCGCTTCACGCACGGACAGCGTCGTTAGCGCCGTCGCCGCCTGAATGTCTCCTATAAACGACGCGCCTTCTTCGGCAATGGTCGCTCGCACCGCTTCGGCGTTCTCACTCAGAACAACCGTCGTTTCAGCTTCGTCGCGCAGCCAGATCGCGCCCGTGCCGCGCTCGAAAAAACGAACACGCGCAAGCGGTATCGCACCTGACTCGGGATCGTAATTTCCCTCACCAGCCCATACCGGCTCGCCCGTGGCGCTGAACTGCGAGAGACCCACAGGGTCGTAGTTTCGAATTCGCGCGCGGAGATAATCGCGATCCCACGCGACAGACGGACGGGCAATACCATATAGCTGCCGCATAGCCGTCGCGGTCCCTGTGACGCCTTCGAGCCTATCACGCTCGTCGAGATGCTGCCATCGCTGCATGAAGGCAGATAAATGCGGAAGCTCGACCGCTTCGATCTGTTTCCTGAGGGCCGCGAGCGCTCGGCGTCTCCCAATCTCCACGACTCGCCGCGAGCACCACTCAACGTCCTCGACCACGCTTCGGAACTTTCCGCGGACAAGCTTCCCGGTTCGCTCCCATTCGCCCAGCCTCGACTCTGTCCATTCCCTCGACCAACCGTACCGGTCTTCAATTTCCTGCGCAGTCACCGGACCCGACTGTGTGAGAAAGCGCGCGAGAATCTCCCGCCGCGCAACCGACAAATTGATTGCCGGTTGGCGAAGAACATCTGGAACGAGAAGCGTGGCGTCTCGTTCGGCCAGATCTGCAGTCCCTCGTACGCGGGCGAGCTGCTCGCTGCCGAACGCCGACACGTAGCGGGGGTAGGTCTCGGTGAGAATGAAGCGCCACTCGACCGATGCCTCAGCACCCAGCGGGATCGCTATCACACGGCCGCTTGCAAGGAGGTCGGTGAACGGATCGTTACGTACTCCCTCTTCGGGCGTGGCGATTCGAGATCTTACCTCTTCTCCCGTCAGATCCCCAGCGCGGTCGAGCAGGTGCGCAAGCTCGTCGTCCGTACGCGCCCGCCTTCCGGGAGCGGTGCCTCGTCTCTCCGCCAGCGTCTGGGCGATCGCCTCGAGCGTGATGTCATCTGAGCCTTCGCCACCCATGACTTCATCAAGCAGTGCCCTGTCCAGCGAAAGCAGTGCGGCTCTCTGTTCCGCGCGCGGGGTATCGTCGCCGTACATCCAGTCCATTACGAATCCGAACTGCAGGCTCGCCGCAAACGGCGATGGCGCATCAGTCTGCACACTGTGGATGCGAATGTTCCCCGATGCGATGTCACCGAGGACTTCGCGCAGCCCCGCCATGTCGAACGCGTCCTGCAGCACTTCGCGGTAGGTCTCGACGAGGATGGGGAAGCTCGGGAACTGCCGGACGGTTTGAAGCAAATCGAGAGACTTGAGTCGCTGCAGCCAGAGCGGCATTCGTCGACGCGGGTTACCACGCGGCAGCAGCAGAGCCCGCGCTGCGTTCATTCGGAATCGCGCTCCGAACAGTGACGTCGAACCGACTTCTTCCATCACGAGCTGCTCCGCCTCGGCGCCCGAAAGTCCTAGAAGCGATTGAATCGGTGTCGTCATACCAAGGTCCGGCAGACGAAGCATTATTCCATCGTCAGTGGTCTGTACCTGAAGATCGGTGTTGTTGATGGCCTCGCGCACTCGCTGTGCGAGCGCCATTCCCCAGGGAGCGTTGATCCTGCCCCCGAATGCCGCGTGTATCACGACACGCACCGCGCCAGTTTCGTCCCTGAACTGCTCGATGACGATGTTCTTGTCGTCCGGCACTATGCCCGTCACCGCGCGCTGCGCTCCGATGTATTTCACGAGCGAATTGGCGGTTGCCGCATCGCATCCGTACTTGTCGGCGAGAGTCTGCGCGTCCGGTGCTTGCGAGAGCTCCCGCCGAAGCGCGCCCACGCGCTGGCTCAGCATCAGCGATCTCGCCATGTACTCCCCATGCCAGAAAGGCATCCGCGCCGGCGTTCCCGGCGCGGGAGAGACGACAACTCGATCATGCTCGATGGCTGCAATCCTCCACGTGGAAGATCCGAGCTGAAAGACATCGCCCACCCTCGACTCGTGCACGAATTCTTCGTCGAGCTCGCCCAGCCGCGTACGATCCGGAAGATTCACGGTGTACAGCCCGCGATCCGGGATCGTGCCTCCGGAGATTACGGCCGTCATTCGCGCCGCTCGCGACCCAGTGAGTCTGTCGCTTACTCGGTCCCACGTGATCCGCGCCTCCAGTTCGGCCACAATGTCCGATGGATATTTTCCCGACAGCATTGCAAGCACTTCGTCGAACGCGCTTTGCGTGAGCTGATGGTACGGATACGACCGGCGTACGAGACGGAATAGATCCCCCCTGCTCCAGTCGTCGACGGAAACCGCGGCGACAACCACCTGCGCGAGCACATCCAGCGCGTTCTGGACGACGTGCGTCGGCTCGACCTCTCCCGCGCGCATGGCACCGACGATTGCCGCGATCTCGACGCCGTCGTCCCGGAATGTTGGGACAAGAACACCGATGCTTGGAATTCCGAGCGTGTGGCCCGCACGACCGATCCGCTGGAGGGCTGACGCGACGCGCTTTGGCGACTGAAGCTGGATTACGAGGTCGACCGATCCGATGTCGATGCCCAGCTCGAGCGAGCTCGTGGTGACGAGCGCACGCAACGAACCGGCCTTCAGTCGCTCTTCGAGCGCGAATCTCCGCTCTCTGGCCAGCGAGCCATGGTAGGGGAGCGCCAGCTCTTCTTCCGCAAGCGAGTTGACGCGCGCCGCGATTTTTTCTGCTTGCGCCCGGTTGTTCACGAACACAAGCGTGGTTCTCGAAGCCCGAATGTGGCGCAGAACGAGCGGCGCCACCGCTGGCCAAATGCTGCCACCGACGTTTCCGAGATCGGCGACCGGCGACTCTATGGAAATAACCATCTCTTTCGTCATGCCGCAGTCGACAATCGTGACTGGCCGGAACGGGGGCGGCGTTGCGTCGCCGGCTTCGCAGCCGCTCAGGAAACGCGCGACTTCTTCCAGCGGTCTCTGGGTAGCGGAGAGTCCGATCCTCTGCGGGGAGCTTTCGACGAGAGCTTCGAGTCTCTCGAGCGTAAGCGCCAGATGTGCGCCGCGCTTGGTTCCCGCTATGGCATGAATCTCATCGACAATTACCGCTCGCGTCCCGCTGAACATCCCGCGCCCCTTTAGGCTCGTCAGCATGATGTTGAGCGACTCGGGAGTCGTGATCAGGATATGCGGTGACTTCCGTAGCATGCGCGCACGCGCAGATGCGGGCGTGTCACCTGTTCTCACCGCTACCCGTATTTCGGGAAACTCGAGGCCTGCGGCAACGAATCGCGCGCGTAGATCCGCCAGCGGACGGTCCAGATTTCTCTGGATATCGTTGTTCAGCGCCTTTAGTGGCGAGACATAAAGCAAATGAACAGCATTCGGCAGCGGCGCTTCTAGCCCGCGGACGATCAGCTCATTCAGCTCCCAGAGAAATGCGGCGAGTGTCTTTCCGGTCCCAGTGGGTGCGAGAATCAGAGTGTGCGAGCCACTTGCGATCGCGGGCCACCCCGAGCGCTGTGGATCACTCGGAGTCCCGAGCGTCTCTTCGAACCATTGACGTACGAGAGGATGGAAACGAGAGAGCATCAGCCCGACATCCGTCACATAGCAGGCCAAAACCGGACGCAGTACTGAGCGCTAAAGCACACGTCGAAGTTTTTGCGCGCCCCATTCCAGAATTTTGCTCGAGAGCGGCCGCTTCCGGAATTCGTCAAGCTTGATCTCCTTCGACCATTTTGTGTCGTCCATGAATATGGAATCCATCTGAGCTCCCACGCCGGAATCGAGCGTAACGAGGATGGACTCATCGTTGAACGACAACGAGCGATTGTCGAAGTTCATCGAGCCAACGTAGGACCACAGGCCGTCCACCACCATGCTCTTGGCATGCATCATCGTCGGCTGATATTCGAAGATCCTCACCCCACCCTCGAGTAGCGGCTCGTAGTAGGTTCTTCCAGCGTACCACGTTGTCTTGACGTCTGTCTCCTTGCTTACCGTGAGCACCCTGACATCGACGCCTCTCTTCGCGGCGGCGAGGAGGAGTTGCATGAAGCTCTCTCCTGGCACGAAGTACGAGTTGGAGACGTAGAGCGTCTTGCGCGCGCCGGCGATCGAGAGCGCAAGAAAACGCTCGGCCGGGGTACTTCCCGTGCTCGGGATAGTATGCATAAGTCCCGCGCGTACATTGCCGACATTGGCGAAGGATGCCCGCGGGAAAAACACGTCCCCGGTAAGAAGCTCACCCGTCGCTTCCGCCCACCCTGCCGCAAACGTTGCCTGCAGTTCACCGACCGTTGGACCTTCGAAGCGCACGTTGCTCTCGCGCCATTGGTCTTTGTGATGCCCGTCGCCTAGCCAATAATCGGCCAGACCAAATCCGCCGGTGTAACCGATCCGGCCGTCGATCACGACTACGCGAACGTGCGAGCGCTGCGCGGCCTTCTGCAGGCTGTACCAGCGCAGCGGCCTGAGCCACACTACCTCTACGCCCGCGGTTCGGAGCCTGTGAATCCAATCCCTTTTGAGCGGCTGCGAGCCGAACGCGTCGAGGAGAAGGAGGACGCGCACTTTGTGTTCAGCCCGATCGATGAGATACTTCGCCAGCGTGTCGGCCACTGCGCCGGGCTGCGAGTAGTACATCTGGATAGTTATGGTTCGCTGCGCTGACTCAAGATCCTTCCACAACTGTGGATATGTGCCGTCACCATTCAGAAGAATCTGAACTTTGTTGCCCGGATCGATGTGCGTTCCGGTGAACAACTCGATGCTGCGAGCGAATAACGAGTCGCCGATCGCCGGCGGACCATCCCGGTCGCCCTCTGCTATTACGCTCCGAACCGGGGTGTCGTGAGTGACTGAAAGGATGCCGATCAGCGCCAGCACCAGAGCGAACAACAGTAGCGCTGCGATTGCGATGTACTTGATCAGTGACATATTCTCTCTGCATGACCTACGTGGCCCGTCGGCGGATCGCGACGCGTGCTATCGTCCTCGATCGGTCGCTCGAATCGCTCCCGATCTTTCGACTGAGCGACTCCGCCGAGGACTCGGCGATCTCCTTCTCTCCGGAGAGCGGCGGACGGTGGCGCGTATTGCCAAGTCCCGGCGACCGCCTGCCTGGAACGTTCGATCAGGACGTCTACATCGAGCTCCTTCATCGCTACCACGAAGCCGGATTCCCAGAGGACGGCGCGATCAGCTTTACACTCCACGCTTTCCTGCGGTCGATCGGTCGGCGAGTAGATGGAAGGACGTACGAGCAGCTACGATCAGCTCTGACTCGACTGGAGAGGACCATCCTCGAGTCGAGCGGAGTGTACATTGCAGCAACTGACGGACAGCCGCTAGAAGGCCGATTCACCATTCTTTCCTCTGTGTCGATCTCGCGCCGCCGACTCGCGGAACGGGAACAATTCACTCTTTTTCCAGTCCTCACTGCATCCGAGCCTGGTGACGCTAGAGTCACGATCGGACCAGCGATTCGCGCGAACATCGCCGCTGGTCACACCGTCACGCTCTCTGCCATGCACTATCTCTCGCTTACCAATCCAGTCGCGCGCAGACTTTACAGATTGCTCGAAGTCGCGCGGGAAGAAGGGATGGTTACCTGGAGAGTTCCGCTTGCATCACTTGCTGAGCAGCTTCCGCTGACCCAGCGATACCCTTCCCACTTGCAACGAGTGCTCCAGCCCGCGCACGAGATGCTCTTGGCAGCCGGACTGCTTCGCGATGCCGCCTTTCGGCAAGTCAACCGCGATTGGCTCGTGGACTACGTCCTCGCCTCGAGGGCAGCCTGACGCGGATGCGATGTTCCGCTGGTGTCTTTTGTGCGTCCTTTTGGGAACAACCGTCGCGTCACGGGCGTATCTATTAGCTTATCGCCTTCTCACCTACCACAGCCCGTCTAAAAAGCCGTATGTCCCGATCAAGAAAAGGCATGCTTCTCGGTCTCATCCTGATTCCAGTGATGGCCGGAGGCTTCGTATTTCAGCAGCGCGAGAGCCAGCAGGGCGCTCGACTCCTGGACCAGGTACTCAATATCGTTTCTACCCGGTTCGTGGATACCGTTGACGCGGCGACTCTCTACGAGAAAGCTGCACGCGGGCTCGTCCACGAGCTGAACGACCCTTACAGCATCCTCCTGTCGCCGAAAGAGCTCTCATCGTTCAACGCACAGACCAACGGACGGTACGCGGGTATCGGAATGGAGATCGCCGAGACGCAGGGGTTCATCACCGTGCAACGGGTCTTTCCTCATACGCCGGCAGAGCAAGCCGGGGTGCAGGAAGGGGATCGAATCAACTTTGTCGATACGACTAACGTTCGCGGTTGGACGGTCTCGCAGACCTCGGACGCGCTCAAGGGAAATCCCGGCAGCAGAGTGTTAGTCAAGTTTTCGCGGCCCGGTGTTCCCGAGCTGATCCCGATAACCTTCACCCGCGCCGTAGTCAGCATTCCCGCGGTGCCGTACGCGATAATGCTCGACGGCAAGATCGGTTACATCCCCTTGCTCCAATTCAATGAGGGCGCGCGGGACGAGCTCCAAGCGTCGGTCTCTAGACTGGGGGACGAAGGCGCAAAGGGGATCATCATCGACCTCCGTGGCAATCCAGGCGGAATCCTGGATCAGTCGCTCACGGTGAGCAACCTCTTCCTCAAGAAGGGGCAGGAGATTTCGAGCATCCGCGCCCGCAACGGAGAGAACCAAACCTTTGTCGCTACCGACGAACCGGTGGCGCCCAAGATTCCTCTCGTTCTCTTGACGGATGGAAGGAGCGCCTCCGCGTCCGAGATCGTGGCCGGCGCGCTCCAGGATCACGACCGGGCGCTAATCGTCGGCACAACCTCGTTCGGGAAGGGCCTCGTACAGTCCGTGTTCCCCCTCGACGGCGGTTACGCGCTCAAGATGACCACTGCCAAGTGGTATACTCCGAGCGGTCGGTCCATCCAGAAAGAGCGGAAGCTCTTGCCGAGCGGTGAGTTCGTGGAGGTAATGCCCGATTCTCTCGAGACTGATTCGGTTCGCCGTTCACGGCCCGCTTTCAAGTCCGACGCGGGGCGTATCGTCTATGGCGGTGGCGCGATCACGCCGGACATTATCGTCCGCCCGGACACTCTGACGACTTCTGAGCAGAAGGTGTTTAACATCTTTGCCCCGAAGACCACCGACGTCCGTGCCACCCTTATGGACTATGCGCTGGAGCTCAAAAAAACGGTCAAGCCGAACTTCACCGTCCAACCGGCGTGGCGTGAGGAGTTCTACCGAAGGCTGCAGGCAAAAGGAGTCACTGTCGACCACACCCAGTACGAGCAGGCAGGAGCTGAGATCGACCGGCTCCTTGGCAGTACGGTCGCGCGGCTTGCCTTCGGCGACTCGACCGCGAAACGCCGTAGCGTCGCGGAGGACAACCAGCTTATGCGTGCGATCGATGTGCTGAAGCAGAGCCAGACCCAACAGGACTTGTTTGCAATCGCCCAACGAGAACAGGCAACCGCTTCAGCGCGCTGAGAGCTCGAGAGACTTCTAACAAGAGAATCCTGACTAGTGAAAGCTCCGGCGGATCTGATCCCCGGAGCTTTTTCTCAGGCCTGTTGCGCGTCAAGGCCAGCGATGCTTGTTGGAGTATTTGCTGCCAAAGACTTCACGCAGAACAGCGCTCGGGTCTTCCGCCCGCACAACCGCATCGATCCGGTTTCCTAGCGTGATCGCCCGCGTGAATTCCCGGTACCGGCGATAACCGTGGCAGAAGCAAAGGGGGCCTTTTCGCGAAACGTCCCCCAACAGGATATCCGGCTCGCCAAAGAGGGTCATCGCGTAGAAAAAATTGAGGGTCCGTGGGGGCGGCAGGTCGCTTTGGACGACGTTCCGCGGCAGGCTGCCGTGCTTACCCCACTGTACGTCGATCCGCACCTGCGACTTGGGCCAGGAAGTGTGCAGGATATCACCATGCCAATAGGTCCACACGTCGGTCGGAGCATGGGTCGAATCGTACCCGACCCACAGGACTTCTTCATCGGTCGGGACAGTAAACGGAATCCAGGCTCCATGGACATCGTCCCGCCACAACAGATGGTAGGCGATCACCGGCCTCGAGGGGTGGAGCACTGCGACCACCCGTTCGAGCGGGAACGTTTCATCCCGCTGCAGGTATAAAACCGGTGCTAGGCGCTGTGCCAGGACGGCTCCGCTGTCTGTTGGGGCAAGCACGCCGGGCAGATTGGCCGGTCGGAGCGGAATGTGGGCGTGCGGGCCGCAAGCTGGCAGCAGTCCGGCGACGAACCCCAGACAGATCCGTTCGAGAATCTGGATGGCTTTTTTATTCAATGGATCGCCATCAAAGTTCACCCATGCAGCGATTACCGCGCAGCGCTGCGTCGAAGTAACTGGAGAGCACATGCGCAAGCCACGTCCAAACGCGTACAACCCCGCCCAGGCACTCTTTCTCATCAGCAATGATCGGAGCGGATCGCCTTTGAGTTGCCCTTCCTGCTCTGGATCGATCGAGCGCGATCCCCACCAGGTCCCACCTCCGCGCTACACCCATGTCACCCTTCGGTGCAAGAGCTGCGGTCGTTCCGCGCATTACGTCGCTGGAGCGGCGTAGAAGATCGGTCTCTTGCACAAAACTTGCCCTCCTCTGCACTCCGCCGGATCAGTAGTGCATCGCCCGGTATAAAAGTCCGGCGAAACGAAGCGTCCTTCCGTTCGCCAACCAATGGTAGACGCTTCACAGATTGCCCCGCGGGGAGAGGATTAGTTCAATGGCACGCATCACAGGCACGGTCAAATGGTTCAACGACGCCAAAGGATTTGGTTTCATTTCGCGTGAGGGAGGCCCCGACGTGTTCGTGCATTTCAGCGCGATCGGCGGATCGGGATTCAAGTCTCTCGCCGAGGGGGACAAAGTCGAATTCGAAGTTGTGCAGGGCCAGAAAGGACCGCAGGCAGCAGATGTAACAAAAGTCAGCTGACAACTTTGATCGTGAGAAAAGCCCCGGCTTCCACCGGGGCTTTTTGCATTTGCGGGCATCACAAAATTGGTTGTCCACAGGCGGCATATGAGTTGCTTCGTTGCACACAACGGAACGCACACTCCACGGGGGTCTCACGATGGCCGCAATCTGGAAAGGCTCGCTCACTTTCGGTCTCGTCAATATCCCCGTGGAACTGAAAACCGCAGTGCGCGCTGACCACATCAGTTTCCGCCTGCTTCACGAGGCAGATTTGTCTCCCGTCAAATACGAGCGCGTTTGCCAGGCTGACGGAGAACCCGTTCCGTGGAACGAGATTGTCAAAGGATACGAGTACGAAAAGGGAAAGTTCGTCGTGATGACGGACGAGGATTTCAAGACGGCGGCCCTCGAAGCATCCAGGACGATCGACATCCTCGATTTCGTCAAACAGGATGAGATCGACCCGCGCTACTTCGAGACGCCCTACTACCTCGTGCCCGCGAAAGGCGGCGAAAAACCCTACGCGCTTCTCCGTGAAGCTGTCCGGACCACCGGATCCGTCGGCATCGGCAAAATCATCATCAGGCAGACCCAGCACCTTGCGGCCGTCAAGGTCGTTGGAGACGCGCTGGTTCTCGAGATCATGCGATTCGCCAACGAGCTCATCGACCAGAAAGACTTCAACTTCCCGAGTCGCGAAGCAGTTCGCCCGCAGGAACTGCAGATGGCCGAACAACTGGTAGCAAACCTTGCGGAGCCGTTTGATCCTACCCGGTACACGGACGAGTACCGAGCCAATCTGATGCGAGTGATCAAGGCGAAGATGAAAGGCAAGAAGCCGAAGCTCGAAGGTCCGCATGAAGAAACACCGGATACCGGCGTGCTCGATCTCATGTCTAGGCTGCGCGCGAGCCTGGAGGAAGGCGCGGGCAAGAAAGGCGCGGTACGTGCAAAGAGAAAGGCCGTCGCCGCAGGGCGCAAACCAGCAAAGCCGAAGAAGAGGCAAACAGCCTAGAGGCCGTTCATGGCTGTAACGACGAGCGGGAGTTCGAAGCGCAGCGCTCGCGCCCAGCTCACCGAGTACCGACGAAAACGAGATTTCGGCAGAACGGCGGAGCCATCAGGTGACGAGGCCCCGCCGTCTCTACGTGCCGGACACCTGCGTTTCGTAATCCAGAAACACGCTGCGAGTCATCTTCACTTTGATCTTCGACTCGAGCTCGATGGCGTCATGAAGAGTTGGGCCGTTCCCAAAGGTCCGAGCCTCGATCCGTCCGTGAAACGTCTTGCCATGCAGGTCGAGGATCATCCGATCGATTACAACACGTTCGAGGGCACTATCCCCAAAGGAGAATACGGGGGCGGCACCGTAATGCTGTGGGACCGCGGTACCTACTCGTCGGACACAGCCACGTCGTCAAAAGACGAACAGAACGCGATTCGCGAGAGCCTGAGACGGGGCGATCTGAAAATCACGTTTCACGGGCAAAGACTCCGCGGATCGTTCGCTCTCATTCGCATGAAGCTCGGGCGCAACGGCTCTTCTTCATCAAGGCCGCAGTGGCTTCTCATCAAACACAGAGACGAGTTCGCGAGCGACAACGACGTGGTCGCCGACAACATGACATCAGTCGAGTCCGGCCGTAGCATGGAAGAGATCGCAACCGGCAAGGGCCGCGTGTGGAGAAGCAACCGAACCCCCAAGGCCGACCCTCCGACGTCGACGGTCGATCCCTCACCCGCGCGTCGAGTCAATCTCTCAACGAAAACTCTCGAGCCGATGTACTGCAGTATCGGCAGCGAAGTGCCCGGAAAGGGCTGGACTTTCGAGCCCAAATACGACGGTATTCGCGTTCTAGCCTTCGCAACGCTGGACGAAGCGAAGCTGATCACGCGGAACGGGAAGGATAAGGCGCGACAATTTCCCGAGATAGTCGCGTCACTGAAGAAACTGGCCGCACAGACCAAGCGATCCCTCGTTCTCGACGGGGAGATCGTTGCATTGATCAATGGAGAGCCCGGACGTTTCCAGGAGCTTCAGAGCCGGATGCACGTAAAGGAGTCGCACATGATCGAGCGACATACCTCTTCCCGGCCCGCCGCGTTTATTCTATTCGACATTCTCGTCGATGGCGACGAAGTACTGATCCACGAACCGTGGTCAGAGCGCCGTGCACGACTCGTAAAGCGCCTGGGGAAACGGACCACGAGCCAGCTTAGAATCACCGAATCGAGCGAAGGTGACGGTAGAAAGATGTTGGAAAAAGCCCGCCGTCAGGGCTGGGAGGGAATCATCGCCAAGCGCGTCGACTCCCATTATGAGCCAGGTACCCGCTCACGCAATTGGCTCAAGCTGAAAATCGAATTTCGCGAGGAGTTCGTCATCGGCGGCTATACCGAGCCTCGCAACAGCCGCGAGCACATCGGCGCCATTCTCCTCGGCTATTTCGACAAAGGCCGATTCATCTACGTTGGACATACCGGGGGCGGATTCACTCGCAAGGGTCTGGACGAAATGTACCGGCTCCTCAGACCGCTGGAACGAAAGACCGCACCGTTCGAGGAAACCCCAAAGACCAACGAGAAGCCTCATTGGGTCAGGCCTGAAGTAGTCGTGGAAGTGAAGTTCAGCGAGTGGACAGCCGAGCGCAGACTCCGCCAGCCAATCTTCCTCGGCGTTCGCGACGACAAGAACGCGAAGGACGTAGAAGTCGAGCCGCCAAGCATCCAGCGGAAGGCGCCACAGCGTGGCACGGTTGCCAAACAAAAGGATCGATTGAGCGTTGCAGCCCGTGCCCGAACTCCCGTCAAATCGACAGGACTGAAGTCTGGCCGACGCCAGCCTAGAAAGACTTCGCGTATCGGGTCCGATACGGGCTCACTTATCGGTCAGTTGGATGAAATCGAGGAAAAGGGTGGCGACGCTACGCTGGACTTTGGCTCAGGAGAAACTCTAAAAGTCTCCAACCTGGACAAAGTGTTCTTTCCTAAAGAGAAATTCACGAAAGGCGACGTGATGCGGTTCTACACTCGGATCGCACCTTTCATCCTGCCCACGGTTCAGGATCGTCCACTCGTCCTGAAGCGATTCCCGAACGGCATCGACGGTGAATCGTTCTACCAGCAGAAAGCCTCCGACATGACCCCGCCCGAGGTGAGAGTAGAAGTAATCGAAACGGAGGGCGGAGATAAACAGCCACGCATTATCGGTGGGGACCTGTTGACGCTTCTCTACACCATCCAGCTTGGCGCGATATCGGTCGACCCTTGGCACTCTCGCGTCGGCTCGCTCGAGTACGCTGACTATACGATCGTCGATCTGGATCCGGGGCCGAGAGCCAACTTCGCTCGGGTGATCCAAGTGGCTCGCTGGGCCAAGGATGTACTCGATTCCTTTGGCCTGAATGCTGGAATCAAGACCTCGGGAGCAACTGGATTACATATCTATTTGCCACTGCCACCCAAAACGCCCAACGAGGCAGCAACGTTGGTCGCGCAGATGGTCGCCACCAAAGTCGCTGACGCACACTCAAAGGAAGCAACGGTCGAACGCTTCGTGAAGGCCCGCGGCGCCGCGACTGTCTATGTCGACTATCTGCAAAACATCCAGGGAAAAACCGTGGCCGGACCCTACTGCGTGAGAGCAAAACCGGGAGCTACCGTTTCCGCTCCGCTCAGATGGGCGGAGTTGACCGACGATCTCGATCCCCGGGATTTTCATCTCGGCAACGCGGCAGACCGTTTCAAAAAAGTTGGAGATATCTGGGACGAAGTGATGAAGAAAAAAAACTCGCTTCGCGCGCTCGTCTAACCGAGCCTAACGACCGCCGTTTCCTACTTTACGGAGGGGCAGCTCTATTTGGCCGCTTTCTCCTTCCGACTGCTTCGAAGTGTCCCCGAAGATCGGATCGCTCGACTCGTCAACCATGTGGGTGAGCTTGTAGTAAAAATGGAGCGAGTGGATCGGAGCCATGAAGCTCCGATTGCCGGCGCGGGAAATCGCGACCGCTTCCTCCCGCACTCGGCGCGGAAGATCCCGCGCGGCGGGAAGCGCGAGTAGGCGTTGTATCTCTGTGCTGTCTCGTGCGAGCAGTGCTGCGCACAAACTGTCCAGATACGCCAACATAGCTACCGGGCTCCCAGTTCAGGGTGTTTAGCCTTAGGTACACATTGCAACTAATACACCGTTGACGCAAGAGGTTCCGGCCAGCTAACCGGGCTGGTACCTGTCTGTTACGAGCTTCATGGATAGAGGAAATCGAACCTCACCCCACGATGGAGCCTACGCCGTTTCTTCGGTGCATACCGAAAAAGTTGGGCGGGTCGGCCCCTGCCTTCGCTGCGCCATTCGTCCGTAGGTTCGACGAGCGACGCGGCCTGAAGGGCACGCCGGAAGCTGGCTTTATGCAAGCGTTTACCGAGCAGCAGCTCATACATCTGTTGTAATTCGCTGAGCGTGAACGTCGCGGGAAGCAAACGAAACGCGATCGGCGCTTGATCCAGGCGGTCTTGAATGGTCTGGCCTGCGCTCTCGATCATTCCGCGCTGCCGGGGAGACAGCGCCGGAGTGTCCCGGACCGGAAACCAGGTGTATCCGGATTTCGGGGATGCGGTTTCGTGCGGAACGAGACCAACGAATGCCACCGAGATCTCGGTCCCGCTCGGGTGTCGTTTGCCGCTCCCGAACGCGCCAATTTGTTCTACCCAGATTGGCGCCTCGCCGAGCGCTTCCTGCGCAACACGCGTTGCCGCCGCTTCGAGTGATTCTCCGGTTTGCGGAAGACGCCATGGAAGCGACCATCGCTCCCGATCGCTCGGGCTGCGCGCCAAAAGGATCGCCAGGTCGTTTCCCATCGCGGTCACCAGAACGACATCGACGCTGTACGAAATGTTCCGGGAGCGTTCACGCATGGTGAGAGCGAATTAGTCACTTTTGGTGACTAAAGTCAAGACTGCTAGAGCATTTTTTTGGATGGCGTCGCAGAATTTGTTGCGCGTCGCGAGGCGAGGCCTCTGATATACAATTCCACCGCTAACTCGTCAACCGGGAAACTGTTCTATGATTTTCTCTACGGCATCGACAAGGCGATAAGCGAAACAGGTGTCGCCTTATTTCGCCTTCGCTGGCTTCTCGATTCCAGTTCCACGATTCGCGTATGGCGGGATGCTGATCGGAAGGTGACCAGAGATCGCGTCGATCCCCAGCAACGCTTGCGCTGCGGCGACCTGGCAGACCGGAAATCCGCCCCAAGCAACCAGATACGTCCCGATGGACGGCAATTGCTGTAGCAGGTACGGGTTCCCGAAAGCGACGACGATTGGCTTTCTCCCTCGCGCCACCAGAGTTTGCACGAAACTGGCGAACGCCTGGGGAGCGCTCGCCGAGATCGCATCCCAGCTCTCGCCGACGTAGGAGCTGATTATGGTGACGTCTGCAGAGTCCGCCGCTGCTATCAGTCGCGGAAAATTCAAAGTCGCATCTTCGGTCGCCGTGAACTCGGTGCGCAAATTTGGCAGGCTCGAGCGAAGCTCCGCGTTGAAGGCATTGCCCGCAGGAAGGTCGGTACGCCGCGCAACTGTTATGGAAAGAACTCTTGAGGCTCCTCCGGATATTGGAACCTCGCCGAGGGAATCCTTCACCAGGGTTATCGATCTTTCGGCAATCGTTTTCGCGATCTGTGCGTTCGAGCTGTCGCCTACCAAAAAGCGCAGCGCGTTCAGGTCGACAAGCTTGTGTTGTGCCAGCCCCAGTCTGCGCTTGATCTCGAGAACCCTTCGAACCGACGAGTCGAGCCGCGCCACGGTATATCTCTTTTCGACCACCCCAGCGACGACAGCATCAATAGCTCGGGGAACGTCCTCCGGTTGAATAAGCACGTCTACCCCCGCGACCACGGCGCGCTTTACTGCTTCGTCGGCCCCGAAGAGATCGAGAACCCCGCGCATATCCATCGCATCGGAGATGATCAGCCCCTTGAAGCCCATCTCTTCACGCAACAATCCGGTGAGCACTTTCGGCGAGAGAGTCCCGGGAACGTTGGACGAATCCAGCGCCGGCATCGCTCCGTGAAAAGTCATTATTGCGCCCACTCCGCCTTTGACCGCGGCGCGAAATGGAACCAGCTCCACGGTGTCTAGCCGACTCCGGTTTACCGTCACTACCGGAAGCGCCAGATGCGAGTTCACGTCCGTGTCTCCATGTCCTGGAAAATGTTTTCCAGTCGCGATCATGCCGTGATCCTGGAGCCCGTGGATGAATGACACGCCTAACCGCGCATCGAGCTTAGGGTCTTCCCCGTAGGAGCGTGTGTTTATGACCGGGTTGTTGGGGTTGTTGTTGACGTCGAGAACGGGCGCGTAAGCAATATGAATCCCCAGTGCCCGCCCTTCGAGAGCGGTCAGGCGCCCCATCTCGTAAGCCAGCGCGGTGTCGCGTGTTGCGCCGACCGCCATTTCGGGTGGAAAAACACTCGCGCCACCCAAATCGATCGCGTTTGGAACGAAGTACCCCCCACGCGCTCTGAAACCTGCACCCGCCTCAAGATCTGCCCCAAACAAAAGCGGGATCGTGCTCATAGACTGCATCGCGTTGAGCTTGGCCGCCATTTCTATCGGCGAGCCCACCGACATCGTGAAGCCGCCAACTTTTTCTTTCTGAATGAGGTCGCTCAGCTTACGCCACTGCGGCGAATCCCCCGATACATAGTCCCCGTACACGCTAGGCCAGACTATCTGCGCGGCCTTCTCCCGGAGAGTGAGAGAAGCAAGGACGGAATCAGTCCAGTGTGATGGGACCGTCGTGGTCCCCGGAAGACCCGGGTAATTGGGCGCAGCCGTCTTGCAGCAAACTGGAGCGAGCGAGAGCACCAGGGAGACGAAAGCTTTCCGCGTGGCCATCAATGCCTAATCGTGCCCTTCTTGCTCGTGTCGATATCGGACGACGCGCCGGTCTTGAATAGAAAGGAGCTCATGTTCCTGGTGAGGAACGACCTCGCCTGCGGATCCATGACGTTCAGTCCGTAGTGATTGATCAGCATGGTCTGTTGCTTCAGCCAGTCGGCCCAGCACTGTGTACAGATCTCGTCGACGACCCGCGCTCCGACGGGGCCCGGGAAGGGCGGCTTCACGAATCCCCCGCGCGTCTGGCCACAACGCGCGCAGTTTACCGTCTCAGACACGCGCGGATCTACCTGCGCGCGTAAGAGATTTCAGCGAGGCCGAAGAGGGAAAGGAGCCGGAGGTAAATCCAGCCGATGTCGAGCTCATACCACTTTGCCTTGAACTTTGCGGAATGGGGATCCGCGTGGTGGTTGTTATGGAGCTCCTCGCCACCAAGCCAGATCGCGATTGGAGAGATGTTTCGGCTCTCGTCCTTGACGTTGAAGTTCCGATAGCCGACGGCGTGTCCGACGCCGTTAACTATCCCAGCGGCCCAAAAGGGAATCCAGATCATCTGCGCGCCCCAAACGAGCGGCCCGACAAAAAAGCCGAACAGGTAGATGTCGACCACAAGCATTACGAGAATCCCAACCCAGTTGAGCGGCGAAAGAAGGTGCCGCTCGAGCCAATCGTTCGGAGTGCCTTTGCCATACTTGTCGAGAACCCCGGGCTGGCGAACCGCCTTTCTATAGTAGAAGGCTCCCTTTAACACGATGTTGCGAAGCCCTTCCATCAGCGGGCTATGGGGATCGCCTTCGCGGTCCGCAAACGCGTGGTGCTTGCGATGACACGCTACCCACTCCTTTGTGACGATAGCTGTTGACAGCCACAGCCAGATGCGCATGGGCAATGCTGCGAGATAGTGTAGCTTGACACCCCGATGCGTCTGAGCGCGGTGGAGGAACAGCGTGACTGAGACGTTAGTGAGATGACCAGCTACGACGATGAACAGGATTGGCTTCCACCAAGCCGTCGCCCAGCTTCCAAAATCCGGCATTACTTGACTCCATTTATCGAGACTCTGTTACTACTTCAATCTATCCGTGCCAGCCTCTTAAACCAAACGACCACCTCACCGGTGCGTAACTGGCCCCACCGGGTCGCCGGGCGGCGGATTTCCCCATGTATCGTTCGCGGGATTCCAGTCGGGAACCGAAGGGTCGGGCCACAGGCGCACGCCACTCACCGCTCCCTTGACCGGAAGTACCGCGTCAAAGCGATTCCCCCGCGCCCAAATGTTGACTGGCAGTGAAAAATCCTGCGTGGTTCCGTCCGAGTACCGAACGCGCAGACGAACAGGAAACGGCACGGAGGTGTTCCGGCGAAGCTCGATAGTCGCGAACCTCTGGCCTTCCGTAGTGTGCATGGCAACGCCATCGATGGCGATGTCCAGAACATCAGTGGTGTAAAAGAAGCTTCGCCAGAACCAGGACAGGTCCTCGCCGGTGGAATTTTCGATGCTTCGGAAAAAGTCACCTGGAGTCGGGTGCTTGAACGCCCACCTTCTAATGTATTCGCGGAAAGCTGAGTCAAACGCTGCGCGTCCGAGCACCTGATTCCTGAGCGTCAGAAGCACTGCCGCTGGTTTGCGATAGCCGATCGCTCCGAGACCGGCTGGATCAATATTGTCGGGCGCGGTCATGAGTGGCGACTGCGTTCCCTGATCAATGGCGTCAGCCCAGTTCTTCAGGTAGCCGGCATACACGTTCTGCCCGGGATAACGCGCCTCGAGGGCAAACGTGTTTATGTAGGTGTTGAATCCCTCGTCCATCCACGCATAACGTCGCTCATTGGAGCCCACGACCATCGGAAACCATTCGTGACCGTGCTCATGATTGATAGTACCGAAGATCGAAGCGGGATCGTCGTTCCCATAGCCCACCATCACGAACATCGGGTATTCCATTCCGCCAACCGGACCCGCGACACTCGTCGCCTGCGGGTAAGGAAAAGGAAACAATAGGTCTGAGTACTGTCGGATGGTCCACTGGGTCTGCTCAGCGGCGTCTTCCCACGCTTTCCCAGCCTTGGGGTATTCGTAGTAAGCCTGTGTCAGAACGCCGTTCCAGCTCGTCGCATCCCAGCGAAAATCGGGGGCGCCCGCCCACGCCACGTCGTGTACGTGCCGTGCGCGAAAATGCCATGTCTTTGTTCCGGCAATCGCGTGCGTTTTTGCTGCCGCTGCCTCGGACTGTGTGATTACCTGGACTACTTTCGCGCTTCGCGCCGCCACCGCCAGCCGTTGGCGCTTCTCCGTAGTTAGAACCTCTTCGGGATTTTGCAGAACGCCGGTCCCGGCAACTGTGTAGCCCGCTGGCACCGTAACCGAGTAATCAAAATCGCCGTACTCGAGGTAGAACTCGCCCTGTCCCAGATATGGATCGGTGTTCCATCCGCGAACGTCGTCGTAGACTGCCATGCGTGGGTACCACTGGGCAATCTCGTAAAGGGCCGAGTCCCTACCCATTCTGTCGGATCCATGCTCTGGTACACGGAACGAGTACCCGATCGTGATGGTGGTGCTTCCACCTTTCGGTGCGAGCGGCGCCGGAAGGTCTAGACGCATCATCGTGTCGTTGATCCTGGGCTGAACCACGGTCCCGTTTACGCGCACATCCGTCAGATTGTAGCCGCCCTCGAATCCTCTCACGCCCCAGCGCGAGTCGGCAGGGAAAAGCGCCGAGCCCTTACTCCCTGTTCGATAAAGATTTTGGTCCACTTGCATCCAGACGTAATGAAGGGTGTCTGGCGAGTTATTCGTGTACCGTACTTGTACTGAGCCGGTAAGTGCTGTGGTGGCTGTGTCCAAAGTGGCGCTGATGCTGTAATCCGCCCGCTGTTGCCAGTAATCAGGGCCGGGAATTCCGGCGGACGATCTGTAGCGGTTTGGCCCAGGCCAGTCTATCCGGTTGGTCGTGGCGAAGAGGTCGTCGCGCTGTGTCTCGAAGACCGCCCCATTCCCGCTCGCTCTGGCTGTGTCACCCGATGTCTCCATACGCACCGGCGCGAGAACGACTGGGCGTTGCGATGCACATGCGACGAGCGCGACTGACAACAGGATGTGGTATTTCACGTGTAGTTCTTGGTGGGAGTTGTGAACCTTCAGAAGCGTGCTCGCAACCTAAGGGCCAGAATGCCGTCCATCCACCTTGCGCAGCGTGTCAGTCGTGCATAGCCTCTCCGCAATGACCTCGTCGAAAGGATTGTCGCAGCTTGTTGAAGGGCGTGCGACTCCCGCTGGGACGAAGCGCTTCAAGCAGCGGTTCGCGGATGGGCAGGGAGATCATTTTTACCGCTTGCTTGGTGAGGGAGCTTTCGTTTCATCGCTCGGGCTGGGCACCTACCTCGGCGAATGCGACGACGATGAGGACGCGCGGTATAGAAAGACCGTCGTAGCTGCTCTGAAAAAAGGAGTGAATCTCGTCGACACAGCCATCAACTACAGGTGCCAGCGTTCAGAGCGCGCAATAGGTGAGGCGCTCCGGACATTGATTTCACGCGGTGAGATCCGGCGCGACGAGATAGTCGTCTGCACAAAAGGCGGGTACATACCGCTCAATCGCACTCCGCCCGCAACGAAGGAAGGGTACCTCGGGTTCCTGGATAGCGAGTACTATCGCCCGGGAGTGATGCAGCCCGACGACGTCGTCGCTGGAGGGCATTGCCTCACACCTCGTTATCTGGACGATCAGATCCGGCGCAGTCAGCGCAACCTTGGCCTCGCCTTCATCGACGTTTACTACCTGCACAATCCCGAGCAGCAATTGGACGTTGTTCCGCGGCCCAAATTCCTGAAGGTGATGACCGAAGCGTTCGGGTTCCTCGAGGAGCGGGTTCGGAGTGGTGTGCTAGGATGCTATGGTTGCTCGAGCTGGAGCGGCTTCCGTGTCCCGCCGGAGTCGCGCAATCATTTGAGCCTCGAGGAGTTATGGACAATCGCACTCCAGGTCGGTGGCAAGAAGCATCACTTCATGGTGATTCAGGTCCCGATAAATCTCGTAATGACCGAAGCAATCCGGCTTCCTACCCAGAAGGTTGCCGCATCTGTGGTCCCTCTTCTCGAGGCATCGACTCACTTTGGTACGGCAGTCATCGGAAGTGCCACGCTCATGCAGTCGCAGCTGACGCGATCCTTGCCCGAAGAACTCCGTTCTGCGTTCCCAGGCTTCAACAGCGACGCGCGACGCGCGATCGCATTCGCGCAATCGCTGCCCGTCACCGCGAGTTTGGTGGGAATGAAATCGGTCGCCCATCTGGAGCAGAACCTGGAGCAACCGGCGTTCAGCTGATTATTGTCAGCTCGCTCAACTCGCTGGTGTTGTAGTCGGCGACCATTATGCGATGCGCGTTCGTGTCTGCGACATACGCGCAGCCTTTGCCCGACGCGATACCTCCGGGCTCATGGAATCCGCGCAACCATGTTCTCGCCTCGCGAGTCGATGCATTCACCAGTTTCACGGAATCGTTGTACGAATCCGCGACGATAAGATCTCCTGTTGGATGGATGGCAACACCCTGTTGATGCTGCATTCGTACAGCGTCTCCCGTCCCATCGACATCCCCGAAATCGAACAGGCCGGTCCCGACAATCGTTCCGACATTGCCATCGGGGTTGATGTCAGCCCACCGTATTGCGCTCGATTCTGCATCTGCGAAGTACAGGCGATCTCCCTGCGCTGCAATTCCCATCGGCTGCGCGAGCAGCGCGCTCGTGTTGGGGCCGTCGGCGATATCTTCGGCGCCCGTACCGCTATGAACCCGTGTAGCGGCTGAGATGGAGTCTATTGCCCAGATCTGATGCACTCCGGCCATTGCCACGAAGATCGTCTCCCCGGATACCTGAGTACTGAGGGCACGATGGCTGGCACTTCGGTGGGAAAATGCAACGTGGTGTTCTGTGGCGTTTGTGATGGCCTGGAAATCAGCTCGCGAAGAACTGGCTCGAGCATCCCGACTGTGAGTTCGCGGCATGTGAGCCGACCACATATCCGTTTTGGTCGATGAGTATGAGGGTCGGCCACGCGCTTACCGCGTACGACCGCCAGACTCTGAACTGACCGTCGTTGAGTATCGGATGAGTTATTCCGTACCGGAGCGCCGCCTCGCGAATGCGGGGTGTCTCGCGCTCCGCGATATATTTGCCACTATGCACTCCAAGGACAACGACATCCTCCGGGTACTGCTTTTCGATCTCCCGCAACTGCGGAAGAATGTGGATGCAGTTGATTCAGCCACAGGTCCAGAAATCCAGGCAGCCCCCAGCCATCATCGGCCGGGTGGAGGTTTTCAAAATCCGTGGCCATCGAGTCAGATGCACGGAATCGTCGACTTCCTCAAGTGGTCGCTGATCGAAAGACGGCGAAATCCACGCCGAGCAGATCCCGATCCCCGGATATTCACGAGGGCGACACCTGAGTACGTCGTTCCGCGGGCCGCGCCGGACCAGTTCACAATGACATGGATAGGTCATACGAGTTTCTTGCTCCAGATCGGTGGATTGAATCTTCTCACCGATCCGGTCTGGAGTGATCGAGCGTCGCCCGTGCGGTTCGTCGGTCCTCGACGGTGGGTACCGCCCGCTGTCGATTTCGAGCGGTTGCCACCGATAGACGCCGTAATTCTGTCGCACGACCACTACGACCATCTCGATTCCGCGACCGTGTCACATCTCTCGGCGCGATATCCGGCCGCTCAGTGGTACGTGCCTCTCGGAGTTGCCGATTTTCTGCGGCGTCATGGCGCGCGTGAGATCACGGAGAGCGACTGGTGGAACGAAAGCGAGTTCGGAGACCTGCGCTTGACCTGCGTTCCCGCGCAGCACTTCTCGGGTCGCACGATTGGCAAACGAAACAATACGCTATGGTGTGGGTGGGCTCTGCGTTCTTCGTGGCGGTCGATACTGTTTGCCGGAGATACTGCTCTTCACCCCGAGTTCGACTCCATTGCGAAACGCTGTGGCCCGTTTGACGTAGCGATACTCCCCATTGGTGCATATGAGCCACGGTGGTTCATGGGTTCGGTTCACATGAATCCTGAGGACTGTGCGAGGGCTGTAAGCCAACTCGACTGCGGACAGAACGGCAAGCCGATCGTAATGGCGGCGGCTCACTGGGGGACGTTCAAGCTTACCGACGAGCCCATGAATGAGCCGCCGCAGAAAATGCGGGACGTGTGGCGGGCTGAAGGTCGTAACGAACACGAACTCTGGATATTCCGACACGGCGAAACGCGCTTCCTGCGGTAGCAGACTCACCGGAAAGTCCTGCCGCAGTGACGTCATACCGAGGCGTCCTCATTATTGTGCGCGAATCTTGCTATCGGTTCTACAAACTCTCCTTCACGGAGCTTTCCTATGGCTGCAGCCAAAAAGTCCAGAAGTCGCAGTAGTGGCAGAAAGAGGTCGCGGTCCGGATCCTCCGGGCGCAAAAGCGCAGGCCGCGCGGGTGGCAGGAAACGCTCGAGTCGAAAGCGCTCTGGAGCGGCACGCAGCTCTTCGCGCGGGGCAAAGAAAACGTCAAGCCGTCGTGGAAGAAAATCCGGCGCCCGCAAGGGTAGTAGTCGGAAATCTTCCTCGAGGAAATCGACAACGCGCAGGGGAGGAACGCGAAAGAGCGGCGGACGAAAGAGCGGTGGACGTCGCACCCGTCGCAGAACGCAGTCTCCGGTGGCCCGCGTAAAGCGTGTTGCAACAGGAGTTGTGCAGCAGGCAGCCGATCTCGGCGAGCGTGCAGTCGATACTGTTACAGAATTCGTGCAGGACCGTTTCTAGGCCCTGAAGCGTTCGGCAGCCGTTCCGCGTCGGCGACGGCTGCCATCCCGGGACCGTTGTGCGTCCGCAGCCAGGTTTCAACCTCGCTGAACACGAATTCCCGACCAAAATCCACAGTGATAATGTGACCAGCACCTTCGGTCCACACCAATTTCTTCTCGCTGGAGCCCAGTGCCCCGAGCGCAAAGTTCGCCACATCAGGCGCACAGCGCGGATCTTCGCGAGACTGGATTAGGAGTGTCGGAGCTGTTACCTGTGGAAGTGATCCTCGCGCCCGTCGCACCACTTTGAGGAGTTCGAACAGCGCACGGCCAGTGACCTTTCCGTAAGCAAGGTTTTTTTCGCGTTCCTGAGGATCGCGAATGGATCGCGGATCTCTGGCGTTCAGCTCTCCGGCGATACGGCCCCACAACCAGTGCGTCGTTGCGAGAACTCTCAGCACTCTCGGCATGCCAACGTAGGATGCGATCAGCACAAGCGCCTGTGGTTCGCCAAGCTCAGCTGCGACGATGACTGCGAGTGCGGCTCCCATTGAGAGTCCCACCACTGAAACGGTTTCGTGTCTCGTGCACATTGATCGATAAGCGGTCTCCGCACATTGAATCCAATCCGAGGCGCCGGATTCTCCGAAGGCCGCCATGCTCCGTCCGTGACCTGGCAACAACGGTGCGTAGACGCTGTACCCGGATTTGTGCAGACGGCGCGCGAGCAGTGTCAACGTCTGCGGCGTGTCTCCAAAGCCGTGCAGGAGGAGTACTCCCGGGGAGTCCTCCTCCTGCAGATCTATCGTTTGCGCGCCGCGTACTACGGGCGCTGCCTCAGCATTCAGTTTCGTGTTTCCCGTCCGCGATCAAGACGGTGATAGCTCCCTCACGACTGGAATGCCGGCGTCACTATCGTGGCCGTTTCCGAGGTTTGCGGAAAGCGATCCCGGCTCGATCAGAAAAGTCATTCCTCTCCGCTCCGCGATTCCCGCCGAAACGAGTCGACTTAGAGCTAGCGCAATTGATTCCCTCGTCGCGCCGACCATCTCGCACAACAGCCTGTGATGATTGTTCTCCAGCTTGAGACGCCCATCGTCCGCAGTGAAGCTTCGATCAGTGCTGAGATGCGTCAGTGTAGAAACCAGACGCTGATCGACATTCAACGCCGCAAGCTCGTGCAGTTTTTCGAGCAGGTAGGCACGTTCAGACATTATTTGCGAGAGTAGTGGCAGCGTCTGCGCAGCCTGCTCCCTCACGAAGGCACGGAATTGCGCACCGCTCAGGAAGAGAGTCTTCGTTTCTTCCGACGCGCTTGCATCGGTGACGTAGTGACTGTTGGGAGACAGACCCTCGCTGCCGAATGTCTGGCCAGAGGTAGCGATGACTGGCACAAATCCGCGCCCTACCTTGATCTTATTGCGCAGTACAATGTGTCCGTCCAGCACTATGAAAACGCCATCCGCCGCAGCACCGCGCTGGTAGAGCTGAAATCCGCCCGGCCAAGTTGCCTTCGCTCCGTATGCGGCGATCGGAACCATTTCTTCCGGATTGAGACGTGCGCGTCTCAATCCTCGCTGCGTAGTTTCCATCAACTTTCGTCCATCCTTGCTTTCGTCAATCAGGATGCATCGCAATGTCCGGGCCCATAACAGACCGACTCACGTCATCCGCTTTTCACTTGTTGTGTAGCAATCCTGTTGCCATCTGAAGCGCATGCGTCGCCGCGTCGAAGCGCTGGGCAAGATCCGCCAGCTCCCTGGAGACCGCTGCTTCATCTCCCGTGCGAATCGCTTCGTTCACCGACGGAAGCGTCATAGTGGAATACCCGTTATTCTCATCGGCCGCGTAAATCAGATTCCTGAACCACGGCCGCGTCACCAATCCGGTCGGCCGTGTAAGCTGACGTTCAACTTGGAGAAGCTCGGTATTCACCTGCTTCGCGTTTGATGACGACATTTGGCCGGCAAGGGCTCGATCCCGAGCAGCCGCAAAAGCCGTTGCCGCGTTTTCCATTCTTCCGACGGCGTTCGATAGTGCGCCAGCAGACACTTTCCAGTGCTTTTCGGCAAGTGCTTGCGCGACTTGTGATGTAAAGCGCTGCATCGTGCGCGCGTACTCCACGTAGTCGTACGGAAGTATCTCCGCATTTGCGATCCGAAGAAGCGCCGCCGCGGCAATTCCGGCGTTCGTTGCATGATACTCGAAGTGCGGATCACCAAATTTCGACATCCAGTGATACGAATCATACGCCGAGTGATAGACGCCCTGAGGTCCGCCGAATCCCCAGTCCACGATCGGTATGCCGAGGTGGTTGTAGAAGCCCGCGAAGTCGGAACCGCCACCCGGATCTCCCATCTGCGGTTCGAGTGTATCGGCCGCCAGATTTGCTCGTTTCCTCCACACGTCGTAGACGCTTCCTTTCTTGCTCGGGTCGGGTACTTCCCGTGCGACGTCGCGCAGCAACGACCGGAGTGACGGCGATCCTCCCGCGCTGAAATTCGGCCCCTGCGCGACGTCATCCTGGTTCAGATAGGCGACCGCGCTACGGATCAGTCGTAACGTATCTTCCTCGACGAATTCGGTGGAGCCGAGGAGACCCCACTCCTCTGCATCCCAGGTCGCGAAAATAATTGTACGCTTCGGTCTCTTGCCCGTCTTTACCTGCTCCGCGATTGCGCGCGCTGATTCTAGGACGCTTATGGTTCCGCTCACATTGTCGGCGGTACCAGGTCCCCACGCATCGCGATGACCGCCAACAAGCACGATCTCTTCGGGAAATTCCGATCCGCGAACGATTCCGAAGGTGTCCCAGATCTGCTTGTACGGATTGGTCGCGGCGTCCGTCTTGACCGCCATTCGCGCCTGCACTGGCCCCGGACCAACGTGATATCTGAAGGGAAGGCCACCCTGCCATGACTGCGGTATCGAGTTTCCGCTCAACCCTCTAAGCAATTCTGCTGCATTTCCGTAAGAAATCGGAAGCACGGGAATGTGTGGGACATCCATATCCGCGACCGGGATACGACGCGCTCCCTGAATGCTCGGGTATCCGGGAGTGCTGGGATCCCCGTCAGGATTCATGACGCTCCCTCGCTGAACGCCCTGCGCTGGACGCATCGGGCCGGCTGGGTAAACATCGCCGCGTACATACCCATCGTCTGCCGGATCGCTGTAAATGATCAGTCCGAGAGCGCCGTGTTTCTCGGCCTCCCGTGCCTTGATCCCTCGATACGATCTCCCGTAGCGGGCGACTGCGATCTTGCCTTTCACCGATACGCCCATCGAGTCGAGTTGCGCGTAATCTTCGATCAAGCCGTAGTTGACGTAAACGACTTCGCCTCGAACGTCGCCCGCGGCGCCGTAGCCGTTGAACGGTATGACCTGCGGGAACGAAAAAGAGGTCGTATCCTCGGGAACCGGGCCTTCATTCAGAGCGAGCTCGATCGGATTGGGCGCGATCCGCCAGATCTGGGCGCTCACCGGATGCGGCATCCACACAGTGTACGTGCGCACTTCCGTCTCGAGGCCCCACGATTTCATCAGGTCAATCACGTAATCGCGGGTCCGCGCCTGGGCCGGAGTACCCGCCATGTGAGGCTGTAGTGAAAGAAACCTCGATTCCTCTGCCGCTCTGGAAGGCGACGGTCGCGCGATAGCGTCGGCCTCGGTGGCACGCTCTGCGGCAACTGCTTGCGGCGAATATCCCGGTGTGGTCTGTGCCCGCAACGGAAGAGCAGCCACGAGTGCTGCTGCCCCATAAAAGGTTCTTCTCATGTATCTGATGTCCAGTCTGGGGATGGGTGGCGCACTACGTCCTGTTGTTTCAGTCGTCGAGGTGTTCGAGCGCGACTCTGATAGCACCTCGTAGCCTTTCCTCGCCCTCAGGTCCGGCCGCAATCGAGGCAGCAAGCGAATTGAATTTGGAGAGCATCTCTGACTCGACAAATTTTTCGGTGTCTCGCACGCCCAGAGCTTCGAGTGATCGTATTGCCAGACGCCTGAGAAGTTCGAGCGTGGCCTGATCCAGCTCTTTTATGGATTCAGGTCGGGGAGCAGGGGCACTCACTGATCGATCGCGCCGACGGCGCGGTGCGTCCAGCAGAGCAGAGATGGATCCTAATCTTACGACAAACGATCCGGGCGAGTGTTCTGTCCATTCCGACACCACCCCGCGTCTCCTGAGGAGGGGCAGGAGCGAGAGAATGGACTGTCTAACGGCGGAGACGCCGCCAGGGCTTTGATTGCCGCGGCCCGTTATGACGAGCACCTCGGCCGCCCGGCTGATTTGCCGCTCACGCAACCACGCCTCAGTACGGAACCGGGCATCAGCCGCCGAAGGCAGCGATTCGCGAAGGTTCAGTATGTTCTTGGTTCCGAACTCCGACTCGTCGAAGGCCCTGAGGACAGAATGAAGAGAAACCCTACCTGATCGCATTCTTAAGTACATGCCCGTCGAGTTTTTCAAGAGGTGTCGCGTGTACCAGTGCTGCGAGCGTCGGAGCCATGTCAACTACTCTGGCGAACTGGTTGTAACGACCAGCCGCAACTCCTCCGCCATAGAAGATGATCGGCACATGCGCATCTGAGTCGTTTGGGCTGCCATGTTGTGCATTGGTATCGGTCAGCCAATAGTTGTAGGGCGCAAGCGACACCACCAGTGAGGCGAGGCTTTCGTCCGAGAACATGTGCAGCCAACGACGCGCAATTCTGTCGCTGACTGTATCTGCCTTCTCGAGATCCGAGATCCTGTCCGCTCGCGCTACGCCGGGAACTTTGAGGAAAGCAGCCCGAACAGCGCGCAAGACTGAATCTTCGTTAACGTGCGCCGCGCGCAGTAGCGAGTGATTGAGCGCAAGAACTCCTGCATCAAAGGTGAATCCGTTGCCGGAGTACGCCGAAGCCTCGTACCGGAAACCGCGCCCCCGCACACCTGCTGCCCGAAGAGAGCTACTGAGATGCTCCAGTACGGCGCGCGGGTTGACGCGCATCGCCCCCGTGTTCGGATCGTGCGCATGAATCTCGGGGAATGGCGTCAGGCCATGGTCGCCCGTTAGTGCAATGACGACGTTGTTTGGATTGCGAATCCGGAACAGCGAATCGAGGAAGACGCCTAGCTCGCGATCCACTCTCAGGATCTGATCATGGATTTCGCGGGAATCCGGCCCGAATCGATGTCCGATGGCATCGGTTGTTGAGAGCGAAACAGCGAGCAAGTCCGTCTCCGGTCCTTCGCCGAGGTGAAGTGCATTCACGCCGGTCATCGCAAAATCCAGCGTCAGCTCGTCCATCCACGGAAATCCAGGGAGCGACCGAGCTTCCTCGGTGGGCGAACTCGGAGCACCGTGGGGAAACGTGAAATCCTTACCACCACTCTCCACGGCTACGCTGTCCGGTTCGCGATAAGCGCTGGCCGGCAGCAACAGCGTCCACGTCTTCCCCGTGTACCGCGCGCTCAGGTGCCTCGCGTTGAACGCAGTAACCCATGAAGGCAGGCTCGGCCCGTAGTATGTGCTCGTGGTGAAATTTCCGTTTGACGCATACCAGAAGACCTGCTGCTTCGACCGTCCGATGGGCAAAATCGCTCCTCGATCTTTTTTCGACACCGAAAGCACTTTGGTGCGTGGATCTTTTGCTACCAACCAATCCGTCAGCGTAGTTCCGCGGAACCGAATCGGTGACGCGCCCGAACCGGTCGCGTCCACAAGACTGACCGTGCTGTCGTTGACGCCGGCGGCATTTGCAAGGATTCCGGTGTGGACAGGAAATCGACCCGACATCGTAGCCGAGTGACCGGGCGCGGTTTCGGTGATCGCGTGATCTTGAAATCCATTCGTGAACACCGCGCCACCCTTATAGAGTCTTGCCAACCCTCCTGTGAGCTGGCTCTGAAAGCGCGGTAGGTAATCAGCCCGCATGGCGTCGATTGTGATAAACACGACAAGCTTGGGAGTTCTTACGGGTTTTGTTTGCCCGTTTGCAGAGGTGCCGGCGACTACGGCAATCAAAATTCCGAGAGCAGGTGCGAGGCGACGGATCAGCATGATGTCGATTGAATTGGCGTTACTTGCACTGCGCAGACACGCCCGCCGGAAGTCCGAACGCCGTTGTAACAGCGATTCGCCAGCCTTCGGTGGTCTTAACGAAGATGCGCTCGGATACTCCACTCGATGTAGTGTCGTTCTGAGTCACAGTGTAACAGTAGGTGCCATAGACGACGCCGGGACTCATCGAAAGCACGCGAAGATTCCGGGCGATGAGGGTATCCGGCCACGTCGAGTCCCGGCGCGCGCTCCACGTGCTATATCCAAGCTCGAGGCCGCCCGGCCCATTTCGGGCGAGCTGGTCGGTATGGAGATAGGTCGACAAATACCGGGTTCGATCACGCTTATGGATGGCGTCGATATTCTCCTCGAAGACGCGCCGCGCTTGAACCGTGTCCGAATGCACGTCTTGCGTGACCGATGCGTTGCTGGAACCAGCCATCGGTGCACACGCAAACGTCGCGAGCCAACAAGTATGAAATAAGAGTCGACCCGATCGAGTTCTCGTCGATGTCATGCGTCATCTTTGGCCGAGTTATCCGATATGTTAACCGGCGAGATGACAATCGGCGAGACCGATGCCGGCTAATGCGCGATGGTTTTTTTCGACGCCCTACTGAGCGAGGACTTTTTCTATGATGGAAAGACCACGCACCAAGTCGTCGCGATCCGTGATCAGGGGGGGAAGAATCCTTAGTGTGTGCTCGCCGGCGGTGAGCAGGAGCAGGCCCTCGCTCCACCCGCGCTTGACGACATCTCCTGCGGATTCCACGACGTCGAGTCCCCAGATGAAACCTGCTCCTCGTATCGCGCGGACCTTCCCCGAACGCCGCGCAATCGTCCCGAGCTGTTCGCCAAGCCACGCACCTTTCTCTCGCACTGACTCGAGGAATGAACTGTCCGAGAGACGATCAAAAACGTGCGAAGCGATAGCCGAGACGAAGGGCCCTCCTCCGAACGTGGTGCCATGATCGCCTGGCTGAATTGCAGCGCTGATTTCGCCCGAAACGAGGACCGCGCCCATCGGCAACCCGCCGGCGAGTGGCTTTGCGAGGGTAAGCATATCCGGCACGACTCCACTCATCTGGTACGCGAAGAGATGACCCGTTCGTCCAAGGCCGCACTGGATCTCGTCGAAGATCAGCGCTATCTCGCGCTTCGACGTGAGCATCCGCAGGGCAGCCAAAAAGGAGGGATCGAGAACGCGCACGCCTCCCTCACCCTGCACGGGCTCCACGATTACCGCGGCCACTGTTTCGTCATTCAGAGCAGTATCGAGATCAGCCAGATCGCGCTCGCAAATCGAGACGCCACCTGCAAGCGGACGGAACGGCGCGCGATACGATGGCCTGTCCGTCGCCGCGAGCGAGGCGAACAACCTACCATGGAAGCTACCCCGCAACGCGACGATCTCCACTTTCGCATCGGTGCCGATTTTTCGCGCCCAGCGTCTCGCAAACTTGAACGCGCCTTCATTTGCCTCGGCGCCGGAATTACAGAAGAAAACCTTCGACGCGAATGACCGCTCTACCAGCTTCGCTGCGAGTTGTTCGCCAGGCGACGTCCGATAAAGGTTTGAGGTATGAATCAATCCGGTGCCCAAGGCATCGCTGATCGCCCGAGCGATCCCAACGTCGCCGTACCCGAACGCATTCACCGCGATTCCACTGGCGAAGTCCAGGTAGCGCCTTCCATCGGCATCGATCAGTTCCACGCCTTCGCCCGAAACGAACTCCATCGGCGCTCGCTTGTAGGTGTCGAGGAGTGCTGTCTCTGCGCTGGGGTGAGCCGGAGTGATTTTCTCTTCGAGCGGCATTGTGATGCTCGTCATGATGGAACGCCCTGAGATTGAGTGACAATAGTCCCGCACGCGTCGTCGAGGAGTCCGGTAAGACCACAGATTCGTACGTTGTCCACTCCAGATAATAGAGCGGTTTTCGCTGCTTCGAGCTTCGCTGCCATTCCCTCGACCGCGGTCCCGCTCTCGATCAAGGCGTCTGCTGTTTCCGCGGATAGAGTTCTTATTACCTCGACGCCGTCGCCACGAACGCCTTCAACGTCCGCGATAAGCAACAATTCCTCGGCCCGAAGCGCTCCGGCGATAGCTGCTGCGGCATCATCACCGTTCACATTCAGGGCACCGCCTTCTGCGCTGCTCCCATTGAACGCAACCGGGGAGATGACGGGGAGGTTCCCCGACTCCATCACGGCCCGTAGCAGCTGCACGTTCACGCCGGTTGGCCGACCGGCGAAGCCGAGGGATCCTGAATCGATAATCTCGGCCGTGATCAGTGCACCATCCTCGCCGGACAATCCGACTGCCGGTACGCCCAGCGTAAGGAGTTGATTGACGATCCTCTTGTTCACGACACCCGAGAGGACCATCCGCAATAAATCGAGGTCGGCCTTCGACGTAACTCTGCGGCCGCCGACGAATTCGGGCTTGCGTCCAAGAGTGCGCTGCATCGCGGAAACTTCGTCTCCGCCACCATGCACCACGCAGAGCGAGCCTTCAGAGCCTCTCCATGCCTGGCCAATCAGGGCGAACACCCGAGGATCAGCCTGAGCGCGACCTCCAAGCTTAATGACACGCATCATGCAGGCAGCCCAGTTTGCTCACCGAGGCCGAGCAGAAGATTTGCGTTCTGTAGTGCCTGGCCGGCGGCGCCCTTTACCAGGTTGTCGATCGCGGAGATGATGATGAGCGTCGGTTGCGTCATATTCGACGCATTGGTGACGCTCATACGGATGACGTTGCGTCTCACCACATCGCGCAGCGATGGTGGCTGGTCTGATATCTCGACGAACGCTTCGCCGGAATAAAAATCACGCCATAGCAAGACTGGATTGTCCGAATGCGATTTGATGGGCACAGTTATGGTCGCGAGGATCCCACGAGCAACTGGAAGAAGATGTGGCGTGAAAACGATGTCGCGTTCCGACCCTCCCAGCTCGGCGATCACGGCTCGCATCTCAGCGACGTGGCGGTGCTGGTTGCCGACTGAGTAGGCGCGGAAGTCTTCCGCTACCTCGGCGAACAGAAGATCCGGCCTTGCTGAATAGCCCGCGCCGGTGACACCGCTGGCCGCAGACACATTTATCGCAGAGCCAGGTGCCATCCAACCTTCTTTCAGAAGCGGAGCAATCGCTAGTAGTACAGCCGTCGGGTAGCATCCCGGATTGGCGACTATTCCCGCCCCCGGAATTCGGTCGCGCATCAGTTCGGTGAGCCCATAAGGAGTGTCGGAGGACGTTTCGCCCGCACCGGGCCGAAAGTCCGAGGATAGATCGACCACCCGGGCGCCGGTTGACCGCGCTGCACGGACCCATTGTGCCGATGTCCCATGCGGAAGCGCGGTGAACACGATCTCGGCGCTGTCCAACGGAGCATCTTCGGTGGCGACATAGGTGACTTCTGCGCTCCCAATCCTGGCGCGCTGGCCGCATTGCTCGTTGGCAGATGCGAAAGCGAGCTCGAGTGCCGGGTGCCGGGCAATCAACCCGCACAACTCCCGACCCGCGTAGCCGCTGGCACCAAGGACACCCGCCGGAACTTTATGCATAAGTAATGCATAACATTACACACGGGGCGAGTCAATGTTTCGTCTCGCTGCCTCGCGCACTGGCCGTCCGAGTGCTAGACTCAGCGTCAATGGCCAACAAGCGTGAACGTCACGACACCATTCTCGAGATCGTCGGGTCCCGCGTCGTAAGCAGCCAGGAGGACCTGCGCAAACTGCTCCTGCAGCGCGGCTGGGACGTGACACAGGCGACTCTCTCTCGCGATTTGCGCGAGCTACGACTCGCGCGCGTGCCGACGCCTGAGGGCGCCCGGTACGCCATTACGGACGGGAGTATCGAGGAGAGTCGTGCGGCACTCGACACCCTCCTGCCACAGCTGTTCCTTCGCCTCGACGGCGTGAGCGAGATGCTCGTCCTGCGAACAGTCCCAGGCGGGGCCCAGCCGATCGCTGCAGCCCTTGACGGTGAGGGATGGTCGGACATACTCGGAACTGTGGGCGGTGATGACACGATTTTGATCATCTGTCGCTCCGTCGCCGCCCGCGACCGCGTCATGCGGCGCCTGCGCGCCATGGCCGGGGAGCCCTGACAAAGCATTGACGTGGCGGGACATACCGCTTAAATATTCAGTAATTCTGAATACTTATTTGAGGCGCCCGTGATTCGCACAATTGCTCTTGCCTACTCCGGTGGGCTCGACACTTCCATCATCGTTCCCTGGCTGAAGGAACGGTACGGTGCGCGCGTGGTCTGCGTCGCTGCCGATATTGGTCAGGGCGACGAGCTCGAAGGCGTACGCGCCAAAGCGATCGCGTCAGGCGCCGATGAGTGTTACGTCGAGGACTTGCGGCGGGAGTTTGTCGAGGATTTTGTCTGGCCCACTTTGAGGGCTGGCGCCATATACGGCCGGAAATATCTGCTCGGCACCTCGATGGGCCGGCCTCTGATTGCCCGTAGGCAGGTAGAGGTTGCGCGTCGTGTCGGCGCAGATGCGCTCGCGCACGGGTGCACGGGGAAAGGGAACGATCAGGTTCGCTTTGAGCTGACTTACGCCGCCTTCGCTCCCGATCTCCCGGTAATTGCTCCATGGCGCGAGTGGAACATCCGGAGCCGCGAAGACGCCATCGCGTACGCGGAGGCCCACAAAATACCGGTAGCGGCGACGCGCGACAAAATCTATTCGCGCGACAGAAATATCTGGCACATTTCGCACGAGGGCGGCGCACTCGAGCAACCTTCGGTTGCGCCTCCGGCAGACTTGTTCATGCTCACGTCTGCGCCTGAGAACGCGCCGGATCAACCAGAGGATGTCACCATTGGCTTCCACGCCGGTAGTCCCGTGTCGGTCGACGGCGTTGAGCTTGAGGCTGTCGACATCGTCGGGAAGCTGAATAAGATCGGTGGCCGTCACGGCGTCGGGCGAATCGATCTCGTCGAGGATCGATTGGTGGGTATGAAATCCCGCGGAGTTTATGAGACCCCAGGCGGAACCCTCCTTTACTCCGCCCATAGCGAGCTCGAACAGTTGGTGCTCGACAGACGCACGCTTGCGGCGAAGGACCTTATCGCACCGCGCTACGCCGATCTCGTTTATGAAGGGCGTTGGTGGACCACGGAGCGTGAGAGCTACGATGCCTTTGTGAATGTCACCCAGGAACGTGTTAGTGGGTCCGTCACGCTGCGGTTGTACAAGGGCAATGTATCTGTAGTAGGCCGTGAGAGCGCGCACGCTCTCTATGACGAACGTTTCGTGACCTTCGGCGAGGACGACGTCTATCGGCAGAGTGACGCCGCAGGATTCATTCGACTGTATGGTTTATCCGCACGCGTACGTGCCATTCGCGACCAGGAGCTCGCGGCGGCAGAGGCTGAGGCGCAAAGTGGCCGCGAGCCTCTTCAGTCTGCGACCTTGGCGATAGCCTAAGGACCCGTCTCATGTCGGACCACGTTTCGCACAAGCTCTGGGGCGGGCGCTTTGCGGTGCCCACGGCTGCAGCACTGGATGCGCTCAACCGCTCCATCGGTGTGGACTATCGTCTATGGCCGTTTGACATCGAGCTTTCGCGCGCGTGGTCAGTCGCTCTGTGGGGTGCAGGCGTACTGACTTTGGACGAAAGCAAGAAAATTGAGCGTGGTCTCACTGCTGTGGCTGAAAAGCTTGCGAGCGGAGCGGAATCGGTCTCGTCTGACGAGGACGTTCACACATTGATCGACCGGATCCTTCACGAGGAGATTGGCGACGTCGCGTCAAAGCTGCACACCGGTCGGAGCCGAAATGACCAGGTTGCGACCGCAACTCGGCTCTGGTCCATGGACGCATGCGGAAAACTCGATGCGAGTATCCGCCTGCTACAACAGGTGATGCTGGACCACGCAGAGAAGCTCGAAGATTTCCTGATGCCTTCCTACACGCATCTTCAGCGCGCTCAACCCGTTTCGGCGGCGCACTGGATGCTATCGCACTTCTGGCCCCTCGGGCGCGACCGGACCAGAGTCGCATCGGCATCCCGGGCCGCTGCGGTTTTGCCTCTTGGCTCTGGCGCAATCGCTGGGTGTGCATTCCCCATCTCACGCGTCCTGCTCCAAGGGAGTCTGGGATTTGGCTCAGTGTCGCAGAACAGCATAGATGCAGTTGGTGATAGAGATTTCGCTGCCGAGCTGTTATTCGCTGTCACTATGGCGGCCACGCATCTGTCGCGCCTCGCCGAAGATCTGATCATCTATGGATCGAGCGAATTCGGATTTGTCCAGTTTGGGGATGCCTTTACCACAGGCTCCAGCATGATGCCGCAGAAGCGCAATCCGGATGCGCTCGAGCTCGCTCGCGGTTCCGGTGCGCGTGCGATTGGCGATCTCATGACCCTGCTATCAACTCTCAAGGGTTTGCCGAGCGGATACAACAAGGATCTCCAGGACGACAAGCGCGTGTTGTTCGACGCCGTCGATACAATCCTTCTCGTTCTTCCAGCGGTTGCGGGAGCGTTGCGCGAAACTCGTTTCAACCCGAAGCGAATGCGCGCGGCTGTCTCGAGCAGTATGATGGCGACCGATCTTGCCGATTACCTCGTAGAGAAAGGGGTTCCCTTTCGCGAAGCGCACGCCGCAATCGGCGCATTGATTCGCGAGAGCGAGCGCGAGGACTGCGACCTCGACGCTTTACCGATATCGTCGTTCAAATCCGCGCATGCGCTATTTGAGGAGGATGCCCTGGACTGGCTCGAGCCCTCAAAATCTGTTTCAAGGCGCGAGGTTCCTGGAGGGACGGGGCCCGGCTCCGTACGAGCACAGCTCCGAAGCGCGCGGGAAGCGTTGTGGCCGATCACCGAAGCAGCACGCGGAAACGAGCTGGTACTTCGCGCAGTTTAGGAAGACTGTCGCCGGCGAGAGAAGTTTGACTGCCCTCAGCCTAGAACATCAGCCCGATGGTTATCGGAATGAAGTGGATCACTCCCCCGTTTGCTGGCGCTCGACGGATGAAGTGGTACCTCGCCTCTAAGAAGCTCGCAATCGGCCCGATACCGAACGTCATGCCTGCACCGGCGTTTAACCCGGGATCATTTTCCGATTTGGATCCGGCGATGTCGAGCCGTGTGTTGTAAAGCCCTCCGCCTGCAATGATGTAGCTTTTTGTGCTGGTACCGGGGAATGCGAAGATCAAATTCCCGAGTACGCCTGCGATTCGGAAACTGCTGGTGGCTCCTGCCTGCGGTGAGCCGCCCTCGCTTCGCGAGAATCGGTTATAGATGCCGTCAAATCGAACCCCAATCGGAAGTTCGGCTGCACCCAACGCAAGCGCGACGATTCCACTGACGCCGGTATTCTGAGTGTCTTTCAGCTTGCCCACGGGTATTGCTGCGCCGCCGCCGATTCCAAGAGCATAGGTTGTCTGCGCCAGGGTTGCGGAAGCGGAGAGCCCTGAGGCGAGGGCCGCTAAAGAGATTACAGTCAGAATGCGCTTCATTTCCGAGACCAGCGATCCGCTCTGTGAGAGGTGAGACCTGCCCAATATAACGAGACGTGGGTCTCGGGTCAGCATGGGAATGCCGCCGGATTGCCGTCCCTGCATAATTAACCTATAATGTTAGGATAATTATGGCCAGAGCGTATACCCTTACTGCAGCTGCACTTGCCCTTGATGCACCAAGTAAGTGGCTGGACAATATCCTCTCCCATTACAGCGTTCCCGGGGTTGAACAGAAGCGCCAAGGGGTAGCACGTCGCCTCAGTATCGATGGACTTTTAGTCCTCGCTGTCGCCCTCACTCTGATGCGCGAGATCGGCCTCCCAGCGCTCCGGGCAATCCACACCGCCCAAGATCTCGCAAAAAACAATGGTAGCTACCGATCCGAACGACTTTCTCTATCGATTGACTTAGTGTCGTTTCGCGACGAGCTGCTCGGAAGGCTCGAGAGTGCCGTCGAAATCGCACCCGTTCCCAAACGTGGACGTCCTGCTGAAAACAAAACGGGGCGTCCCGATTGAGACGCCCCGCCAGATTGTGCCAGTGAAGCTGACGTGGCTTAGGAAGCCTTCGTCACGTTCTCGGCAGCTGGACCTTTCTGACCTTCGACGATGTCGAATTCTACGGCGTCGCCTTCAGCAAGGGATTTGAATCCCGAGCCAGAAATCGCGCTGTAGTGAACGAAGCAATCCTTCTGCCCGTTGTCAGGAGTGATAAAGCCAAAGCCCTTTGCATCGTTGAACCACTTCACCTTGCCGGTCGTACGCATTCCCTGCTCCTGGAAAATTTGTGTCTTGGGGAGCGGATCACGCCCGACCCTCGACAATCTGATATGCAGGTCTCGCTAACCCTGCACTGGATTTTGAGCTCTAAGCACGGGCTTTCACCCGCACCCTGGCTCCACTTGGCAGAAAAAATAGCAAGGTCCTGCTGAGCAGACAATAGAGAGATTCAGGGGCCCACCCTATGCGCAGCAGTGATGAAATATTCGGTCTCCCCAAAGCATGTTGTCGGCACACCCCTGTGCTGCTCGTACGTTAGGGACACCTGTTTCCCAATGTTTTGCTCGATGACCTGCGCGATTGAGTCGTTGCGGACCGTGAACGTGAAAATCTGAGGCATGGTTCCAGGCAAGTTCGCCATTGCCAGCTCACCTTCCCAGGTCTTACATAGCCATCCCTTTTTCGAGATTTTCTGGACGTACCCCGCGCGGTCACCAGAGGCGTAGCTATAGCCCAGTGCCACCCATATCCAAAGTGCCACGATCACTGCCGGTATGAGCACGAGTGCCAGGACCACTGCAAGGATCCTGTGATGCTTCCTTTTCGGTGGTGGTGGTGATGGTGGCGATGGCGGTGATGGTGCGACTATGTCAGGGGCGTCGCTTTCTTCAACCATCTAAGCTCCGAAGCGCTGGAAACGGGTACGATGCATTCAGATGCACCGCTTGGACCAGGGAATTAGCTTTCAAATTCATCATCCGCAAGCACACGTGACCACGGCAACACGAAGACAGACAGCATCAGTATCAGTAGGTGGTGTGCCAATCGGATCGGCGCATCCTGTCGTTGTGCAATCGATGACCAATACGGATACGGCTGACGCCACCGCAACTGCGTTGCAGGTCGCCGAGCTGTCGCGCGCCGGCAGCAAGTTGGTACGGGTAACCGTTAACAACGATGCGGCAGCGAACGCGGTGCCCGAGATTGCTAGCAGGCTCGCTGACATGGGCGTCATCGCCCCCCTCATCGGCGATTTTCACTACAACGGCCATCTGCTTCTCACCCGCTACCACGCTGCCGCAAAGACACTCGCCAAATATCGCATCAATCCCGGCAATGTCGGAGGCAAGAGGCGTGACGAGAACTTCCGCACCATCATCCGGGTTGCTGTCGACAACGACAAGCCGGTCAGAATTGGAGTCAACTGGGGGTCGCTAGATCAGGATCTTCTAACTTCGCTAATGGACGAGAATGCACGATCCGAGACGCGGCACACGGCGAAGGAGGTATACATCGAGGCAATGATCCAGAGCGCGCTGAGGTCGGCGATCATTGCCGAGGAATGCGGACTCGGACACGATCGCGTCGTTCTGTCCGCAAAAGTCTCGGGCGTTCAGGACCTTATCGATGTGTACCGTCAGCTGGCATCTCGCTGCGACTATCCTCTACATCTGGGGCTGACTGAAGCCGGGCTTGGCTCAAAGGGCATAGTCGCGAGTACCGCCGCGCTATCGATACTCCTCTCCGAAGGAATCGGTGACACCATTCGAGTTTCGCTCACACCGCGGCCTGGTGGCGATCGGACCGAGGAAGTGCACATCGCTCAGCAGATATTGCAGTCTCTCGAGCTCCAGAATTTCAACCCGCAAGTCACCGCATGCCCCGGCTGTGGTCGCACGACCTCGACCTTCTTCCAGCACATGGCAGAGGATATCCAGACCTACTTGCGGGATCAGATGCCGACTTGGAAGAATCGCTATCCAAGCGTCGTAGATATGAAGGTTGCGGTGATGGGCTGTGTCGTTAACGGACCGGGCGAATCGAAGCACGCTAACATCGGCATATCTCTGCCTGGTACTTTCGAGGATCCAAAGGCGCCCGTTTACATAGACGGAAAGTTGGCCGTCACCCTGAGGGGAGACACTATCGTCCCTGAATTCTTGCGACTCCTCGACGATTATGTGGAACGGACATACGGCAAGACGACAGCAGACGTAATCGCCTAGTTGCGGGCTAATGCTGCGAGCTGCTCCGACGCTTGGTCGAGCTCGTTCATGATCGGAGCCGAAAAGCCTACTTCGCCAAGCCTTTCATACACCTGGCGATACCAACGAGCAGTCGCAGTCCGCCCGGCACTGAAACGATTCCACACGGTCTCCTGGTCAATCGTTCGTCGGAGATCTGCGACGATGGACGATGCATTGTGGATTTTGTCAGCGGCGCACACCCAACGCGCCTCTGCGCTGGCGCCCGCTAATCGAGCCAGGTAGTCGGTCTTCCGCTCCTCTGCGGATAACTCGACACCTTCGTCGTCGTGCCGGCGATACGTCACGGCTAGAACCGTGTCCAGAACGCTCGAGCCAAATTTGTCCCCGATGCGCTGTTCAAGCATTTCACGCGTGTATCCGTCGCGCACGCAATCTTCCACGACATCATGCAGAATCCCGGCTACTACTGTCTCATTGTTGCACGCGTATCGGGTAAGGATGATTGCCACGCTCGCCGGATGCGTAAGATACGGCAGCCTTGTTCCTTTTCGAACCTGCCGATCGTGGTGCTTCGCTGCGAATGCAAGCGCGTGATTTATGACGTCCGAATAACCGGTGACTGTCATCCCCTTGTCTTTGCAAACCACGATACGAGAAGCTCGAGTCCGCGCTGGTCTTCCTCGTCAAACGCGTCGAGGTGCTCGGAATCTACGTCGAGGACGGCCAGCAGATCACCCTCTGGCCCAAGGACTGGAACGACAATCTCTGACCGCGACCTGGCATCACATGTAATGTGGCCTGGAAAGTTTGCGACATCCGGTACGACGATCGTTCTAACCTCAGACGCTGCGATTCCGCACACGCCGCGGCCGAAGACGATCTCGAGACAGCCCAGTGAGCCCTGATAGGGGCCAACCCGCAATAGCGCGCCGGGCTCCGCGACTCGGTAGAACCCGGTCCAGAGATATCCGAACGCATGATGAATCAGGCTAGCGAGCGTAGACATCATCGTGATCGGGTCGGTTACGCCGTCGAGGATTGCTTCTGTGTGGCTCGCGAGCTCCTTATACGCCCGCTCTTTGGCGATCCCTCGCAGATTAGGGATGGATTCGGCCATCAAACGCTATTGCGCAGCTACGAGCTCGGGCTGAAATGCGCCTGACTGCCGAGCCGAGCCGAGCATCTCCTCTCTGGTTTCGAGCTGAGGCATCTCGGCGTCCCAGAGCACCAGACCGTGAATACGCATATCAGCACCGCGCAGAGATTCTACGGTGGTCTTTAGACCTCCAACCGTCGTGTGAGCGATTCGAGCGCAAAGTATCACATCGGGGGCAGGTATGATGCTGCTTGCGCTTCGCTGTACATAGCTCGTGGGCGCAGCGATGATGATGAAATCGTACCGGCGCTGCATTCGGGCCAGCTCCTTCTTTACGTCCTCCACCACGTTCGGCTCCGGAGCGCCAGCGCGTCTGGTACCACTCGGCAACACATCCAAAGGCCGATCGCGCCCGATCGTAGTCGGGACGATTGCTTCGGGCCAGGTGGCATTGCCTGTAATGATGCCGGAGAGACCTGGATCGGGCCGTATCCTGAGGACGCTGGCGACACTGCAAGTCGTTGGATCAACGTCGACGAGGAGGGTGCTTCTTGCCTCATAAGCCGCGGATGCCGCGAGATTCGCCGCCACGGTTGCGACGATTCCCGGATCGTCTCCCGTGATGCTAACGATGGGCACGCTTGCCTCGACAGCCGCGATGTGGAGATACAGCGTCCGGTAACTCTCGGAAACGACATCGATCAAAGGAGGCGCTTCGACGTCTGCTTGGCGTCTACTCCGCTCGACAACGACTTCCGGCGGTCTGATGACGGTGAGAACCCTTGCGCCGCTGACCTGCTCTGCTTCTCGCGGATCAGCGATATGCGGTCGCTTGAGCTCCGTTCCGAATGACGCCGCGAACCCAACGGCAAGGGCGAGCACAACCGCCGCTGCCAGCATCGCCCACGGAGGCGCGCCCACATTCGCCAGCTCTCGCGCCCGTGTGGTTTGACGGTCGATCTGGAGGTTCTTTTGTCTTATCTGAGCGATTTGCCGGGATGTAGAGTTGTAGTTCTGCTGAGCGCCGGTACGTTGAGCGAGGAGCTTGAGGGTGTCCACCGTTATTATCGGCTTGATTACCGGAGCCGCAGTTGGGCGAATCAACGCGAGCTTGCCTCTGATCTCACCTCTCTTGGCATCAGCGATGGCCTGTATTGACCTGCCGATGGCGTTGGCTCTGGAAGTGAGCGCGAGGTAAACCGGATCAACGGTACCTACAGCCCCGAACGCGTTTCGATCGCGCTCGATGTCGGCGAGCGAGTCCAGAAGCACTCTTACTTTGGGATCGGCTGCAACCGTCGGAGACGCGGCGAGAGCTCGATACGAGGTGGGAAGGGGGGCGTTCTCCGCGCGATCGATCAAGCGATTAAGAGTCGCGAGTTCGCCGCTCAGTGAGTCGCGCTGCGCACGCACAGCTGGAGGGAATGTATCAATGAGCGTCGCGGGAACTGGCGCGAGAGCGCGGCGCGTTGCGTCGAGCACAGAATCAACCGATGTCATCTCCGCGAAGTACCGATCCCTCGCCGCAGTTGCGGGGGACGAGTCCGTCTTGGTTTCGATCTGGGCCGCAACAGCCATTGCCTTCCGAGAGGCATTTCTCGGAACAAGAACGAATGCGATGAGGGCGGCGATAAAAACCGTCCCACCAACTATTCCGAACACGACAACGCGTCTCAGGGCATTTCTGGCCCGGGCTGCCATCCAGAGATAGGCGGAGCCGCCGCTCATTCGCGCAATGCTATGAACGTTCATCGCTCAAAGATCCACTGAGTACGACGCGCACGCGAGAGTCCGTTCAGACCGGAAGGCCTCGACGTAAGAGATAATCCTGTTCTTCGGACAAATAATGCAATCTAAGCGCCGCAGAAAAGTCCCAAAACAAGAAGACGGCGGGAGCTCGCGCCCCCGCCGTCTTTCCAATCCGAGTGAGCTACTGGACAGTAATGACGCCTTTCATTCCGAGCGCAAGGTGCGGAACGCAATGGAAGGGATACTTGCCGGGCTTTATGTTTGCGAACGATATGGTGACTGCGTCGCCGGGATTCATCTTCATGTTGCTGGAGAGCTCTCCCATTTTATCCGTTCCCATGTTCGCGTCCAGCTGGGGCTTTACGTCTGCGGGGATTGTCGCCGGGTCAAAAGCAACGTTGTGCGGCCCGCCGCTTACAACCGTGAACTTGATGCCATCGCCTTGTTTGACGGTGATGTTTGCTGGCTCGAAGCGGTACCCCTTCGCATCGCCGACCATCTTCACATCGTGGGTGGTACCCGTAATCGGAGCCATCGCCGCCGTACCGGAGGTCGCCACTCCAGTAGCCGCTGTGGTGGAGGTCGTCGTCGACGCCGAAGAGGCCGACGTATCAATAGCTACATGAGTAGTGTCGGCAGGATTCTTTTCTCCGCCGGCACAGGCACCCAGCGCAACCACTCCAACAGCAACCGCGAATCGGTAGAACCGCATTTTTTTCTGGCCTCCCAGAGCCGTACAAATAGTGCATGAATAACCGGATACTTCTTTACTGTAAGATTGTGAATTTATTCACAAGCGCCAGGTCATGCAATCAGTGCTCGGATTTCCTGCGCACTCGCACCCTGATCGCAGCGCTTCGGTGATTGCAATTCCCGCGCTCGACTTGAGAGGAGGAGCCTGTGTTCAGGTGGCTTCAAACTCATATGACGAGGAGATCATTCGGATACCGGATCCGAGTGGAGTCGCACGCGCGTGGCAGCAATACGGATTCCACCATCTGCATGTCGTTGATCTCGATGCAGTCGCCGGGCGAGGTGACAATGCGGAGTCTATCGAAGCGATTCTGAACTCAACCGATGCAGAAGTCCAGGTTGGCGGCGGAGTGCGAACACAGGACTCGATCGAAAGACTGCTCTCTCAGGGAGCAGAGCGTGTCGTCATCGGAACCAAAGCCATTGAGCAACCGGATTGGATTGCCGAAATGAGCACGCTGTTTCCCGGACGCATCATAGTTGCAGCCGATGTGCGTGATCGCAGAGTGCTTTCCCACGGCTGGACCCGCGCGCACTCGAAGCTGGTTCTTGATCTGGTTGAAGAGCTCAACGAGCTGGCGCTGGCGGGCGTTTTGGTCACTGCCGTGCATCGCGAGCAAGCTTTGCTCGGTACTGACTTGCCCCTGATGGAGGATGTTGCGGAGATCGCAGGATTTCCGGTATTCGCCGCCGGCGGACTTGGGAGCCTGAGCGATCTGCGCGCGGTGGCTGATCGCGGAGTCGCCGCTGCAATAGCGGGCATAGCTCTCTACACCGGCGCTATGGACGCTCGCGCAGTTGCAGAGGAATTTGCCGAGTGATGCCATGTTTTGCGCTTGTTACGACGCATTATTCGATCAGAACTCGCTGATCGTTATAGGGTTCAGCTTTGATGGATCTCCAACATAGGCGAATCGAATTCCCTTCATGTACTTCCTTGCCACTCGTTGAACGGCTTCAGGGGTGATGCTTTTCAGCTCGTCGACGAATCGATCTGCTTCGCGATAATCTCCTTCGTAGAGTTGTGATCGCGCAATGAAGTCAGCTTGTGCGGCGTTCGTCTCGTTGTCGAGGAAGTATTCGGTGATGAATTGTTCCTCGAGCTGCTTGAGCCCGACTGGATCGAGCATGCCCTGCTGAAGATCCACGATTGCTGCCCGCATCAGCTTGAGTGTGGTATCGGGCGCTACCGTCGTCACGTAGAGTCCACCGACTGTGGCAGCACGGTCGACGAACGGGGCGTGCACGTCATACGTAAGGTTCTCGCGCGTCCGAATTTCCGCGAACATACGGCCGGTCAGCACCGAAGTTGCTACTCGCAGAGCCTGATAATCTTCTCCCTTCGCGAGTGGTCCGCTGTAGTAGCCGAGTATGTAATTAGTGGGAAGCTGACGCCGTTCAACTACGACCGCAGTTGGTAATTCAGGTACACGCGGCGGCGCGACCCACGTATAGGTCCCCCGCGGAAGTTGGCCGATGGATTCGTTCACCAACCGCTCGATATGCGCACGATCGACGTTACCGACGACGACCAGGAGCAGGCGGGACTTCACGAACTGCGTTTGCTGATAGTTTCGCAGTGCAGCCGAGTCGAGCGCTGGGATAGAATGCTCGTTGCCGTCCACCGACACTTCGTAGGGATGCCCTACATAGGTGATGCTGTCGGCGAGATAGTCAGCAAGCGCGTCGGGGTCATCTCGTCTCTGATTGATTGCGGAAAGGTACTGGGCTTTGACGACGTTGATTTCGGACTTGCCCAGCGTCGGGTGCATCACTCTATCGGCAAAAATTGCCCACGTGGAATCGAACACCTCAGTGCTCGAGCGGACCCCGAACATGGTCCAGTCAGCACTCGGCGCCATGACGATCTCGCTACCCAGTTTTGCCATCGCGCGACGTAGCGCGTTCTTCGGGTAGCGCTGCGTGCCTCGTTCAGAGACATCGAGGAGGATTGGTTCAATTCCAGCGTTTACTTCGGTGACCTGTCGCGCGCCTCCGAGGAAATAAAGATTGGCAGCCACGACATTATTGGCGTTGTTCTGGCGCAGAATTACGTGCACCCCGGAAACGTCGAAGCTGCTGGTAAGTGTTGTGAGCGCGACTGCGATTGAAAGCAGCATTAACGGGTTCCCGCCATTACCAGTTCTCCAGGAGCGAGATTGAGTGATTGCTTTGCGTCTGGCGCGATGAGGACTCCGGCGATATGCGGTTTGCCAACGATGTACTTCCGGGCGTACGCGCGCAGGTCTTCGAGTGACTGTTGCGCCATGTTGTCGACGTACCCCATGTAGTATTCGAGGCTGGCGACGCTCCACCAGAAGCCGAGAGTGTGGGCAAACCCAGACGCACGTTCGCGGTCGAATGCGGAGGTGACGGCACGGTGGGCTTTCACGGCGTCAAGCTCGTCACCGGTGAAGTATCCAGGAGTGTCAAACTTGGCGATCTCGCCGTACAGCGCGGTGAGCGCTTCTCGCAGCTGATTGGGCGAGGTCTGACCGCTGATCGTGATTGGGCCGGTATGGTTCAACGTATAGTAGTTGACACCGACTGACTGCCAGAGTCCGCTGTCGACAAGCCTCTGCTGAAACTGCGACTGGGGATCGTTGAGGACATCGGAGAATACATCCGCCGCGTAGGTCGATTTCGGATCCTGGCCGACGCTTGGACCCTGCCACTGTATCTGAACGGTTACCGCACCCACTGACGCCTCTACGACCAGGCCTTCGCTCTTCTGGAGCGCCGGAATGAGAGGAATCGGATCTGTGACGAATGGATCTGAGCTTTTGCTCCAGCTGCCGAGCTCTCGTTCTGCGAGTGCGAAGACTGTCTGAGGATTGACGTCGCCAGCCACGATGACGGCTGAATTATTTGGTACGTAGTATTTCTTTTCAATGGTACGCATTTTCTCCGGCGTCGTGGTCAGGACGATTTGGCGGTCTCCGATGACGTCCTTCCTGCTGAAGTTGCCGGGATAGAGCTTGGCATCCATCTCGCGCGAAAGTGCGAAGAAAGGGCTCGATTCATTTCGGTCGTACTCGCCGATGACCACCTGTCGCTCCCGTTCCAGCTCGTCCTTTCGAAAAAGTGGAGCACGCAACGCCGCCGCGAGAAGGTGCATCCCGTCGCTGAGTTTCTCCGCCGGCACTGTCATGTAATAATTGACGCGCTCCTCTGCGGTAGTTCCGTTGAAGACGGCGCCCAGATCAGAGGCACGATCCCAGAACTGATTCGGCTCTGGAAACGTGGAGTCCGCGCGAAAGAACATGTGCTCGTACATATGAGCGAGCCCTTCGTACTGCGGCGATTGAGTGAAAGAACCGTTCTTTACATCGATCTCGATCGTCGCTAGCGGGACGCCGTGATTTTCGACTACGATCACCTCAAGGCCGTTCGCAAGAACTTTGCGTTGGATAATTTTGCTGAGTTCGGCTCTCTGAGCCTCCGCACGCGCCGCCAGGCACACGAAGAGAACCAGCGACAGAGTAGCGCAGCGAGACAAGACACCTTTTCTTTCGGACATGTCAGATTCTGGGAAAGCCCGCGCGAAGTCGCATGGGCAATTGATTGACCGACTGGACAGCGGAAGGCTCAAACGCGATGAGCCTCTTGCTCAATACACCACATTCAAGATCGGTGGTCCAGCCGATCTCTTCTACGATGCCACATCGGCCGATGATCTGGCAGGGGCGGTGACCGCGGCACGCGAGTTGGGCACTGAATACTTCGTGCTCGGGCTTGGCGCGAACATCCTCGTCGGTGACAAAGGCTTCCGAGGCCTCGTTATACGAAATACCTCGAGACACCTGAAGTTCTTGGATGATGGACGGTTATGGGTCGAGAGCGGAGCGGTCATGGCGAAGCTTATACCGCAGGCTGTCGAGAGAGGTTGGTCCGGGCTCGAGCACTATGTTGGAATTCCAAGCACAGTCGGCGGAGCAGTCTGGCAGAACCTTCATTTTCTATCTCCTGCGCCACAGAGAGAGCGGACAATGTTCATTGCCGAGATTTTCCAGTCCGCGGAGTTGTTGACGCACGACGGAGACCGAACGACTGTCGATCGGGATTACATGCAGTTCGGCTACGACACCAGTACGCTACACAAACAGCGTGATATCGCACTCGCGGTGACATTTCAACTGGATGCCGGGGACAAGGCAGTGATGCATCGCATCATGCAGGAGAACCTGAGCTGGCGCGGCGGTAAGCATCCGTGGCTCGAATACCACCCCAGCGCCGGATCGATCTTCAAGAAGATTGAGGGCGTAGGAGCAGGTCGCCTGATAGACGAAGTTGGATTGAAGGGATTCCGCCATGGCGACGCCCAAATCTCACACATTCACGCGAACATCATGGTGAATCTCGGGAACGCGACGGCGAAAGATGTTCGCGAGCTCATCGCAATCGCTCAGGAGAAGGTCGAGAAGAAGTTCGGGCAGCGGTTGCAGCCGGAGATAGGATTCATCGGAGAATTCTGAGTTTGTCAGATCTTTGAGGGCTGCTCTGCTCTCTCGGTAGCATCCGACCATCTCTGAATTGCCGCCTCGAGCGCGCGCCGAGCTCCATCTAGCTCTCTGCCAGCCAGCAGAGACTTCTCTGCGCCTTCCCGCGTGGTGTAGAGCTCCGGATCTTCGAGAAGAGCCGTCAGCTCAGCGACCTTCCGCTCGAGTTCACTGACTTCCACCTCGCACTTCTCGACTTGCTGGCGCAATGTCCGACGCGCAGTCCTCACCCGGTCTCCCTCGACTTCCTGTCGTCGAGTTGACTTGCGCTCTCTGACGCGTCGCAGCGATTCCTGCTCGGCCGCTGCAACTGCGGCGGCGTGCTCACGCTCCCTGCTCTGTTCTTCCCACTCGCCAAAGGAGCCCGGGAAGTCGGTCACATGCTGCTCGTGAAGGACCCATACACGCGACGTCAGAGATTCCAGGAGCGCCCGATCGTGGCTCACTAGAAGGATCGTCCCCTCGTATTCAGCGAGCGCGTCCTCGAGCGATTCGATGGACTCGATATCCAGATGGTTGGTCGGTTCGTCCAGAGCCAGAAAATTCGATCGGCTGAGAACCATCATAGCGAGAGCAACACGTGCTCTTTCTCCACCCGAGAGTGTTTCGGCACGACGTTGCGCCTCGTCTCCGGAGAAACCAAAACGCGCGAGATGTCCCTGGACCTGTCGACGCTCCCACTTGGGCCGAAGCTCGCTGATGACGTCGTATAGGCTGCGATCTACCGGCACCTGGGCCATGTCCTGCCGATAGTAGCTCGGCGTAACCGAGCCACCTATTCGCAGCTCGCCGGATGAAATCTCGCGCTCGCCCATCAGTGCCCGAAGAAAACTTGATTTCCCGCTACCGTTCGGGCCCACAAAACCGACAACCTCACCACGCTGAATCGTAGCCGTAAAGTCACGAATCAGAATCCGGCTGTCGACCCCAAGCGTTACACCTCGAGCGACCGCAACCTGATCGCCTCCTCTTTCCGAGACATCGAGCCTGAGTCCCATGGCGCTGCCCTCTTCAGCCGCAGCACCACTCAGTCTCGGCAGGCGATTGAGGCGCTTGCGACGGCCCTTTGCCTGTTTCGAATTCTGACCCGCGATATTACGCCTTATGTAATCTTCTTCTTCAGCGATGACCTTCCGCTGTTTGTCAGCCGCCCGTTGCTGACTAAGGCGTCTTTCTTCTCGCTGTTCAACGAAGGATTCGTAGCTGCCGGTATAAGTGACGCCGGTACCTGCTTCGAGATGGAGCACGTGGTCCACCACATGTGCAAGGAAGATCCGATCATGACTGATGAGCAAAATGGTTTTGTCCGTGTTGCGTAAGAAATCCTCCAGCCAGCGGGTCGTTTCGAGATCCAGATGATTGGTCGGCTCGTCGAGGAGCAGTACGTCTGCCGCGCTGACGAGCTGCCTGGCAAGGCCAAGTCGTCCGCGCTCGCCACCACTCAGTTGCGCAAGTGGTTGTGACCGCGCCTTCTCGGCATCAAAGCCAAGTCCCTGCAGTACTGCATCGACGCGCGGTGCGAAGGTGTAGCCCCCCTCACGCTCAAATCGTTCGAGATCACGGTCGTAACGCGTGAGGAGCGATGTTGACGCCGCTTCCCCGACTTCGGCAAGCAGGGACGCCTGCTCGGCAAGAGATCGCTCTAGCGCCAGAAGGTCCGCGAATTCTCCCGCTCCCGCCTCCCAGACGGTTTGTGCTCCCCCGAAATCACGATGTTGTTCGAGGAGCGCCCATCGCAGACCGGGTTGGCGTGTGACGGCTCCATTGGTTGGCTGTTGGGCGCCGGTGATTATGCGGAAGAGAGTGGTTTTTCCACTGCCATTCCTGCCCAGCACCGCCCAACGGTCGCCTTTGCCGATGGTAAAGGTTATTCCGGAGAATATCTTTGTCGCGCCGAATTCGACGGCGACGTTTGAAACGGAGATCTGCGTCAAGCGTTCAGTACGCTCGCACAGGCAGAGAGACAGCGATCGAGAGTCTCGATGGTGTGGTCGCCCATATGGCCAACACGAAAGGTCGAGCTTTTGAGCTTTCCGTAACCGCTTCCCACGACGATCCCTTTCTTTGCGACAGCGGAGATAAACACGTCCGGCGGAAGATCCGCCGGAAGCCGAATCGTCGACACCGTCGGTGATTGGGATCCGAGGGGCGCGATATTCACGAGACGTTTTCCAGTTTGATCAGAGACCTTGACGAGCCACTCTTGGGTGCGCGCAGCCATCAACTTGTGCCGCGCCCACCGGGCATCGATGCCTTCGGACGCAATTGACTTGAGCTGCACTTCGAGTGCGTAGAACAAGGACAGGGCGGGAGTGCTCGGCGTCTGATTACGGCGGGCGTACGCGTCGAGCTCCACCAGATCGAAATAAACTCCGCGATCAGGCGTTCCGTTTGCGCGGTCGATGAACCCGGACGAGGCCACGGCGAAGGAGAGGCCTGGCGGTATCGCGAACGCCTTCTGAGACCCGCTCAGCAAATAATCCAGATTCCATTCGTCAAAACGGAGCTCTACTCCACCGGCTCCGCTCACGCTGTCGATGAGACAAACTGCACCGTGCCGGTGCGCGCAGTCCGAGATAGCGCGAACATCGTTAAGCGCGCCAGTCGATGTCTCCGAGTGCACGACGGTTACAACCGCGTACTTCCTCATGGATAGTCGCTCATCCAGCTGCGGTATCGTGTGTATCTGGCCCCAGCCTACCTCGTAGCGATCGACCTCGCGGCCACACGCTGAAGCTATGTGGGCGAATCGCTCCGAGAACGCGCCATTCACGAGACTGAGAACTCGACCAGGAAGCGCACATCTGACCGCCGCTTCCATCATCCCGGTGGCGGAGGACGAACTGATGTAAACCGGACGCTCCGTCTTGAACACAGGTCGTAGTCCTTCCTGAAGACGTTCGAACAATTGTTCGAAGGCCGATCCTCTATGCGCGATCATCGGCTGCGTCATTGCTGCCAGGACTTCCTCACGAACCTCTGTGGGGCCGGGAAGAAAAAAAGTGCCGAAGCTTTTGCTGGTATTCATTCGAGTACGAGTTCTCGGAGTTGATCAAAGTTCTCGATTACGTAATCCGCGCGTTGTATGACCGTGTCGCGCCGTTGGAAACCCGTGAACGCGGCAAAGCTGTCTACAACAGACTTCATCTCGCAGTCCGTCATTCCGTCACCCACAGCCAACACCGGGCCCATGAGCCCCATAGTGCCTATCGCCGAGCGCTTGCCCGTCTGTTGCGTGAACGGAGAGCGCTCATCGAAACCCGCGTATTCCCCGTTGGTGTCGAAGAAGACGGACACCGCGTAAACCCGCCGTTCGGGAATGCCAAGCTTGTTCGCGAGAGGTAGAATGGCCTCTCGAAGTCCTCCGCTGATCATCACGATCTCGATCTCGCTGCGGCGAAATTCGGCCAGGGTCTCCTGAGCACGAGCTGCGACTCTTTCTACATAAACCTTCCCTAGCTCCTCCAACTCCCTCGAGCTTGGTCTCACGACTCCCATTCTCTCACCATAGACAGCCTCGATTGGGAGATGCCCCGCCATGGCGCGCGCCGTCAGCTCTGCACTCCACGCCTGCACCTCCGGTCCCCGAAGTGCCGCGAGCCAATCAATTCCTTCGACATCGCTAAGTGTGGAGTCGACGTCGAGTACGATTGACTTGAAGCGACTCACAAAATATTTCCGGGAGCCAGAATACCCAGCGGATCGAGCTCCCGTTTAACCGCGGTCATCATCGATATCTGCAAAGAATTCATTTGCAGCGGGAGCCATCTGCGTTTGAGTTTTCCGATTCCGTGCTCCGCCGCGACCGTCCCTCCTAATTCCAGGATGTACTTGAGCGTTTGCTCGACAACTTCTTCTATGGTAGTCAATTCTCGAGCGTCTCGGGCGATGAAGTTTTGATGCGGGTGTCCGTTTCCGGCGTGTCCATAGATGACCGGTGCCTCGAGGTTCCGATCGACTGCAAGTGACCGGGCTACCCCGATCGCCTCTCCAAGTCGGCGATATGGAACAGCCCAGTCAGTACCGACCTTCCTGCCCCCGGAACTTCGATGCTGGCCTCCTCGCTCGTTCATCGTCGCTGGAATGCTGTGACGAATTCTGCGGGCTTCGCGTAGCCGGGTTTCGCCGTCGAAAACGAGCGGCTCAAACTTGCTCGAGATCAATTCAATCAGCTCGAGCCAGCCGGCGAGAGTCCCGTCCAGATCGACGACTTCTTCCTCGACGTAGACCATAGCGTGCGCATCTTCAGGTATGGCCACCCAAGACTCGCTCCGGCGCGCAATCGCCAGTGCCTCATCATCGAAATACTCGATGCACCGCGGAGCAACTGATTCGGCCTCACGACTAGCGACGACAAACCTCAATGCATCCGCCTCGGCCCCGAATAGCACCGCGAGTCCTATGACGTGCTCTGGCAAAGGAAGGAGGCCCAGCTCCGCCTCAACGACTACTCCCAACGTTCCTTCACTTCCTATAAACCAGTCGATTGGATCGTGCGCAAATGCGTAGCCGACGGTGTTCTTCTCGAGATCCGACCTGCGAAATTGCCTTAGCTCCCCGTCGGCCATGACTACCTTCAGTGCCCGAACGTGCCTTCGTGTTGCACCGTACTTGAACGTCCGCGCGCCCGAGGCGTTGCACGCTATGGCGCCGCCTATCGTGGATTCTTCTTCACTCGTAGGATCGGGCGCAAAGAGCAACCCAACCGCTGATGCCGTTCGCTTCACGTCGGCGACCGTTGCGCCGGGCCCAACCGTAACTGTTCGGCCCGTCGTATCAACGGCGTCGATCTGATTCAGAGAACGGAGCGATAGTAGCATTCCCTTGTCCGTGATCGACGCCCCGGTAGTGCTGGTTTGCGCGCCAGCACAGGTGACGGGCGTGCGATTCGAAGCAGCTTGTCGTAATAGGTCGATTACGTCGTCGATCGACTCGGGCCTGGCTACCATGTCTGGAAGCATATGAAGACCCGACGAATCGGCCTCATATGACTGACGAACTCCCACGTCTGTAGTGGCGGCGGTGCTCACACCGGATGAAAGCAGACGACGGCTGCTGACAAAACGTCGGGGAGGTCGAGTAGGGATTTTCTGATCGCTTCACTCACGTCCCCATCCACCGAGACGGCTGCCAGTGCCTGGCCTCCCTGTGCAAGTCTGGCCTGGTGGTATTCAGCGATATTCACCCCCGATTCGCCGAGAAGCGTTCCGACTCGTCCAATTACGCCGGGAACGTCGTTATTGGTGAGAATCACAAGCGTGTCTCGCGGCTGAACATCCACGTGAAAAGCGCCAATCCGCGTTAGGCGCGGCGCTACGCCCGGCTGCGCTGTGCCAGCAACAGCGAGCTCCTGCATCCCGCTACCGAGTCTTACCTCGATTCCGTACAGATTGTCCTGCGTTGCAGTCTCAGTGGTCGACAATTCGATCCCCCGTCCTTCAGCAACCGCCCGCGCATTAATGAGATTGAGTCGTTCTTGCTCGATAGTCGCTTCCAGTACGCCCCTCGCGGCAGCCGCAACTAAAGCGCTGAGCGCGCCCGACAACGCTGCGCCTGCACGGACATCGATGCGCTGTATCGCACGTGCGCCCTGAGTCGCAAGGATTGCTCGTCCCACCGCTGCTGCTCTTCGGGTTAGCGTGAGCGCCGGCTCGACTTCAGCCCATTGACCCCCTACATCGGCAACGTTGATTGACCGAGAGAGCTCTCCGTTGAGGAGTGCATCTCGAACGGCCACACACACGTCCACTGCAACGTTGCGCTGAGCTTCAGTGGTCGAGGCCCCAATATGGGGGGTGAGCAAAACGTCCGCCTGTTTCCGCAAAGGATGGTCGGCTGTCAAAGGCTCTTTGCCGTATGCATCGACTACCGCGCCAAATAGTTGCTTGCGTTCGAGCGCATCGACCAGCGCCTCTTCATCAATGATTCCACCGCGGGCCATGTTGACTACCACAGACCTTGGCGGAAGCTTCGCGAGCTCGCGGCGGCCTATCATTCCTACGGTCTCGTCGGTGAGAGGCGTATGGACGGTGAGCAGGTTCGATTGCTCGATCAGCGAATCGAGCGACCCTGCATCTTCGACGCGCAGCGCATCAAAGCGCGATCGAGGAATGTAGGGATCGTATGCGATGACAGTCATTCCGAATGCTCTCGCCCTTACAGAAATTTCGCCACCTATCCGTCCCAGTCCGACGATTCCGAGAGTCCTTCCTTTGAGCTCTGAGCCGAGCAACGCCGACCGGTCCCACCGTCCCGCGTGCATTGATTCGTCAGCGCGAGTGAGATGTCTGAGCAATGAAATCACTGCGCCAAAAAAAAGCTCCACGACTGCGTTGGTGTTCCCTGCCGGAGCATTGATAACAGCCACTCCCAATGCGGTAGCGGTCTCGACCGCAATGTTGTCCACGCCGACGCCGGCACGGCCAACCACCTTTAATCGACGTCCCTTCTCCAGAAGGTCAGCCGAGATGCGAGTAGCGCTACGGCCTACGATTGCGTCGTAGTCGGCAATTCTGGCAAGGAGTTCTTCCTTGGGAAGTGTCGGCACTTCGTCGACCTTGAGTTGAGGCTCGGCCGAAAGGAGTGCGACGCCTTCCGCATCGATCTCATCGGTGACGAGAACGCGATATGTCACTGTTTCTTGGCTCGGATAGGCGGGAGGCTAAAGCTCAATATCGCTCGACCTTGCTCAGCGCCACAAGCGAGTAGCTCATTCTACGAGCCAGGTTTTCCACGTTGCCTCGTCCGCTCCGACGCTAAGTGAGTGAGCCTTTCGCACAAGAGGCATTCGCAGCAAAAGCGGCTCATTCGACAGCTTTTCGAGCCATCGATCGCCCGAAAGTTGCGCGTAGCGTAGCCCTAGCTCTTCGTACCGCCGAGATTCTTTGTCGATCAGGGTCACGACGCCGAATTTTTGCGCGAAGCGGCGCAGCTCTCCGAGTGAAGCGGGTCGTTCCATCAGGTCAACGAAATGAGTCTTAACTCTCCGTTCCGAAAAAAATCGCAGCGCTTTTCGGGTGTCGGCGCTTTTTCTCATACCGAAAATCTGAATTTCCAAAATGTTATTCCCCGGCATCTCGCGAAATGTGCCGCTTCGCTTCCACCAAATTCCAGAGCAGCCCGGTGAGACGTGACATAATCTATTCCCCGGCATGGTGGGTTCCCGGTGGTCATCTCCAGACATTGTGGGGAAAATTCTTTCGACATCAGTCCGTTCCAACTGTTCTCGAGCGTTGGGATACTCCCGATGGTGATTTCCTCGAGCTGCACCGGATTTTGGCTGAACCGGCAGCGCCACGCTTGGTGCTGCTCCATGGTTTGGAGGGGACTGTTCGTTCTCATTATGCGCAGGCTTTCTTGACTGAGGCAAAGGGGAGGGGCTGGGGAGCGGACCTTCTGGTCTTCCGATCGTGCGGATCTGAGCTCAATGCTACGCGGCGATTTTATCACTCAGGCGAGACGGGAGACTTATCTTTGGTGCTGGAACGCATATCTGAAGAGTTTCCGAACGCTCCGCTCGCGTTAGTTGGGGTGTCCCTGGGCGGAAACGTCCTGCTGAAATATCTGGGGGAGTGCGGATCCGATCTCCCTCGCCAACTCGCTGCAGCGGCTGCGATCTCGGTCCCGTTCGACCTCGCGCGTTCCTCCAGACGAATCAATCGGGGATTCTCAAGGGTGTACCAGCGTTTCTTCCTCAGGTCGCTCCGGCGAAAGGCAACGGAAAAAGCACGGCGGTTTCCCGACCTCGCCTCGATGGCTGAAATTACCGGGATTAGAACTCTCGAGGAGTTCGACAATCTTATAACTGGCCCGTTGCACGGATTCCTCGACGCACAAGATTATTACGAGCGTTCGAGTTCGCTGCCATACCTCATCAATATTAGGATCAATACGCTACTATTGAGCGCGGTTGATGATCCAATGCTTCCGCCACAAGTCCTCGACGAAGTCACGCACATAGCGCAAGAGAATCCCGCGCTGCACCTTGATTTCGTCGAAAGAGGAGGCCACGCCGGGTTCGTAGGCGGCTCTCTGCCTTGGCGGCCGTTTTATTATGCTGAGTATCGAGTCGGAGAATTCCTTGCCGTGCAATTCGCACGCATCGATTCATCCGGCACACCACCCAGATTTCGAGGAAGGTGATATGAGCTTGCGACACGTTGTAGCAGCGTTCACGCTGCTTTCTCTTGCAGGCGTGGCCTGCAGCAGCAGTAGCATTCGCCCCGCAGCGGATTCCCGTTCTGTGGCTGATCATTCCATTCCGCCGCTTTCTGTGGCGGTTACCTCGCAATCACAGAGTTTGCCGCCGGACGCCGCTGGAGCTCTTTCTCGCCTGGGTAGCTCACCACGTCACGGAGAATTCGTGATGATTCGAACCGGTAGCAGGGATAGTTTGCGTGCCTGGGTTGTCTATCCCGAGAGAAGCACCAAAGCTCCGGTAGTGATCGTAGTCCACGAGGTTTATGGCCTGTCATCGTGGGTGCGTGCTGTCGCCGACCAACTCGCAGCTGACGGCTTCATTGCGATTGCTCCAGATCTCCTCACGATGAAGAATCTTCCGGAAGGCCCCGATAGCGTTCTTGCTCCGCTCGCCGTCGCCGCGATCAGAACGCTTGATCCGGCGTCGATTCAGAGACAATTGGACGCGGTCGCCCAATACGGAATGGCGCTCCCCTCAGCAGAGAAGAAGTACGGGATCGTTGGATTTTGCTGGGGAGGCGGCATCTCATTCGCCCACGCTGTTCACTCTCCGTCACTCGGCGCTTCGGTCGTGTACTACGGCGTATCTCCGCCGACGACCGATCTTCCGGCGATCCGCGCGCCAGTTCTTGGATTGTATGGGGGCAGCGATGCCCGGGTGGATGCCACCATACCCGCAGCTGATTCAGTACTCCACGGGTTGGGCCGCACCTATGACCATTCTATCTACCCTGGTGCCGGGCACGGATTTCTGAGGCAGCAGACCGGGATGGATGGAGCAAATCTCGCGGCGGCACGTGCGGCTTGGCCCGCAACTGTTGCCTGGTTCAGAAAGTACCTGGGCAGCTAACTCCTGGCGATTGGTCGCGACCGCACGGGAATCAGCCTTGTGACGATGCTCCACGTACTGTTCCTCGCCACCTTCATCGGCGGGCTCGTTCTCGCCGTCTTTGTCATGCTGCACGGGGTTGAGCACGCACGCACACGACGTCGCCGCTCCAAGCCACCTTCGCCGTTCTTTAATCTTTCGGCAATTGCTGCTTTCGGAGTGGGGTTTGGCGCAGCCGGTTACCCGCTTGCCTCGCGCTCCGGCATGTCCGCGTGGGGGATTGTTACCACTGCAGGTGTGAGTGGTGTGATCGCGATCTCCGCCATGATTTTCCTTCTAGCGCGATGGGCGTTACGGGAGGGGCGGCCACAATCGCCCAGCGACAGCGACGAGATCCAGGGCGTCTTCGCTATAGTCACCAGGGAGATCGCGGCTGGACAGGTCGGTGAGATCTCTTACGATCACCTGGGCGAGCGATTACAGGTCGCTGCTCGTGCGATCAGCGGGCAATCGATGCCTATGGCCGTGGAAGTCGTGATCGACAGAATCGAGAACGGGGTGGCGTTCGTCGAGGAATGGGCCACGGTGGAACAGCGCCTCTAGCGAGAAGAGGGTTTTGACCCACGTACATAGAGCGTGAGCCAGTTCGGCCAATTCCCAGTCAGCTCGAAAAAATCATCGAAATAAACCAAGCCATTCTGCTCAAGCTGGTTTATCATCTCAGTAAGCATCTCATCGGATGCCAAAGGACCAAGGGCCACTAATCCATCCTTCACCTGGAATTCATCGGGTGTAAGATTGAAGCGATCATCGAGTGCAATCCGTGATATGCCGCTTTTTTCGTACGCATCCTGTCGTATCATGATTACGGAGCGATCGTGCGAGAGCTCGAGGGTCATTGATCCGGTTCGATTAGAGACTAACTAACCCGTTCGTGTCATAATGTATGACAGACCATAGAAATTTCGAAGCCGAGTTCGATGTCGTTGTCGTGGGTGCTGGCCATGCAGGCACTGAAGCAGCAAACGCTGCGGCTCGTGCTGGCGCGACGGTCGGCATTATTACCAGCACGCTCGAGACCATTGGCCAGATGTCCTGCAACCCAGCCATCGGCGGGATCGCCAAAGGCACTGTAGTGCGCGAGGTCGACGCCCTCGGCGGAATTATGGGGAAGGCGACTGATTTATCGATGGTGCAGTTCCGAATGCTAAATCGCAGTAAGGGGCCCGCAGTGTGGGCACCACGCGCTCAGTGCGATCGCGGAGTCTACAGACGCTCAGTCCGCTCGCTTCTCGAACAGCGAAACAATCTTCAAACGGTGCAGGGCACCGTCGCTCGGCTACTCCTCTCGGATAACGAACAGGAAGTGTGCGGAGTTGAAACTCTAGAAGGACGCCGCTTTGGCGCGAGAACGGTCGTTATAACGACCGGGACATTCCTCCGTGGCAAGATCCACATCGGGACCGAGACTCAACTTTCAGGGGGGCGGGCAGGCGAGAGTGCGACCACACACCTCGCCGAACAACTCGAGCGGGCTGGCTTGTCGGTCGCCAGGTTCAAAACTGGAACGCCACCGCGCATCGATGGGCGATCCGTTGATTTTTCGCGACTTCAGATTCAGGAAAGTGAGATCGAGCAGTTCGATTACTCGTGGTCTCACTTCTGGCCTAGCAGACGCCGCGAGGATTCCAGCATGCGGCATCCGACACAGATGCCTTGCTGGATCACGTTTCTGGAAGCTCCGGGAAAAAGGATTATCAGCGACAACATCGCAAAGTCAGCTATGTACGGCGGCGCAATCTCATCCCGTGGTCCGAGGTATTGCCCCTCTGTGGAGGATAAGATTGTAAAGTTTCCGGACGCTGAAAGGCATCAGATCTTTCTGGAACCTGAAGGCCATGACACCGCGGAACTTTATGTAAACGGACTGTCGACCTCGCTACCCGCTCCCGTGCAACTTAAAATACTGCGGTCTATTCCCGCCCTTGCCAATGCAAGGATGACGCGGGCCGGTTATGCAATTGAATACGATTACTACCCGCCCACACAACTGGATCCATCGCTGCAGGTAAGGGCGATACCACGCCTTTACTTTGCGGGACAGATCAATGGCACCACCGGGTACGAGGAAGCGGCAGCACAGGGGGTCGTCGCGGGACTCAATGCCGCACTTACGGCGCAGAACAAGGATGCAATCAGACTGGGCAGAGAGACATCCTACATCGGCGTCTTAATCGATGATCTTGTAACCCGGGGCGTCGACGAACCCTACCGGCTCTTCACCTCGCGCTCGGAATTCAGATTGACAGTCAGACAGGACAACGCGTTACGGCGGCTGGCACCAACTGGCCAAACGCTAGGTCTCTACTCTGAAGCGGAACAGAAAATGATCACGACTCGGCTGCTTCATGAACAGACTGCTATTCGACTGGCGGAAAACACCAGCATTCAGCCGGATCAGGCAGCTCCAATTCTCTCAGCAGCAAAGAGCGCGGTCCTTTCGCAGCCAGTGAAAATTGTTGATGTTGCCCGCCGGCAGGATGTCTCGCTTCGGGCACTCCTTTCAGCAGTCGGGCTGGGAAATGATCTGGACGAAGAGCCCGTGGTGACCGCGGATCTTGAGATCAAGTACGCTGGCTACTTCGAGCGCGAGCGCGCGCAGGCCGACCGAATGAAGCGCATGGGTGACTTCACTCTTTCTGAAGATCTGGAGTATCCCGAGATGCGCTCCTTGTCCTTCGAAGCCCGGCAGAAACTTTCTGATCTCAGGCCAGGATCACTCGCCCAGGCCTCGAGAATTCCTGGCGTGAGTCCCAGCGATCTCCAAAACCTCGTCATCGAGGTTGAACGTCGGCGACGGGCTGTTCCCCAGTAATTCCAAGACGGACGGAATTCCACTGAATCACGAGCACCGCGGTGGCAATGAAGACGCCACCAATGAGCATCGTGATCGTCAGTGCGTTGCCCAGAATTGCCACCCCCAAGATTGCCGTAAAGAACGGTTCAACTGTCGCGATTATGGAGGTTCGCACCGGGCCTAGCACTGATAGGCCTTTGATCAAAGTGGAGAACGCGATTACCGTCGACACTAGCGCCAGAATGAGAATATTCGACCATACCGCCGGTGCAGAAGGGAAGTAAAGTTGCTTCCCGAACGCGGCTACGAGCACAAAAGAAATTCCCGCTCCAAGCGCCACCAGAAAGGTGGCTACGAAAGCGGGTACTCGATGCTGGAAATGACTCAGCAAAGGCAAGTACACCGAATAAAGAAGAGCTGATGCGAGAGCCAGGGTTACTCCAATCGGATTCAGTTTCTCCGTTGTCCGGAGACCGACAATCACAGTAACGCCAATCATGGCGAGCGAGAGTGCGGCGACGCTTACCGGTGTCAGCCTTTCTGCTCCGCGGATAGCGGCGAGCAAAGTTACCCACGCTGGATAGGTATAAAAGAGGAAGGCGAGCGGTCCTACCGAGATGTACTGGAGTGCGTGCAGACTGAGATACGTTATCAGCGCTTGCCCGGACCCTCCAATTATGAGAAGGCCGACGAGCTTACCGGACGCAACCCTTCTCAATTGACGTATACCCGTTATACCAAGAAGGACTCCGCTCGCGACTATGTACCGCCAGGCCATCGCGGTTATGAGCGGGAGCCCACTCCGCGTGATCAGGACGGTGAGCACTGAAATGGAGCCGAAGCTCAGTGCCGAAGCAATGATCAGGAGGGTTGCGCGACTAACTGATGACTTCGCGGGTTCCATCGCGGCAATGTAGCGTCGGCCAATAAACGTTGCCATTTTTCCGAACGATTGCCGGACGTATGACCTTCACGCAGGAGTGCCGCTCTGACGCTGCCAACGTCCACCGAACAGCAAGTACCTCTCTCGACAAGCTCGGAAGAAGAATTCAAGGACCTAGGTTTTGGAACTGAGGTTGCGAGAAGCGCACAGCAACGCCTTCTGAACAGAAACGGAAGCTTCAACGTCGTGCGCGAAGGACTCAATCCATTTTCTTCATTGAGTCTGTTTCATTGGCTGCTAAAAATTTCGTGGCCCAGGTTTCTCGGATTCATCTGCGGCTCATACATAGCTGTGAACGCGCTTTTCGCGGTAGCCTACCTCCTTTGTGGTCCGAACGCGCTTCAGGCGAGCTCCGGGAGTTTTGCAGGACAACCATTTTATCGAGCGTTTTTCTTCAGCGTCGACACCTTCGCGACAATTGGCTACGGCAATATCGTTCCTGTAGGCGTGGCTGCGAATTTTCTCGTTACGATCGAAGCGCTGATGAACATCCTCGGTATAGCACTCGCAACCGGTGTCATCTTCAGCAGGTTTTCTCGACCATCCGCGAGAATCCTATTTAGCCGGAGTGCGATCATTGCTCCTTACCGTGGCAAAACGGCTCTCGAATTCAGGATAGCGAACACGCGCAGCAGCCAGCTGATAGAAGTGGAGATTCAGGTAATTCTTACCAAGGTTGAGCGATCTGGGGACACGACGGTCCGAAAGTTTTACGACTTGAATCTCGAACGACGCCGCGTGGTGTTCTTCGCACTGAGCTGGACCGTGGTTCACCCGATCGACCTGACGAGCCCAATGTGGGGGCTGGGACAGAAGGATCTAGTGGATTCCGATGCCGAAATCTTGATTCTATTGACTGGGACCGACGAAACGCTGTCGCAGGTAGTCCACTCTCGATCATCATATAAGGCAGACGAAATCGTGTGGGGCGTTAAGTTCGCGAATATGTTCGTCAGAACTAAAGCTGACGGAATAATCGGAATGAACCTCACGCGTATCCATGAAATCGCCGACGCTGCCGAAGTCTAGGGAACGGTGTGCATGTTGCCGGAAATGGCACGTCATGATACGTGAAATCAAAAACCCGAGATAATTGAGATGACTTGTCGAATTCTAGCCTGCATTGCTTTGATTTTAGCGCCAGGAGCGGCACATGCACAAGACAGTATGGCGCCCCTGAGCGCAACTATCCCGCAAATCGTCGCCGTCGGCCACAGCGAAGTAAAAATTTCGCCAGATCGCGCCACTATTCAAATAAGTGTAGAGACTCGTGGCGCGACGGCTGCTGCTGCCGCTGCGGAGAACGCGACCAAGCAACAATCCGTTCTGGCGGCGCTGAAGTCTCTTGGATTGTCCACTGATCAGCTCTCTACTGTGAATTACAGCGTTTATCCCGAACAACGGTACGAGCAGGGCAAGGCGCCGGAAATAATAGCGTACAACGTGACGAACACGATCCTGGCTGACGTTAGAAGGCTGGACCAAGTCGGGCCAGTTATCGATGCGGCTTTGGCACACGGAGCGAACATGATCGCGTCTCTCCAGTTCTATGCGTCGAACGTCGACGCAGCTCGGCGCGGTGCGATTGCGGTTGCTGTAGAGAAAGCTCGGAGCGATGCGGATGCTGCAGCCCGTGCAGCTCACGGAACTTTGGGCTCGCCCCTCGAGATCAATGTCAGCCCTTACTCGCCTCCTCCACCCAGGCCCCTCATGATGGCTGCCGGCGTTGCAAAAGCCGGACAGGTGGCAACGCCAATCAACCCTGGCCAGGAAACGCTTTCAGTGGATGTAAGTACGCGTTGGCGTTTCATTCCCGGCCAATAGGAACGGTTTCCACGTGGAACACCCAAACTGCGTTCCACGTGGAAAGGCCCACCAAACCCGTGTAAATTGAGCGCCTAACCCCAATCGGTGTGTCGTGGCGCGGATTATAGCAATCGCAAACCAAAAAGGCGGAGTAGGAAAGACCACAACCGCAGTAAATCTTGCCGCCAGTCTTGCAGCTGCAGAGCACCGGACGCTGCTTGTTGATGCCGATCCTCAGGGTAATGCCACGAGTGGTGTCGGGCTACAGAAGGAAAATGTACCCCTGACCCTTTACGACGTCCTGGTCGGTAACTCCGATGTAGGCTCCGCACGCCAGTCGGGAATACAGTTCGACAAACTCGATGTGATAGGAGCCACTCCGGACTTGGCGGCGGCTGAAGTAGAGCTCATAGACAAAGCAGATCGTGAGCACGTAATGCGACAGTCGATCGAGTCACTTCGAGCCGAATACGCGTACATCATTATTGACTGCCCGCCTTCGCTGGGCTTAATCACAATTAACATGCTCGCTGCGGCCGATGCGCTTCTCATCCCGGTGCAGTGCGAGTACTACGCACTCGAGGGGCTTTCTCAGCTCCTCAACACCATTCACCGTGTTCAGCATAGCGCGAACGAAAAACTCGCGATCGACGGCGTGCTGTTGACGATGTACGATTCGCGGTTGAACCTCTCTCGGCAGGTTGCAGACGATGCACGGGAATACTTCGGGCCCAAGGTATTCAACAGCGTTGTCCCAAGGAACGTGCGGCTCGCCGAGGCACCAAGCTTTGGAAAACCCATCATTCTGTACGACATTGCTTCAGTCGGAGCGCAGGCCTACATGAACGTCGCAAGGGAACTAATCGAGCGAACGGAGCGAGGAGACAACGGTGCCGGCTGAAAAAACACCACGGCGACTTGGCAAGGGACTCGAAGCACTGTTCGGCGCTGCCGGGGGGCTCGCCTCGAGCGATGAGGGCGCGCTGAAATCCATCCCAATAACACAGGTCGTCCGAAACCCATTTCAGCCACGCGCTGAGTTCAACGGCACTGATTTACAGGAGCTCCAGGAAAGCCTCCACACAAACGGATTGCTGCAGCCGATAACAGTACGTCGGAATCCCGGAAAAAATGGATTCGAGTTGATCGCTGGCGAACGACGACTGCGCGCAGCAACGACTCTGGGCTGGAAGGAGATCCCGGCGATTATAAAGGATATCGACGACAGGGCTCTCCTAACTCTTGCGCTTGTTGAAAATCTCCAGCGCGCTGACCTTAACCCGATCGAAGAGGGTGAGGGTTATTCACGGCTTTCCCGTGATTTCGGTCTTACGCAGCAACAGATTGCCGAAACGGTAGGAAAAGATCGGACGACGATAGCGAACATGCTTCGCGTGCTTCAGCTTCCGGAAGAAGTCAGGACCTTGCTCCAGGAGAGAAAGCTGGCGATGGGTCACGCAAAGGTCTTGCTTGGTCTGGATGATCCCGAAAAAATCATTGCCATGGCAAGGGATATTGTTAGAGCGGGGCTTACAGTCCGAGACTTGGAACGGAGAGTCCGTCACCCAGAGGTGGCAGGAAAAAAGAAAAAGACGGGGCGTCCACGTGCAGCGGACCGTCAGTCTCCAGAAGTCAAAGAGATCGAGAACAGACTCCGACGGTTCCTGCAGACCGATATCAGTCTAAGCGTAGCCGCGAATAACCGAGGAACTCTGACAGTTCATTTTTACTCTGCTGATGATTTGGAACGGCTGCTTGAGCTCCTGCGCGTTCCCAATTAATCAACACGGTTTCCCCCAACTGTGTAACTCGTTAACCGACAGGGACTTACGCTGGCCGGCGCGCCCACGCGTAACGCCTTCTCCACACGACACCCCCGTCCCATGAGCGTATCCTTAGCAACTCTTACAGCCTACGCGGATGATCTGCTCCAAACCAGCGCCACGCCCGATTATCCGAACGCGCTCAACGGACTTCAGCTCCAGAATGCCGCGCCAATTCGGAGTATCGCTGGCGCTGTTGATTTCTCACTGCGCTCGATTGAGGGCACGATTGCGAATGGATCAAATCTTCTCCTCCTTCATCACGGCATGTTCTGGAACGGGCTCAAGCGGTTAACGGAATCTCACTACCAACGACTGAAGTGGCTGATTGACGCGGACATCGCTGTGTATTCGTCACATCTTCCTCTTGACCGGCACCCTGATCTCGGAAACAATGCGCTCATGGCAAAGGCATTGGGTCTTGAGCCGAATGGTCAGTTCGCCCGCTTTGCAGAAATTTTGATTGGCCTCAGAGGGGAATGCGACATTGCGACTGAGAAGTTGGTTGGCCGTGTTAACAAATTCGCCAAGACTTACGGGGGAAAGGTCCGTGTGTCGGCGACTGCTCCAGGTCGGCGCACTCAGCGCTGGGCACTCTGCACGGGCGCCGGCGCATCCTCCGAGACATTGAAAGAGGCAACGAGCACGGGAGTCGATACGCTCATAGTCGGAGAGGGGCCTCACCACACTGCAGTGGAAGCCGAGGAGAGCGGACTCATAGTTATTTATGCGGGGCACTACGCCACTGAAACTCTGGGAGTCTCAGCGCTGGCTCAGCATCTCGGAGAACGATTCGGCCTCCCGTGGCATTTCGTGAGCGCGCCAACCGGTCTTTGACCGCATCGAGAAATTACTCGGATCCCTCGCAGTCGGTGTACGCGCTTGTCCAGGTGGGTCGCCACTGTCCCGGCACAATTTGTTCGATGAGGCCCAACCGGCTACCGTCATCAGATTCGACACCGATGACGATGGCCGGACGTCTAATCGCGCCGATTTCGAGGACAGCGAGAATCTCGGTCGCTTGGATAGTTTCCTCGGCGCCGGCTACGCGATTATAGTACCCAGTCCGAAATGGCTCCGTAGTTCCGGCAGCACGTTCGCCGACGAGAAGAAGGTGTTCAATTCGCGGGTTTGCTTCCTCATTTAACGCTCGCACGACGTCTGCGATCACGCCCTGAGTGGTATCCAGCCTGAACGTGTAGGCCGAGCGAACGCGGAACGGCAATTTGCTAAATGTCGGGTCCGATGAGACAGGTAACGTTGCGGCACTCTGGGTGAGCGAGGCTGCGAGTGCGGCCGAGTCCGAGCCTGACAGCGATTCAATCGAATCAAGGGCAAGCGCACGTACATCCCCACGCACAAATCCCACTCGCCAACCCGGGCGTCCGGCTACCAGGCGTGCTGTAGGCCACGATATGCACTCTGACTTGTCGTTGCGTTTCGTTGGGAGCAAGACGGCCGTTGAAGATCCTACGGAACCGCCCCGACCGAATAGATCGAACACGCGGCCACGTATATCAGGCACCGTCGCGAGCGAATCGAGAGTGCTGTCGGTTGCTTCCGGTAGCACGACAGCCGCGGAGTCTGGAGCGTCACCTATAGAGAGAAGCATCACGGGACCTGCTGCGCCATCCCAATTCGTATTACTCGCTGGACCTAGGGGAAAGACGGGCGGAAGAGAGTTTCCAGATGATTCACCACGTTGACCGTTCTTGTCCGTGCAACCGAGAATAAAAAAAAGGAACAATGCAATGGCGAGGCTGTACGCACGCGCTGTCATGACAGTAATCTCGCTGCCATGACCTCCAGCGTCGAGTGCACGTATTGGTACTACGTCACGCTACGTATTTGAGAGGCCAGAATAAAGCATTAGAGTTCGTCACAAATTTTGACACAGGCAGAGATGGAATCAGTCGCTGTAGTCGGGAGTAATGTGTTGACAAGGGACTCCGACGTAGTCTCGAGCGGAGACATGAATCCGCCCGTGGCGCCCGTGCGCGAGCGAGTTAGCTGGGCACTCTACGATTTCGCAAACACGGTCTTCTCGATGAATATCGCCACGCTTTATTTCTCTGCGTGGCTTGTGGGAGATCTCGGGCACTCAAATACTCTCTATGCTACAGTCAATGGAATAGCGTCTGCTCTGGTCGTTATTTCGATCCCACTTTTTGGCGCGATCTCAGACGCAACGCAAAGACGAAAACCCTGGGTTGTCTCGTTCACCATCATCGCTTGCACGTGTACAGTGCTGATCGGAGTATTTGGTCAGAACGGGCTGCCGCTTGTCGGGGAGGGGATTGAAGCCCAGTTACTGCCACCACCTTTGCGCATGAATCCCGCGGTCGCGTTGGTCGGAGTTCTGACAGCGTTTACAATCGCGAATTACGCATACCAGGGCGCGCAGCCGTTTTACAACGCGATGCTAGCCGAGCTCGTTCCTGCCGACCGCCGCGGACGATTGTCAGGAATGGGCGCAGCGTTTGGATATGCCGGATCCATTACGGGCGTGTTGTTGACGTTTCCCTTTTTCACGGGAGCCTTGCCACTGGTTGGAAGTCTACCCGGCCGGGTGGTGGGATTCCTACGCCATGCAATTCCGTTCACCGAGCATGGTGGACGTGTGTCCACCTTTGTACCAACCGCGCTTCTCTTTCTTCTTTTTTCTCTCCCGCTTTTTCTTTTTTGCCGCGACCATAATGCGGTTCGGGGAAAGCGAGCGATTCCGTGGCGCGAGGCGTTTCGAGATGTCCGCCAGACTCTGGAGGAGGCAAAGAAATATCCCGGAACGATGAGGTTCATCCTCACATCCTTTCTCTACCAGGATGCGATGGGCACGATCATCAGCAACATGGCGCTGTACGCAATCTTTGCCATGGGATTCCGGAAGGGCGCCGAGGCAACACTTTTCGTGATACTCACCGTTCCCGCTGTTCTCGGCAGCTATGGGATCGGACGGCTTGTCGATCGCTACGGACCGAAGCGCACGCTCTCCTGGGTACTGGGCGCCTGGGTTGTCCTTCTGGCTGCAATGATCGTAGTTCCAACAAGAGGCGCCTTCTGGATCGTCGGAGCATGCATCGGACTCATCTACGGAGGAGTGTCAACAGCAGAACGCCCTCTCCTGCTAAACCTGGTGCCGGATGTCGAGGCCGGACGGTTCTTCAGTCTCATGGTGTTGTCTTCTCGCGCAGCCGCCGTTGTGGGTCCGTTCGTATGGGCTTTCGCCGTCGATGCGTTGACCCCATCGATGGGGACAGGCTTCGCCTATAGGGCGGGCGTAATGACAGTCGCCATAGGAATGAGCCTTGCCCTGTTAATGTTGCGCGGCGTTCCAGACACATTCACGAAGCGGACTGTAATACGGTGATCTATAAATTGTTTCGCTGGATTGCCGGCATTGCGGTACACTGGTTCTATAGTGACATCCGCGTTGTGGGCAGAGAGCACATCCCGTCAGATGGACCATTGCTGATCGCGGTAAATCACTGGAACGCGCTAATTGATACTCTGATCGTAGGTTGGTTAGTTCCACGCCGGATCACGATGACAGCGAAAGCAACGCTCGCCGAGAATGCTGCAGTCGCAGCCCTCTTCAGAACGCTGAATGTGGTGCCGCTTCGTCGAGTCAGTGACGAGCCGGAGAAACCAATCTCGCTGCCACCTGACAAAACTCGCAATGCCGGTGCCTTCCGTGAGATCGCTCGTGTTCTAAGAGAGAATGGAGCAGTGTTGATTTTTCCCGAGGGTAAGAGTCACAACGGGACGCGTCTCGAGCCACTCAAGACCGGACTTGCAAGAGTTGCACTGACGATGCAAGAGGAGAATCCAGCGTCAAACATCAAGATTCTTCCAATTGGAGTGGTATTCGAAAACAAGGGCGCACCTGGCACAGCAGTCGACGTCCACATCGGTGAGCCCATCGAACTGAGAAACCGGCCAGGCGTCGATCGATTGATGCTCACCGCGGAAATTGCGAGTCGCTTGCGTGCTGTTTCAGAGGCAGCGCCACCGATAATCAAAGACGCACCACGAACCTGGTTTAGAGATCGAGCAATCCCCCAGGTCTACATCTCCGTTTCAGCGTGGTGGGGGAACCTCACCCATCGCGTACCGATTCAAGCCGCGAAATGCATCGCTATCAAGAGAAGCACTGCCGCAGACGACCCTGCAACTCTGACAATCTTGTTCGGAGTTGGGTTTACCATTGTTTCCTACATCGTTCAGCTCGCAATCGTCGGAGTGATCACGCGCTCTTTCCTCATCGACTGTCTTTATCTACTGAGCATCCTCAACGGGGCGTACTGGGCAGCATTCCAGAACCATCGCCCCCATTCGGGTCGCTAAAGCTTGGTTTCGAGCCAGTTCTTCCCGACTCCGAGATCCACAACAAGAGGAACCGACAGCTCCGCAGCGTGTTCCATTTCGTACTTGACGAACTCGCTTATCTGATCCAGCTCGTTAGGATTGACCTCGAAGACGAGTTCATCGTGGACCTGGAGTAGCATTTTACTTTCGAACTGGCGTGTTTTGAGCGCGTCGTTGATTCTTATCATCGCGATCTTGATGAGATCAGCAGCGGAGCCCTGAATTGGCGAGTTCGCAGCGGTTCGTTCGCCAAATGCCCGAATGTTGAAGTTTCGCTCGCGAAGCTCCGGGATATATCGTCGCCTGCCAAAAATCGTCTGCACATATCCATGTTCGCGCGCGAAGGCGACCATGGAGTCGAGATAATTCCTTACTCCCTGAAAACGTTCGAAATAGCGGCTGATGAATTCTTTCGCTTCCGCATGTTCGATTCCAAGCTGTCGCGACAGCGCGTGTGGGCCCTGTCCATAAATCGTGGCGAAGTTGATTGTCTTCGCGCGACCTCGCATCACACTCGTTACCGCCGAGAGCGGGACATCGAATATCAGAGCGGCCGTTTGCCTGTGGATGTCACCGTCTAACTGAAAAGCTTCAACGAAGGCCGGATCGTGCGACAGGTGGGCGAGCAGTCGAAGCTCGATCTGGGAATAATCGGCTGCAAGAAGTATCCATCCGCTGCGAGGAATGAAGCCGCGCCTGATGTCACGACCCAGTTCCCGGCGAATTGGAATGTTTTGCAGGTTAGGATCACTGGAAGAGAGTCTTCCCGTACTTGCGACGGTCTGGTTGAACGAGGTGTGTAACCGTCCCGTGGCAGGATTCACCAGTCGCGGCAATGCGTCCAGATAAGTGCCCTCGAGCTTTGACAACTCCCTGTATTCCATGAGCAGGTTGGGCAGCTCATGGCCTTCCTCGGCAAGCTCTTTGAGGACAGTTGCATCGGTAGAGGGCCCCGTGCTCGTCTTCTTGAGAACCGGGAGGTTCAGCTTTCCAAACAGAACTTCTCTCAGTTGCAGATTAGAGTTGATGTTGAATTCCCCACCTGCCACCTGATAAATCTGCTTTTCTACCGCCTCGCGCTCTGTTTGAAAGCGTTGCTTCAACGACGCGAACCATGGCAAATCGATTGCTATCCCAGTCCACTCCATCTCTGCTAATACATCCACAAGCGGAATTTCAACTCCATCGAAAAGTCGCGTCAGCTCGTGAGATTCGAGCTGCGGCTCGAAGATCGTTCGAAGCCGCAGTGCCATATCAGCATCTTCACAGGAATAGTCGCGAGCCGCTTCAATCGGGCACTCATCAAACGGGATTGCCGTTTTGCCCTTTCCGCAGAGATCGGTGTACGACGTCATCGTATGGTCGAGAAATTCCAAGGCCAAGACGTCGAGGCCGTGTGATCGCCGGCCAGGGTCGAGGACGTAACTCGCTAGCATGGTATCGAAATCGAGGCCCGCGAGATTAACCCCGGCGCAACGGAGTACGAGCTTATCGTACTTTGCATTTTGGGCCGTTTTTCTGATCGACGGATCCTCGAGTAGGCTCCTCAAGGGCTCCATCTCCGCCGAGTTGAGAGCAGGTAGATTTTTCACGTCCACGTGCCCGTTCGCGCGTAGCAGTCTCGCTGCTATCGCCACCGATTCGGTGCTGCGTCTTTTCCTGGGCGTATCATTCGGGACGACCTCGTCTCCTCCCCGAATGAGTCCGCGCTCCTCCGGTGCATCCGTAGCAGATCTATCGCCCGATGCATCGACGAGAAGCTCACCCTGACCGGGGCGATATGGCTTGTGTTGCAGCGGGAAGTAATAAGCCTCCCCTTCACCGACTGCAATTGAGAGCGAGACAAGACACGAGCGTAACGGACCGACAAACTGCGGGCTTTCTCTGTTTATCAACGTCTCGGTGTCTATCGCGATCGTTCCGGACTCGCGCGCGCGCCTAACCGCATTGTTCAGCACTTCGAGCGAGTCAACTGCAACGTAGCTCACTCTCTTCTTCGGTTTCTGCTGTTCAGCGGGAGCTTGTGTGGCGATGTCCTTTGCAAGCGAGTGAAACTCGAGGTCGATAAATAGATCCCGGAGGCGTTCGTGATCGGGGTCTTTGAGCCTAAGAGATTCCAGATCGAGATCGACGGGCAGATCGTCGCGAATAGTGACTAATTCCTTCGACAAGCGCGCATTCTCAGCGTGCTCGAAAAGCGCTTCGCGCGGTCGCTTCTTCGTGATTTCGCCGGCATGCGCAAGTATCGATTCGAGGTGTCCGTATTGCCTGACGAGGTCGGTAGCAGTTTTATCTCCAATACCACGGACGCCGGGTACGTTGTCCGATGAGTCCCCTACAAGCGCCAGATAGTCGGTGACGAACTCCGGTGCTATTCCCAGGCGTTCCTCCGCGTTTTCCACCCCAACCCAATGCTCTTCAACGTTCGCCGGGCCGCCTCGACCGGGGTTGAGCAGCCAGACACCAGCTCCAACAAGCTGCTGGAAATCCTTGTCACCCGAAACTACGACGACATTTACGCCAGCCTTGACGCTTTTTGCGACCAACGTCCCAATCACATCATCGGCTTCGTATCCGGGAAGCGTGAGTATAGGAATACGATAGGCGTCGAGCATCTCACAAATGCGGTCCATTCCCCTGTCGAAATCCGACTGCAGTTCTTCAGTCAGCTTCTCACGGGTTGCTTTATAAGCAGGATAACGTTCGTGGCGGAATGAAAGTCCCGAATCGTGCACCCATCCGAGGTACTCGGGCTGGTGCTTGGTAAGCAAACGCTGCAGAAAATTTGCAATACCCCAACTTGCTGACGTGTTTTCACCTTTGCTTGTGGTGAGCGGCCTTGAGATCAGCGCGAAGAAAGCCCGGTAGATGAGAGCATAACCATCTACCAGAAACAGTCGGGGACTTTCGGGAGCTTTCATCAAGTGAATATATAAAACGCCCTCGTACTTACCGAGTACGAGGGCGCCGAGGTCTGTCGCCGCGAGACCCGCAGGATGGCTAGCGTTGACGTCGCGTCACGGCCGAGAGAAACTCAGTCTCGCTTTGGCGGGTCAGTCTCCATCGACCCGCGTCTTCGTAAAATACAAGCTGGATGTTGTATTGACGGTACTGCCAGATCTGCAAACGAGCAGTCGAGCTCGTTTGCGTCGGTGAGACCATTTGATTCACATTTCGCTCGAATATCTGGTCGGGCTCGCCCAGTCCTACAAAAACTCTTCCACGGTCGGATAGCCATCCCGGGTTCCGGTCGGCTTTGAACTCGACGTTCGCTTCCTGGATCCTCCCGAAGTAAGCCTCCATCTCTTCATTAACAGGTGTTTCGGGGATAGGATCAGTGGCTCGCAGGAATCCCGCCCACATGGTCGCGCGCTTCTCCAAGGGAGCGTTCCGCAGTGCGTCGAGACGTGATGGAGTTCCAAAGTATCGCAGATAACCAAGCATGTCTTCAAAAGACATTAGAGGAATGTCTTCACCGAAACTCACAAAAAGGGGAGCTCCAGTGGTGTCAGAGGCTCCCGTGTCATTGCGCGTGAAAAAGACGTGAGCAACTCCAACACCAACGGCCGAAATGGGAACGCTCACGATACCGCTAAAAAGCGCACCACGGTGTGCCAGCGTCGCAGAATCACGCCAGATTTGCTCACCTCTCTCGTTCCGCACCACGAAGTTCACCGGAAGTCGATTTCCGGAACCATAACCCTCGACATAAATAGCCACGGTGCTGTCACGCCCAAATACGGCGCTTGACCGAGGGCTGGCCAGGAGCTTGGGGGTTGAGTCCAGGGTCGAGCGACCACTTGCCTCGTAGACGATAGTAGGGGTCGATAAGCGGCCAGCACCTAAACGTGGAACAGAGATGGTAGCGTTCTGACTCGCGGAACGGGATCCTCCGACATCGCGAACGGAGGACGAGAGGGTATATGTGCCAGGCGAGAGATGAAAATAATGCTGAAAGATCACACTCTCGTCTGTCCGATTGGTTTCTCTGAACGAACCAACCCGGACTATCTCCGTCACATTTACATCAGCGGCTTCAACTCCATTACGCATAAGCGTGAGATGTACTTCGTATGGAGCGCGATATTTATCACCTTCACGAGCGAAGGTCAGAGCGCGATTGGGGATCGAAATGCTTGCCAACACGAGTGTGGTGTCGGGAGAAGCACTCGCAAAGTCAGCGAATCTTCCGACAAATGAAACCGGACCTGATGCAGCAAGAAGGCCGATCTGACGGTATATCTGACTCACGTCAGGAGGAGAACTTCCTTCCTCGGGAAGAGCCCGAGGATTCGGGGAGCTGCCTCCTGATGTCGCAGAGCTACAGCCGGCGACAACGAGGAATCCGAGAAAGAACAGGGTCGAGTAGCACCTTCTGGCAGTCAGCATGAGTCGTTAATACCCTACCCGGTTTCTCCGGTTTCTGTTAGTTTCGCGGCGTGTCTCGAGAACAGATGGTCGGCGCTACGATAGCTGGCTATGCCATCAAGAAAGAGGTAGGTGAAGGCGGGACCTCCGCCGTGTACCTGGCCGAGCATCCGAATCATGGCACTGTTGCTCTCAAAGTGCTACGGGAAAAGCTTCGACAGGACGCCACAGCCGTCGCGCGGTTCGTACGCGAAGCAAAGTACGGCGCACGAGTCAAGGATCCAAACGTCGTCGAAACGATAGAAATCGGTCAGTCGGAGAACGGCCTTCACTTTCTGGCAATCGAGTGGGCCGAAGGTGAGATCCTCGACCGGTACGCCAAGCAGCACGCGCCTCTTCCCAAGGACGAGGTATCAGCAATCGTCTCCCAGATTGCGGCTGGGGTTCAGGCCGCCCACGACGCTGGAATCGTACATCGCGATTTGAAGCCGGAGAACGTGATGTACGACGCGACAACACGGCGCGTAAAGCTCCTCGACTTTGGAATCGCGACCGACACCCAGCCATCGAGCGACGAGCGTCTCACGCGCGCGGGATTCTTCGTGGGAACCCTCATGTATATCGCGCCTGAGGCTTTGTCTGGAGAAATCGTGACGGTGGCAGCCGATCAATACAGTCTCGCAACAATAGCCTACTTCCTGCTAACACGGTGTCTGCCGTACACGGCGAAAGCACCACGCGAGATGTTCACTCAACTCCTTACAATGCCTCCAATACGGCTCAGGGAGGCGGGAGACGGGAAATTTGACTTCTCGCCTGAGCTTGACAGCGTCCTGATGCGTGCGCTTTCACGATCGCCAATGGACCGCTACGCAAGCGTAGTCGCCTTCGCGAAGGCATTCGCCCAAGCTGCGGCGATTGCTCCAGACGAGCCAAGAATGCTAGACAAGGTCAGGGGCCTACTTAGACGCAGTCGATAGATCGTCAGGATCTACCGGCAGCCACAGGGTAAATGTCGAGCCCTTTGCCAACTCGCTTTGCAACTCGACCATTCCACCAATCAGGGTCGCCAGCCTGCGCGAGATAGCGAGACCAAGTCCAGTACCTCGCTCTGCAGAGTTACCACGGGGTCCCGCATCAATCTGTTCGAATTCTTCAAAAATTCGCGTCTGGTCGGCCGGGTCAATCCCGATTCCGGTGTCTATCACCTGTATCCCGATCCAAGGATTAGTTGGATAGGATCCACGTTCCTGCGAAGGAGGGCCGCTATCAGGCAACGAGTCGACGAGTCGCGTACGGATGACGATCCCCCCTTCGTTTGTGTATTTCACGGCGTTGCCAAGGAGGTTGACGAGAATCTGCCGCAGATGGGTTGGGTCGGTTCTAATGCGCGGCAGAGCTGCTCCCATAACAAGCGACAAACTCAGCCCTTTTTCACTAACGAGTGATTCTATCTCGCTTGCAACGTCGAGTACGAAGGGACGCAGATCAATCGTCTCCGTATGAATCTCGAGACGACCTGCAGCCATCTTTGCGAGATCAAGAACCTGGTCAACCAGATGACGAAGATGGTTCGCCGACGCTTCTATCCGCTCGACCGGTTTAACCTGACGAGGAGCGAGATCACCGTAAACACCCTCACGCAGAAGGTCGACGAACCCTACGATTGCGTTGAGAGGCGTCCGCAATTCGTGCGACACGTTGGCGAGGAACTCACTTTTCATCCGATTAACCCGCAGAAGCTCAGAAGAGAGCCTTTCAAGCTCCTTCGACCTTTCGACGAGACTACGAGCTTGGCGACGTTCGTGACGCAGGACCAACGCGAGGCCGAGAACTGTCGCCAATGACACAATCCAACCGACCAGACCTGTCCAAAAATCGAAACCAATGGCCGAAAAGGGGTGCATTGACTCCAATCATAAGATTCCATAACCTCACGCACCATGACCGATTCTTCGACACTGGTTGCGCTCTTGGCTCAGCGTTCGGCCAAGTTAGGTCACTTCACTCTTTCCTCGGGAAAGCAGTCGAGTTTCTACATTGATGCGCGGTTGACCACAATGAGCCCTGACGGGCTTTCGATTATTGGCTCGCTCGGGCTTTCAGTATTGCGCAGCACTGATTGGAACATCGATGCAGTCGGAGGTCTTACCCTCGGCGCAGATCCGATCTCTTACGCGATAAGCTACGCAAGTGCCGGCTCGGACCATCCTCTTCAAGCATTCACCGTTCGAAAGGAGCCAAAGTCCCATGGAACAGGAAGATTGATAGAAGGGCCACTAAACTCAGGAGATAGAGTTGCGGTTATCGAGGATGTCATCACTTCCGGCAATTCGGCATTACGCGCAATAGCCGCTTTACGTAACGCCGGCGTATTCGTAGCCGGCGTTCTGGCACTGGTCGATCGGGAAGAGGGAGGACGAGAGGCGATCGAAGAGTCGGAAGTTGGCGTCATAGCTCTTACGACTGCCACCGAGATTATGGACATCCTCAGGGTGTAGGAAATCATTCTTCTCTGGCGGGTTTATGGGACTTGGGAATCCAGCCAGGATATGCCGCTGATGGTCGAAAATTGCAAAGCACATCTACGTAAGGAAGAACAAGCTCAGTTCTGAAGAACTGAACCATTCCCTGCCCGTCGTATGATGTCCTGAATTTGACCGGAGACATTTTCATCATTGTCCTCACGTGCCGACCAAAGCTTTGTGGCGAAGAGTAGTCCAAATGGTTTGCAACTCGAGCCACCGATAGTCCCGGATTCTCGAAAAGCCGAGCGGCACGTATGAGTCTCGCAAATGACAAATACCGTTTCGGTGCTGGTAGCTTCGCCCGGAAAAAACGACTCATCAGAGTGCTCGGCAGTATATCCAATTGACGCGCCAGTTGACGCACTGTTGAGATTTTTGGCGAGCTGTCGAATAGCAGCTCGAAAAATCTCCAACAATCCTTCGAGATTCCGGGCAAATCGAGCCTGATCTGGCTTAACGCGGAACGCTGGAGATCTGGCGCACCCTGGGATGCCAAGAGATTTCTGAGTGTTTGCCATCCTGTTGGCATTCTCGCATCAACCAGAGTGCGGATTCCAAGCTGTCCGAGAGCCAGCGTAGTATGCGGAGTGGAGTTTTGCGTTTCCGTCAGAAGTGCGACTGCTGGAACTCGCGGAAATTCCCGAACCATCGCTGCTACACGCGCGGAATTTTGCGAACCATAACGAGTAACCGAAATCAGGACCAATCCAACTCTTTGCGCCCTGAGGTCCGAAAGAATTTCGTCGAGTGATTCACGGTGCAGGGCATCACAGAGTCCCTGAGCAGCCGCATCCACCTTCGATCGTTCAAGCGGAGTCAGGATGGTTGAGACTGGCGTTCGCGCTGGGCTCCGCTTGGAATTATCTGACGACATACTATCCTCCCGATCGGGATGGAAAATCCGGTTGATTGGGGAAGAATAAGAGTTGCCGTCAGCCTGTCGTCAGACGCCTCAGGAGCAATCGACGCTAATTAGGTCGCTTCGTCATCTTTGCGCTTATATTTCAGACGGGAGCAATTGGTCGGACGATCGCGCATGCGCGTCCAACGACACGCATTCGAGGAAAGTCCGGGCTCCAGTGGACAAGCTGCCAGGTAATTCCTGGGCACTGAAGCGAGAGCTATCGGTGACGGAAAGTACCACAGAAAAGAAACCGCCATCAATCAGGTGGTAAGGGTGAAATGGTGGAGGTAAGAGCCCACCGCATTCGTGGTAACACGAGTGGCACGGAAAACCCCAGCTGGAGCAAGGCCAAATATGCGGCGAGAGGCGTCCACCTCGATAAAGACACCGCGGGTAGGCTGCTAGAAGGTATGGGCGACCATACCCTTAGAGAAATGATCGTCCGGATCATTTTATGATCCGACAGAACCCGGCTTACAGACCAATTGCCCCGCTAGCAAACAACCTCCGGCAAGATTATTGTCGGAGGTTGTTTCACATTTTCAACCTGTGAGTACGACAAATGACGCCATCACGATGCGTGGTCGAGTTTTTCTAGCTGTCTTCTTTCTAGGCTGCACGGGAAGGCGGATTCCCACTTCGCCTGCCATTCCGGAGCCAGTTCCAGCACCAGTTTCTACCTCACCCAGCTCGCCTACGTCCAAACCGAGTACATGGGCGTTCCACTATACACCCGGAGCGGCCAGCTACAGAATTACGAGAAGGGCAACAGTAGAAAATGCTGATTCAGCCAGCCAGCAGAGGGTCTCGAACAACCTTACACACGAAGTTGTAACACTCGAAACGACGGATTCAGCTCTTGATGCAGCTGCGGTAGTCGATACCTTCACCACAATTACGGATAATCCTGGTCCGCCTTCGCTAATTCAGGTACCGACACAGATTTCTGCATCGCTCACAGCTAGAGCTCTGGTTATAAAGAGCTTCGGTGAAAGTTGCAGCCCGACAAACTCGATACTGGCAGCCGATCTTTACAGCCTCCTGGTACCATTTCCATACCCACTAACAGTAGGAATGGCTTGGAGGGATACCATTGACATAAAAGGCTGCCAAGCAGGAATACCAATGTCATCACACGTCACGAGATTATTCACAGTGACAGGCCAGGCTCCAAGAGACGTGCACTCCCTGGTGGCAGTTACAAGAGTCGATTCTGCAGATCTTCAGGGAGAGGGCGGACTAGAACAGCATCGCGTGTCGCTTCGCGCGAATGGGACTGGAACCGCTACATACTACCTGAACACAGAAACGGGTCAGGTCATACATCTATCAATCAGTCAGATTCTGACCTTCGACATCATCACACAAGCAAAGCGACAGGAGTTCAAGCAGGAAACTGTTGAAGATTTCGCGATAGTCCCCTAGTCCACCAACCGTAGCGGCATGACGAGACACATGTACGACGCAGGATCCTTCCAGCTTTCTGGCTCAATCGTGGCAGCTCTTTCCGGAGCTTTGAAGGTGAGACGTACTTCGTCACCCGGGATATACCGCAGAATCTCCAGTAAGTAGCTGGCGTTAAAGCCGATATCGAGCTGGTCGCCTGTATACCGTACCGGTAGCTCATCTTGTGCTTCGCCAAGATCTGGCGTCTGAACGCTAAACTTCAACATTCCCGAGTTGAACGAAAGTCGGATACGGTGAGTTTGATCGGACGCAATAACCGACATTCGCTTGAGTGCGCTTGCTAAAGCAATCTTATCCGCTATTGCCACTTTATCGTTATCCTTGGGAATTACCTGCTCATAGTTTGGATATGGGCCTTCGATAAGGCGTGTAAATACCGCGGTAAACGGAGATCGGAAACCAATATGGTTATCGCCACGAGCGATCTCCAGCTCCTCCTCAGCAGGAAATAGACGTCTCACCTGTTCAAGCGCCTTCGGTGGAACGATCAAGTCACTTGCCGGCGCAGTTGCCGAGTCAATCGGGATTTCCATTTTTGCCAAACGGTGCCCGTTCGTCGCAACCATGCGCATTTTATCGGGCCGAAGCTCCCACAATACACCATTTAGGATTGGGCGGCTTTCCTCAGCCGAGACTGCAAATGATGTGTGAGAGATCAGTTGCTGAAGATCTCCCGATCGAATCCGCCAGCTCTCGTTAAATCGCACAGACGGAAATGTAGGAAATTCGTCTCGAGGCAAACCAAGAAGCTTAAACTTCGAGCGACCACATTCAAGGGTTATCCGTTGCTCGCCTACTGCACCGATTTTCACCGGTGCGGGTGGTAACTCCCGCGCAATTTCACTGAGCTTTTTAGCCGGCACAGTAACAGCTCCAGGTGCATCGACGTCAGCCATTACCTCAGTACTAACAGCAATATCAAGATCAGTTCCGGACAGCTTGATCCCTTTATCAGTTGTCTCGAGCAGAATGTTCGCTAGGACAGGGAGTGTTGTCTTCGCTGGAATGCTCGCCGCAACAGCTGCGAGTCCCTCCTGAAGCTTTTCGCGGGAGATCGTGAAACGCATCCCTTCCCTCTGTGGAATCGAGTGGAGGTCCTGGTACTGTGCTTTTTTTAAAGAGAAATGCTAGTAGCTGTAGTAGGTACTGTGGAGCTGTGGTAAAGCGAGTCTAACTTATGGAGCGAGCAAGCTTTCTGCTATCCTGGCTAATGTTAGGTAAGATGTTCGCAAGGGAAGATAAACTATCCATTTGCAGTAGGTGTAAGGAAGCCGCGGGTTGTTTCCACAGAGGGACTGCGTTTTGGGGTGAAGGTTTCCAACATTGCTCGAATGCGATTAATCCGAGTCTTGAGCTGTAAGTCTTTGCTGATAACGTGATGAACTTTTTCAATACTGTGAATGACAGTTGAGTGATCCCGACCGCCGAAAGCGTTTCCAATCTCAACGAGCTGAGTTGCTAGAAGCTCTCTTGCGAGGTACATAGCGATTTGGCGGGGGACCGTGAGAGTTTTGGTTCGTGTTTTTGAGCGGAGGCCATCAACGGTTACTCCCCATTCCTTTGCAACAGCCTGCTGAATTGTGAGGATACTTAGGGCTCCATTGCCTTCGGGTTCCAATCCTTCAATTGCTCGTAACTTGTCTCGGAGGGCTTCTCGAGCAACCTCCACTGTTATGTCTTTGTGCTTGAGAGAAGCATACGCGAGCAGTTTGATTATTGACCCTTCTAGCTCCCGGACATTGGAACGCACATGCTCAGCAATAAAGTGGATTACGTCGTCTGGGATAGTGAGCTCTAAACGGTCTAGCTGAGCCTTTTGCTTGAGAATGGCTACTCTGTGCTCGAAATCCGGCATGGTGATGTCGGCGACCATCCCCCATTGAAAGCGGCTGATTAGTCTTGCTTCGAGGCCGGGAATCTCTGCCGGTGGGCGATCACTCGTGAGCACGATCTGGCGACCAGCTTCATAAAGTGCATTGAAAGTGTGAAAGAACTCCTCTTGCGTAGTTTCTTTTCTACCTTTCAGAAAATGGACGTCATCGATTAGAAGGAGATCAGTCTCGCGATATCGACGGCGAAAATCTGCACCGCTTCTATCTAGGATTGAGCTAATCAATTCGTTCATAAACTGCTCAGTTCCTACATATGTGATGCGGCTATTCGGATTTCGCTGCAGAGTCTCGTGTGCTACTGCCTGCATTAAGTGTGTCTTGCCAAGTCCAGTATCTCCGTAAATGAATAGCGGGTTGTAAACACGTCCTGGGGCTTGGCTTACAGTCAGTGCCGCTGCTGCCGCGAGCTCGTTGGACTTGCCGATTACGAAGAGATCGAACGTGTACCGCTGGCTTAGAGGTGTCGAGTTAGTGCCATTCTGGGATTGCACTGGCTTTTGCGCCGGTGGCGGAGCGACAAAAAAGTCCATCTGCGAGCGTTTTTTCCGTTCTTCGTTGACGCGGAAGACCACGTTCATGGGATGGCCGAATACGATTGGAGAGTAGCTCGACAGTAAGCTGGCGTGTTTCGATTCGTTCCAGTCCGCGGTGAATTGATCTGGCGCGCCGACAAACAACGTCCCGCCCTCGACAGAGAGCGCTTCGGTTGGTTCGAGCCAGGCTTGAAAGGTTTGATCTGGAAGTTCCTGGCGGGCACGATCAAGCAGGAGTTTCCAGATTTCGGCAGGACTAAGCGACATGACGCGCTACCCTAGCCGATTTATGTGGAAAAGTCAAACGAGCGATAATTGAACTCCTTCAGATGGCTTGACCTATCTTCAATGCTGGAATAGTTTTACCGACTCTCAACAGCCTCAGATCTTTTTGGTTCTCGGAGCATTTTAATGGGCAAGCCCACCTACCGTCCCCGCAACAAACGCCGGATCAGGACGCATGGCTTCAGATTGCGTATGGCGACTAAATGGGGCCGCGAAGTTCTTAGTCGCCGTCGTAAGAAAGGGCGCAAGCGGCTAACCGTTCAGCTGCCTTCGAAATACGCCGGCGCGTAAGCCTCTGCGTTTCTCTCGTGCCTGCAGGCTTACGAGAGAAACTGAGCTGGAGTCGTTAAGACGTACAGGGAAGCGGATGCAAACCGAGTGTCTCGAAGCTCGGATAGCCGCTTCCCTGTTTCTTTATCCACGGGTCGGAATAGTGGTTCCCAAATACGGACAAGACATAGTTGGCCGGAATCGAATCAAACGACGCCTCCGGGAACTCACGCGGCTCCGAGCACTGCCCGTAATTGGTAGAGTGGATCTTCTTCTCCGGGCAAAGCGTACGGCATATGGCTCAAGTTTCGGTCAGCTGCGCACTGAAGTGGATGCGATAGTCAGCTGGGCTCTCGAAACTGCACGCCAATAGCGCTATGCGATCCGTATTTATCCTTCTAATCCGTGGTTATCAGCTGGTTATATCACCACTCTTTCCGCCGAGCTGCCGCTACTACCCAAGTTGCTCTGCGTACGCACTTCAAGCTTTCGAGCGTTATGGAGTAACTGCGGGAGTCCGTCTGTCAGTGAGCCGGATTCTTCGCTGTCACCCCTTCCGTCCCGGCGGCTATGATCCGGTCCCTTGAATGGATAAGCGCTTTTTTCTAGCTCTGTTTCTTTCGCTCGTTGTCATCGCAATTTCGCAGCTCCTGTTTCCGTCGGCAAAACAGTCAGCGGGTTCGCGAACGGCTGCGACAAGAGATACAGTATCCAGAGGTCTGTCCAGCACTTCGTCGACGACTTCGTCGATGCTGGATACACCGGCTGTCCGTCATCCGAGCGCTTCCCAGAACGTGCCTAGCGCAGTCGTCACAGGCACTCCAGCAGCGGTCAGCCAACGTGCGGAGACGACCTCGGTCAATACACCGAAGGCGAGTTATAAATTCAGTAACACAGGGGCTTCACCGGTCTCAATCGTAATCCGGGATTATGCGAACAGGTCACCATTGGGCGGACCACTGGACCTGGCTACAACAGGATCACCGCTTCTCGGATACAAACTCGTTGCGGTTAATGACACCATCGACCTGTCACAGCTTCCTTTCACGCTTACGCGTAGTGCAAACGTTCGAGGTGATCAGGAGCTTACCTACAACATCGTAGCGGGAAACGCTGCAGTCTCGATTGCATACACAATCTCGAGCGACACGTCTCTGAGCTACATCATGGGCGTCAAAGGGACTGTGAAGGGCGCGCCTGGCCAGACATATCTACTCATCGAGATGCCAAAGACGCTCAGGTCTGGAGAAGCCGATACAGTTGCTGACCATCGGAGTCTTGCCTACAGCTTCAAGTCGGAGCGTGATAATGCCAGGAGTGTGCTGTTTGGAAAGCTGGATCCGGGCGAGCGCACGCTGGAACCGGGGCCATTGAGCTGGGTTGCGGTGAAGGACAAATACTTTGTCGTTGGGGTTCTGGCGCCTACCACCGGCACGTTATTCAGCGAGGTATCGCTTACCGGAGGTCCCCGGACATCGAAGATTGCCACGACGGCTGCTGCGAGTGTTGTCGAAGCAGTCAAAGAGAGCAAGTTCGGGTTCGACGTATATGCAGGCCCTCAGGAATCACAACGCCTGGCGCGAATGGGCCGAGACTTCGATCACGTCAATCCGTACGGCTGGCGCTTTCTACAGGGCGTGGTCCACCCAATCGCGTCAAAAGTCATTCAAGCTGTGCGTTGGATGCATACACGTCTCAATCTGAGTTACGGGTGGGTACTGGTAATTCTTGGAATTCTTGTACGTCTCGCACTGTGGCCGCTCAATCAAAGTACGATGCGGTCGAGTCTTCGGATGCAGGAGCTCCAGCCCAAGCTCTCAGCAGCGCAAAAGAAGTACAAAGATCCAGTCCAACAGCGCGAAGCCATAATGAAAGTCTACCAGGAAGCGGGTGTGAGTCCGTTTGCAGGCCTTACAGGCTGTCTGCCTTCCCTACTGCCGATGCCGATTCTCTTCGCTCTCTTTTTCGTTTTTCAGAACACGATTGAATTCCGCGGTGTTCCTTTCCTCTGGCTGCACGATATCTCCGTCCGGGACCCGCTTTACATCCTGCCTCTTCTAATGGGCGCGTCGATGTACGTATTGTCGTGGATCGGAATGCGTAATGCGCCTCCGAATCCTCAGGCAAAGATGATGGGGTACATGTTTCCGGTCATGATGACAGTGGTACTTCTGAACCTGGCCTCGGGCTTGAATCTGTACTACACGGCCCAAAACATAGCCGCGCTTCCCCAGCAGTGGTTTATCGCCCGGGAGCGGGCAAAAATCCGTCCGGCCGGATAGAACGACATGCTGCGGGTGACGTATATTGGTCACGCCACGCTACTAATTGAGATCGGCGGCCAGAGGATTCTAACCGACCCCAATTTCGAGCCCGCACTTGGAAAATTCCTGCGGCGGGTGAGCGCACCCGGGATCGCGCTCGAGGCCCTGCCAAAGCTCGATGCGATACTACTGACCCACGCCCACGCCGATCATCTCTCTTTCAAATCACTGGACGCGCTGCCGAATAACATTTCGCTGTTCGCGCCACCACCGATAGCGAAGTGGTTGGGTAAACAGGGATATGCGCACGCCATTGGAGTTGCAGCGGGCTCTGCTGTCGATGTCGCCGGCGTGAGGATTCGTGCAGCTGCTGCCACGCACAAGGGGAACAGGTATGGGATAGACCGGTGGCGTAGCGCCGCAAATATGTATCTCATTGAGACTAATAAGACTTCGTGTTTTTTCGCGGGCGATACCGCACTGAGCCACGATACGACCCATCTCGTAGAACATCACCTCGCAGCCCACGGACGGTGTCTGGATCTCGCACTCCTTCCGATCGGCTACGCCCCTCGATGGAAGCGCGGCTTCCGGAAGGGCCATCTAACCAGCTCTGATGCCCTCACGCTTTTCGAGCGACTGAAGGCCCGATACTTCATTCCGTACCATTGGGGCACGTTCAATCACGTGACTTCAACTGCTTTTGACGCTATCGAACGCCTCAGGGCTACCCTGGAAAATCATCCTCTTCATCCGGCAGTGAAGATTCTAGAGCCTGGTACCAGCTTCCTGCTTCCGACGGCAGCTCCGTGAGCTGACCGATGTCACTCAAGCTCGAGGACACCATCGCTGCCATTGCCACTCCGCCAGGCAGAAGCGCGCTCTCGGTGATCAGGATGAGCGGTCCAGCCGCGTTTGAAATTGGAAGGAAACACATTCGACCATGGCCAGCGCGAGCTCGTACGGCCTATCTCAGCGGGGTGCTGAGTGAAGAGCTCCTCCTCGATGAGGCTCTCGTCATCCTGTTTCCTGGCCCGGACTCGTTCACGGGCGAAGATACTTTAGAAATATCGGCGCACGGCGGATATGTGGTGCCGGCGTCTATCCTGGCTGTTCTCATCTCATCGGGCGCGAGGCAGGCAACGGGTGGTGAGTTCACTCGGAGGGCGGTGCTGAATGGAAAGCTGGATCTTCTTCAGGCCGAGGCAATCGGGGATCTCATCGATGCGCAATCGCGTGGAATGCAGGAAACCGCGCTTGCGCAGCTAGACGGTGGGCTCTCTCGCCGTTTGCTTGGCTTGCGGGAAAACTTACTGGATCTCGAAGCGCTCCTCGCCTATGACATTGATTTTCCTGAGGAGGATGATGGCCCAATTGCCTCGGAGAAAATTGAAGTTGCAACGGCGACCCTTATCGACTCGATCAGATCACTTCTCGCGACGGCGCCAGCAGGCGAGCTCATTAGGGAAGGCGCGGTAGTGGTGATTGCGGGACCGCCGAATGCGGGCAAGTCATCCCTTTTCAACGCTCTTCTTGGAAGGTCCAGAGCAATAGTGACGGAGATTCCGGGCACTACGCGTGATGCCCTCGAAGCAGTCATAGACAATGGAAAGTTTCCACTGCGAATTGTTGATACAGCTGGACTTCGGGACTCAGTAGACCCGATCGAGCGTCTGGGAATAGAAGTCAGCGAGCGGTATCTGGCAGCAGCCCACGTGATCCTAGCCTGTGCAGAGACCCGCGAAGAGCTCGATAGGACCTCTCTCAAAATTGCCGAGAGGTCGGCTGCCCCCGTCATCCCCGTGAGGACCAAAATCGATTTAGTGGCAAATGATGACCAACTTGCGTGTCGCACGGAAATCGGGGTAAGCGCGCCAAATGGTACCGGGCTGAGCCGGCTACTTGCCGCGATCGAAGACATCGTGGAGACCAGTTACGGAGAGGTGCCTGTCGATCTCCCGATACTCACCAGGGCCCGGCACTTTCGGGCTCTCAGTCTAGCGCTCGAGGAAATCGAGGCTTTTCGGCAGGGCTGGGTGGAAAGCAACCTTCCCGTATCCATCGCGTCGGTGCATCTGCGGGCTGCCGTCCATGCTCTGGAGGAGCTCGTCGGGGCTGTGGATGTGGAAGACGTACTCGACCGAGTTTTCAGCTCTTTCTGTGTGGGGAAATAGCTCTAGGCCGACGCTGCCGAAGAACTGGCAATGGAGGTGATCTCTGCGGCGCTCGCGCGAACTGCCCACGATAATCCTCGCGAGTTTACGGCCGGCTCGACCATTTTTGCGCCGAGGAAATAGCCGCTCCGCTCGGGAAAGACGTGGCGGTCCACGGTGCGCGCATCGTCGCTCATTCCGCCAGATAGATATCGAAGTCTGAGACCAAGACCTGCGCGATCCAGATCGGCTCCGAGAGCGCGGCTCATGAGCGGCTCGAGCTCGCGGACGCTCGCATATTCGCGCCGCGTATACCCGTAATATTCCCACGCTGCGTGTCCCGGACTGATCGCACGCGAAACGTGAGTAGACAGACCTTCGTTGATCATGAGCTCGCGAAGCGTCGTTCGTCTACCTGTCTCCCAATAGGAGTAGTAGCCACCTGCGTCTTCGATGAGCTGTCTCATCTCGCTACGGCTGGTCGGAGAGGTGTAGCGAACCGTATGGGCAATCTCGTGCGCCAGCCACAGGGGAATGAGCTCAGGATCGAGTCCCAGGCCCTGGGTTTCCGGATTCGTGACGCTCGTGAAGTGTTCGAGGCATACGAAAGCGATACCCTTTCCGTCTACAACGAGCTCGCCCGCATTGGCGGCTCCTACTCCAACCATCAGAACAACGTCGATATCAGTATCGATATCCAGCAGAGTTCTGCACTGCTCCTCCGTATTTCTCGCAAGAGAGACGACGTCGATTCTCTCGAGCATCGTCCGAAGGTCTACGCGGCTTGCCAGAGCTGCGGAACGGACTACTTCCAGGAAATGTGGTCCAGCGGGATCGAGAACGTAGTTGTGCCAGTAAGCTTCCAGGAAGCGGCGGTGATTTTCGAAGTAGCGGAGATAGGCGGCGACACGGTCGGTACTGTTGTGAACTGCGAAAAAGTCAGGCAGTAGGTTGATG